>NZ_JBHUXA010000002.1:0-494270 GCF_042669725.1 Nocardia sp. NPDC057227 | reverse complement strand
GTTTTGGGGATAAATTTTGGGGGGTGGGTGCTACGTCGTCCCACCCGTTTGACCAGTCAAAATTTGTGGGGGTTAAAACCCAAAACGGCCGTAAACCCACCCCGGGGGCAACGCGAATCGCGTTCCCGCCGCTGCGGTTTCGTACTGGGCGAGGACTACGCCTCGTCCTCCAGGAGGTTGCGGGTGCGGTTCGGGTCCACCGGGATGCCCGGGCCGGTGTTCGTCGACACCGTCACCTTCTTGACGTAGCGCCCCTTCGCGGTCGACGGCTTGGCGCGCAGGATCTCGTCCAGCGCGGCGCCGTAGTTCTCCACCAGCTTGGCATCGTCGAACGAGGCCTTGCCGATGACGAAGTGCAGGTTGGCCTGCTTGTCGACCCGGAAGTTGATCTTGCCGCCCTTGATGTCGGCCACGGCCTTGGTCACGTCGTTGGTGACCGTGCCGGTCTTCGGGTTCGGCATCAGGCCGCGCGGGCCGAGGACGCGCGCGATCCGGCCGACCTTGGCCATCTGGTCCGGGGTGGCGATCGCGGCGTCGAAGTCCAGCCAGCCGCCCTGGATCCGCTCGATCAGCTCCTCGGCGCCGACCGCGTCCGCACCGGCAGCTTCGGCCTCGGCGGCCTTCTCGCCCGCGGCGAACACGATGACGCGCGCGGTCTTGCCGGTGCCGTGCGGCAGGTTCACGGTGCCGCGGACCATCTGGTCGGCCTTGCGGGGATCCACCCCGAGCCGGACGGCGACCTCCACGGTCGCGTCGGTCTTGGTGGTGGCGGTCTCCTTGGCCAGCTTCGCGGCGGCCAGCGGGGAGTAGAGCGTGTTGCGATCGACCTTCTCGGCCGCGGCGATGTACGCCTTGCTGCGCTTTGCCATGTTTCTCTGTCCTCTTTCGAAAAGTCAGCGGTGGTTCTCGGGCCTGGCCGGCCCTCCCACGGGGAGCGAGCGGGGTGCGCTCAGCTCTGGACGGTGATCCCCATCGACCTGGCGGTGCCTGCGATGATCTTGGTCGCCTGCTCCAGGTCGTTGGCGTTCAGGTCTTCCTGCTTGGTCTTGGCGATCTCGCGCACCTGGTCCAGGGTCACCGTGGCGACCTTGAGGCGGTGCGGCTCGGCCGAGCCCTTCTCGACGCCTGCGGCCTTCAGCAGCAGCTTCGCGGCAGGCGGGGTCTTCAGCTTGAAGTCGAAGGACCGGTCCTCGTACACCGAGATCTCGACCGGGATGACGTTGCCACGCTGCGACTCGGTCGCGGCGTTGTACGCCTTGCAGAACTCCATGATGTTGACGCCGTGCTGGCCGAGCGCGGGACCCACCGGGGGGGCGGGATTCGCCATTCCGGCCTTGATCTGGAGCTTGATGATCCCGGCGAGCTTCTTCTTCTTGGGGGGCATCTTTCTTTCCTCGGTTGTCGGTCGTGCTTTCCTACAGAGCGGCTCTGCAAGTACTAGATCTTCGCGACCTGCGTGAAGGCCAGCTCGACCGGGGTCTCCCGGCCGAAGATCGAGACGAGCACCTTGAGCTTCTGCTGCTCGGCGTTCACCTCCGAGATGCTGGCGGGCAGGGTGGCGAACGGGCCGTCCATCACGGTGACCGACTCGCCGACCTCGAAGTCGACCTCGATGACCGGCTTCGGCGCGAGGTCGTTGCCGGAATCCGCGCTCTGCGCGGCGGCGGCGGGCTTCTTCTGCTGCTGCGCCGCCGGGACCAGGAACTTCACCACGTCGTCCAGGGACAGCGGGGAGGGCCGTGAGGTCGCGCCGACGAAGCCGGTGACGCCGGGGGTGTTCCGCACCGCGCCCCAGGACTCGTCGTTCAGCTCCATCCGGACCAGGATGTAGCCGGGCAGCACCTTGCGGCTGACGTTCTTGCGCTGGCCGTTCTTGATCTCGGTGACATCCTCCGTCGGCACCTCGACCTGGAAGATGTACTCCTCCAGGTCCAGGTTCTGCACGCGGGTCTGGAGGTTGGTCTTCACCTTGTTCTCGTAGCCGGCGTAGGAGTGGATGACGTACCAGTCACCGGGGGCGCGCCGCAGCGCGGCCTTCATCTCGGCGACCGGATCCGCGGGCTCCTCGGCGACGGCGGGGGCCGGCTCCGGCTCGGCGGCTGCGGTCTCCGCGGGCTCGGCCGCGTCGTCCGATGCGGCGGCGTCCTGCTCGTCCGCACCGGCGACGACGGAATCCTCGACGGACTCCGCGGGGTCGGCCGGGAACTCGTCGCTGGTGTCGTTCTCCGGGGTGGTCACCGGTGCGCTCGCTTCCTGTGTCGTCACAAACATCTTCTGCCTGCCGGAGTGGCACGGCGGATCACGCCGCCCGGCTTCCCCGGGATCGGCTCCCGGTGTCGGCGTCGTTCCGCCCGGCCGGTGGGCCGGTCAGCCGAACAGCCAGTCGACACCCTTGATGAACGCCAGATCGATCCCGGCGATGAACGCGACCATGAAGACCACGAACACCAGAACAACGATCGTGTAGGTGATCATCTGCTTCCGGTTGGGCCAGATCACCTTGCGCAGTTCCGCGACGACCTCGCGCAGGAACTTGATCAGGCGCTTGAACGGATTGCCCGTTCCCTCGCGCCGGGCCTTGGCGGCGGGCTTGGCAGCCGGACGTTCGATCGTCGCCACCGAACCGGTGTCGGCCGACGAGGCAACGCGACTCCGCCGCGCGGTCCGTTTGCCGCTCGGCCGAGTCGATGCGGCGGTGTCCTCACCGTCGTCGGACGCATGCGCGCCGTGGCGAGTATCCCGCTCGTCGCTCACGTCGATCCTCTCTCGTCGCCGGCATTGAGGGCAGGGGCGACAGGACTTGAACCTGCAACCTGCGGTTTTGGAGACCGCTGCTCTGCCAGTTGAGCTACGCCCCTTCGGTCGGACCGATGCTGCCCGTGAGCTCGCCGGGCCCGACCACATTTCCCATCTGAAATTATAGTTTCGGTCCCACACAACACGCGCGCCACTCCTCAGAGCAGCGCGCTACGACCGGTGATCCCAGATTCCCGAGTGTACGTTACCGTCCACCCGATAAGCCAATCCGGTACCGACCCGCAGGTCAGGACAGCTGCACCGTCGCGGTCGCGCGGCCGAAGATCTTGCGCCCCGCCGACTTCGCCACGATGGCGACGACCGCGGTCCGCGCCTCCGGATCCACCGACTTCACCTTACCGGTGTACTCGACCTCGGCGGGCTCGTCGGCGCCGACGAAGACCGGGCTGGTGAACCGGACGTTGTACTCCTTGACCGCGCCCGGATCGCCGAGCCACGAGGTGACGAAGCCGCCGCCGAGCCCCATGGTGAGCATGCCGTGGCCGACCACGTTGTCCAGCCCGACCAGCTTGACGACCTCGTCGCTCCAGTGGATCGGGTTGGCGTCGCCGGAGACGCCCGCGTAGTTCACCAGGTCGCCGCGGGTGAGCCGGACGGTGCGCGGCGGCAGCTCGGCGCCGACCTCGACGTCGGCGAGGGAGAGCGCGTGCCTGCTCGCGGTGATGCCGTCGGCGGGCGGCACCGGCGCCGCCGTGACGGTCGGCGCGCTGTGCGCGGGCTCGTCGTCGCCCATGCCGTGCATGAGCACCTTGCGGACGGCCTCGTTCACGTTCGGGTCGATGTCGCCGCCGGTGCGGCCGACCAGCGTGGTGTAGGTGGTGAGCACCAGCTCACCCGCCGCGTCCGAGACGATGTTCTTGGTGACGATGATGTCGCCGCCGAACGCCTGCCGGAACGAGTCCAGGTAGACGTCGCAGATCAGCTTGTCGCCGACCGCGATCGGGCGGTGGAACTCCAGCACCTGGTCGGTCTGCATGATCTGGCTCAGGTCGTAGCCGGTGACCACGTTCTCGAACAGCTTGCGCTGGGCCAGGATGCCGACCAGCGAGATGAAGGTGAGCGGAGCGAGCAGCCCGGGGTAGCCGTACTCGCGGGCGACATCTTCCTCCCAGTGCACCGGGTGGTAGTCCTGCACGGCCCGCGCGTACTCGCGCACCTTCTCGCGCCCGACCTCGTAGTAGTCGTCGACGCGGTAGTGATGACCGACCATCGCCGCCGCGTGTGCGGCCGGATCGACTTCGGTGGTGCCGGTGTTCGATGTCACGGGAGGGACTGTACCTATCTGACCCCGGACGCCGGGATCTCGTCGGACGGTTACCGCCACGGTCCGGCAACGCGAGCGGGGCCGGACATGACGTCCGACCCCGGCGGGCTGTTCACGCGGCAGTGGCCACGCGTGCCAGATCAGCGCGATTCGCGGTGCGCCCGGTGCGTGCCGCAGTTCGGGCAGAACTTCTTCAGTTCCAGCCGATCCGGGTCGTTGCGCCGGTTCTTCTTGGTGATGTAGTTGCGATGCTTGCACTGCTCGCAGGCCAGAGTGATCTTCGGCCGGACATCAGTGGACTTCGCGGCCACGGCTTTGCCTTCTTTCCGGTGTTCGGTGCGTACTCTCTACATGGTAGCGATGGCCGGACTTGAACCGGCGACACAACGATTATGAGTCGTTTGCTCTACCGACTGAGCTACACCGCCTTGTGCACGGGAATTGCGAGCCCCCTAACGGAATCGAACCGTTGACCTTTTCCTTACCATGGAAACGCTCTACCGACTGAGCTAAGGGGGCATGACTGCGCTCGCACCGAACTCGAAGGACGTCCGACTCGGTGGCTCGAAGTCTTGAACGAGGTTACACACTCCCCCGTCGCCGCACCAAATCGCCTGGTGAGAGGCGGTAAACAGCGAAGTCCCCGCCGACCGTGATCGACGGGGACTTCGGGGTGGCAGATGTAGGATTCGAACCTACGTAGGCTTTCGCCGACGGATTTACAGTCCGCTCCCATTGGCCGCTCGGGCAATCTGCCGTGCGCACCTCAGTGCGATGAGCAGAATACATCCCGGGGCCCCCCGGATTGCAAACCACCAGGTCACGCGCGCTAATGTGCCCGGTGCATACATACCTCGGGGACAGGAGCACAGCGTGGCCGATTCGTCGTTCGATGTCGTGAGCAAGGTCGACCGCCAGGAGGTCGACAACGCGCTGCAGCAGGCCGCGAAGGAGCTGGGCACCCGGTACGACTTCCGCGGCACCGGTGCCGCCATCGAGTGGTCCGGTGACGACAAGGTCGTGCTCAGCGCCGACGCCGAGGAGCGGGTGAAGGCGGCGCTGGAGGTCTTCAAGGAGAAGCTGATCCGCCGGGACATCTCGCTCAAGGCGTTCGAAGCGGGCGAGCCCGCGGTCTCCGGCAAGATCTACAAGCTCACCGGGACGCTGGTGCAGGGCATCGACACCGAGCACGCCAAGAAGATCACCAAGAAGATCAGGGACGAGGGGCCGAAGGGCGTCAAGGCCCAGGTCCAGGGCGAGGAGCTGCGGGTGAGCAGCAAGAAGCGAGACGACCTGCAGGCCGTGATCTCGCTGCTCAAGGGCGAGGACTTCGGGATCGCGCTGCAGTTCGTGAACTACCGCTAGGGCAGGCGGCGGCCGCCGGCCAGCTCCTCCAGCCGGGCGATCCGGTCGGCGATCGGCGGGTGCGTGGAGAAGAGCCTGGCGCCCCGCTCGCCGACCCGGAACGGGTTCGCGATCATCAGGTGCGACTGCGCAGTGAGCTGCGGCTCCGGCGGCAGCGGCGCCGCCTGCGTGCCGCGCTCGAGCTTGCGCAGCGCGGAGGCGAGCGCCAGCGGGTCGCCGGTCAGCTCGGCGCCGGACTGGTCGGCCTGGTACTCCCGCGACCGGGAGACCGCCAGCTTGACCAGCGCGGCCGCGATCGGGCCGAGCAGCGAGAGCAGCAGCACCCCGATCAGGTTCGGCCCGCCGTCCCGGTTGCCGCCGAAGAACGAGGTGAAGTAGGCCAGGTTCGCCAGGCCGGAGATCACCGCGGCGAGCGCGCCCGCGACCGACGAGATCAGGATGTCCCGGTTGTAGACGTGCGAGAGCTCGTGGCCGAGCACCGCGCGCAGCTCACGCTCGTCGAGCAGCTGCAGGATGCCGCTGGTGCAGCAGACCGCGGCGTGCCGCGGGTTGCGGCCGGTGGCGAAGGCGTTCGGGGCGTTGGTCGGGCTGATGTAGAGCCGCGGCATGGGCTGGCGGGCGAGGGTCGCGAGCTCGCGGACGATCCGGTAGATGACCGGCGCCTCCAGCTCGGAGACCGGCTGGGCGTGCATGGCCTTCAACGCCAGCCGGTCGCTGTTGAAGTAGGCGTACGCGTTGGTGCCGACGGCGATCAGCACCGCGAGCACCAGGATCACCGGATTCCGGAACAGGGCGCCGGCCAGCACGATCAGGGCGGAGAGCCCGACCATGAGGCCGAAGGTCTTCAGTCCGTTGGCGTAGCCGTGCCCGTGCATTCCGCTCCTCGCCCCCCGCGATCCCCCTTCTCACCCTTGCTGTCCTAGGCGACAACGACCCGGACCCCGCGCGGAGTTCCGCACGGGGTGGGTCGATCGGGGTGATTCAGCCGACGCGCTCGATGGTGTAGCGGACCAGCTGCTCCAGCGCGTCGTTGGCCGGGCCTGCGGGCAGCGCGGCCAGCTCGGCGTAGGCGAGGTCGGCGTAGCCGCGCAGCTTCTCCCCCGCCTCGACCAGGCCGCGCGAGTCGGCGAGCAGGGCCAGCGCCTCGCTCACCTCGTCGTCGCTGCTCAGCGGGCGGGCGAGCAGGGTGCGCAGCCGGTCGCCGACCGGCCCCTCCTCGCGCAGCGCGTACAGCACCGGCAGGGTGTGCACGCCCTCGCGCAGGTCGGTGCCCGGCGTCTTGCCCGACTGCTCGGCGGCCGAGGAGATGTCGATGATGTCGTCGGAGATCTGGAAGGCGGTGCCGACCGCGTCGCCGAGCCGGGCCAGCCGCTCGACGTGCTCGCCGGCACCGCCGGAGAAGGTGCCGCCGAAGCGCCCGGCCGCGGCGATCAGCGAGCCGGTCTTCTCCCAGACCACGCGCAGGTAGTGCTCGACCGGGTCCTGCCGCTCGGTGGCGCCGATGGTCTCCCGCATCTGGCCGGTGACCAGCTCGGCGAAGGTCTCGGCGATGATCCGCACCGCGTCCGGGCCGAGCGTCGAGGTGAGCCGGGAGGCGTGCGCGAAGAGGTAGTCGCCCGCCAGGATGGCGAAGCTGTTGCCCCAGCGGGCGTTGACGCTCGGGGCGCCGCGGCGCAGCTGTGCCTCGTCCATCACATCGTCGTGGTAGAGCGTCGCGAGGTGCACCAGCTCGACCACGGTGCCCGCGGTGATCAGGTCCGGGTCGGTGGGGCGCGGGCCGAGCTGTCCGGTGAGGATCGTGAAGAGCGGGCGGAACCGCTTGCCGCCGGCCTTGGCCAGGTGCAGCGCGGCCTCCTGGAGGAAGTCCGCGCCGTCGGAGAGCTCCTCGACCAGCAGGTTCTCCACGGCGGCGAGGCCGGTGCGAACGGTCTCGGCGAGTTTGTCGTCGCCGAGTTCGACCCCGCCCACCACCGTGTTCCCCGCGCTCACAGCCGATGTACTCATCTCTTCTCCCAGCGACGCGTCCGACCCCACGGTAGAGAACCTAGCCTGTCGCGTCACGGCCGCCCATGAACACCGTCACTTGCGCGGGGGCGCGGCCCTGCGAGGATGGAGTCATGGAAGCACCGGACGTCATCCCCGCCGCGGTCGAGGTGCTCGTGGTCGGCGCGGGCCCGGCGGGCTCGGCGGCCGCCGCCTGGGCGGCCAGGGACGGCCGTGACGTGCTGTTGATCGACGGCGCGGTCTTCCCGAGGGACAAGACCTGCGGCGACGGCCTCACCCCGCGCGCCACCGCCGAGCTGGAGCACCTCGGGCTCGGCCCGTGGCTGCGCGCGCACACCGTCAACCACGGTTTGCGGATGGCGGGGTTCGGCCGGGAGGAGCTGCTGCCCTGGCCGGGCGGGTCGTTCCCGACCTACGGCAGCGCGGTGCCGCGCACCGAGCTGGACGACACGCTGCGGCAGACGGCGGTGAAGTCGGGCGCGCGCATGCTGGACGGCACCAAGGCCGTCGAGGTGCTCCGCGACGGCGAGCGGGTGCGCGGGATCACCGTCAAGACCGGTTCCGGCATGCACACCGTCGAGTGCAGGACCCTGGTGGTGGCCGACGGGGTGCGCTCGCCGATCGGCAAGCAGCTGGGACGCAGCTGGCACCGCCGCTTCGCCTACGGCACCGCGGCGCGGGCCTACATCCGCTCGGCGCGCAGCGACGACCAGTGGATCACCTCGCACCTGGAGCTGCGCAACGCCGACGGCGCGCTGGTACCCGGGTACGGCTGGATCTTCCCGCTCGGCAACGGCGAGGTGAACATCGGCGTCGGCTCGCTGGCCACCGAGCGCAGGCCGTCGCACATCGCGCTGAAGCCGCTGCTGGAGCACTACACCGCGCAGCGCAGGGACGAGTGGGGCTTCGACGGCGAGCTGCGCGCGGTGGCGTCGGCGCTGCTGCCGATGGGTGGCGCGGTGTCGAACGTCGCCGGGCCGAACTGGGTGCTGATCGGCGACGCCGCGGGCTGCGTGAACCCGCTCAACGGCGAGGGCATCGACTACGGGCTCGAAGGCGGGCACATGCTGGCCGCGCTGCTGGACGAGCCCGACCTGAGCACCGTCTGGCCGGAGCTGCTCCGCGCCCGCTACGGCCGCACCTTCTCGGTGGCGCGCCGGATCGCGGGCATGGCGACGCACCCGAGGATGGTGCCGCTGGGCGGGCCGCCGCTGATGCGCTCGGCGCTGCTGCGCCGCACCGCGGTGCGGGTGATGGGCAACCTGGTGACCGACGAGGACGCCGACCTCACCGCCCGGCTGTGGCGGACGGCGGGGCGCGGGTCGATGCGCGCCGACGACCTCGTCCCCTTCGCCTGAGATGGCCGCAAGGCCGCCGCTGGCGCTGCTGCCGCACCTGCGCCGGGCCCGCGACCTGGCCGACCGGCACTACGCCGAGCCGCTCGACCTGACCGCGCTGGCCGCGGCAGCGGGCGTCTCCAAGTTCCACTTCCTGCGCGCCTTCGCGGCGGTATACGGCCGGACCCCGGCCGCGTACCTCACCGAGCGCCGGATCGAGCGGGCGCAGGACCTGCTGCGCGCGACCAACCTGACCGTGACCGAGGTCTGCATGCTGGTCGGCTACAGCAGCCTCGGCTCGTTCAGCAGCCGGTTCCGCGCGCTGGTCGGGGTGGCGCCATCGGACTACCAGGCCAAGTTCGCCGACGGGGCGCCGCGCATCCCCGGCTGCTACGTCTTCATGCACGGGCTCTCGGACCGGACCGCAATTCCGGAGAAGCGCGAACCTGCCTCCGGCTCCTAGCCTCAGCGGTATGACGATCACCAATGTTTCCCTGGTCACCGTGTACGTCACCGACCAGGAGGCCGCCAAGCAGTGGTACCTGGAGAAGCTGGGCTTCGTCGAGGCCGCCGACGTCAGCATGGGTGACAACGGCTTCCGCTGGCTCACCATCGTGCACCCGGACCACCCGGAGCTGGAGGTCACGCTCATGGTGCCCGGCCCGCCGCTCGACCCGGAGCTGGCCGACGCCATCCGCCGGGCGCTCGCCAACGGCACGCACGGGGCGCTCGGCCTGCGGACCGACGACTGCCAGCGGACCTTCGAGGAGCTCACCGCGAAGGGCGTGGAGTTCGTGCAGCCGCCTGCCGAGCGGCCCTACGGCACCGAGGCCATCGTCCGGGACAACTCCGGGAACTGGCTGGTGCTGGTGGAGCGGAAGGAGTTCACCCCCGCCGACTTCGCCTGAGCCTCACCCCTCGGGGTGCTCGGTGAGCCACGTGGCGAAGAACTCGCGCTCGTTCTGCACCACGCGCTGGTGCAGTTGCTCGACCATGCGCTCCAGCGCGCCGCCGACCACCGGGACGTCGAACTTGGCCTCGCCGCTGATCTCCAGCACGGCGCCGTCGGCGGTGGGGCGGAGCAGGTAGTCGCCTGCGAGCTCGCCGCGCACCCCGGTGGTGGCGGCGGTGAAGAAGCCGGTGGCGCGCTCGCCGTCCAGCCGGTTCCAGGTGTCGGTGCGCTCCAGGGTGAACTCGCGGCCGAGCACCGAGCGGACCACCTTGGGCACGGCGTCGCCGCCGACCCGCTCGGACATGTGAATGCGGATACTGCCCTCGCCGTCGGGGTGCTCGAGGTCGTAGTTCGCGGACTTGGCCTCGGCGAAGCGCGCGCGCCAGGCCTCGGGATCGGTGTATGCCCGGTGAAGCAGGGTCACCGGGGCGGAATAGGGCACGGTGAAGCTATAGGTGCGGGACATGGGCGCACACGCTAGCGGACCCGTCCACTAACCTGGCCCGGTGTCGGAAACCAGCCTCCGCGTGGCGCGTTCGGGTTCGCTGGGGCGGGGCGGGCTGACGGTGCTCGTCGTCGCCGCGGCGATCAGCGCGCTCATGGTGCTGCTCGTGCTCGCCGCCTTCCGCAACGACTACCTGATCAGCTCGGATCGCGGCGTGACAACGGCCGAGGTGCTCTCCGCCGGGCGGCTGCGCTCGGCCGTGATGTACGTGACGCCGGACGGCGTGACGCACAACCCCAAGGTCGGGGTGCTGTACCCGACCAACCTGACCGCGGGGCAGAACATCAACGTCGAGTACAACCGGGCCGACCCGGATCTGGTGCGGGTGGCCGGGCGCGACGCCACCGTGGCGATCATCCCGGCGGGATCGGTGATCGTGGTCGTCTGGCTGATCGCCCTTCCGTTGCTGTGGTACCTGCCGCGGCGCAGGAAGAACTGAGCGTTCGCCCGAACTTTCCGCGCCCTTCACGAAGCCGTGGCGCCGCCGGTCACCGGAATTGCGAGGCTGGACGGGTGCGCGTAGCCATCGTCGCGGAGTCGTTCACGCCGAACATGAACGGTGTCACGAACTCCGTCCTCCGGGTGCTCGACCATCTGGACCGGCTCGGCCACGACGCCCTCGTGGTCGCGCCCGACACCGTGCGCGGGCTGCCGCCCGCCCCGGATCACCAGGGCAGATTCCGGGTGCACCGGGTGCCCGCGGTCATGGTGCCGAAGATCAGCTCACTGCCGGTCGGGCTGCCGCAGCCCGGCATCACCGCCGCCATCGCCGCCTTCGACGCCGACGTGGTGCACCTGGCCTCGCCCTTCCTGCTCGGCGCCGGCGGGCTCGGCGCGGCGCTGCGGCTGGACCTGCCGAGCGTCGCCGTCTACCAGACCGATGTCGCCGGCTTCGCCGAGAGTTACGGGCTGAGCCTGGCCGCACGGGCCGCCTGGGGCTGGACCAGGCGGATCCACGAGGGCGCCACCCGCACGCTCGCGCCGTCCAGCGCGGCCGCCGCCGATCTGGCCGCACACGGCATCCCCCGGGTGCACCGCTGGGGCCGAGGCGTCGACATCGCCCGCTTCGCGCCCTCGCGGCGCAGCCGGGAGCTGCGCGAACGCTGGCTCGGCGGCGCCGAGCGGATGCTGGTCGGCTTCGTCGGCAGGCTGGCGCCGGAGAAGCACGTGGACCGGCTGGCCGTGCTCGCCCGCGATCCGGGCGTGCGGCTGGTGATCGTCGGCGACGGCCCGGAGCGCGCCCGGCTCGAACAGCTGCTGCCCGGCGCGGTCTTCACCGGCGAGCTGGGCGGGCTGGAGCTGGCCGCGGCGTACGCGAGCCTCGACGTCATGGTGCACCCGGGCGAGCACGAAACCTTCTGCCAGGGCGTGCAGGAGGCACTGGCCGCAGGCGTTCCGGTGATCGGGCCGGACGCGGGTGGCCCGCGCGACCTCGTCGCGCACTGCCGCAACGGCTACCTGCTCCCGGTCGAGCGGTTCGAGGAGCTGCTGCCGAGCGCGGTCGACGCGCTGCGCGACCTGACGCTGCGCGCCAGATACGCCGTCGCGGCCCGCAGGTCGGTGCTGCACCGCACCTGGCCCGCGATCTGCGACGAGCTCATGGGGCACTACGCCGCGGTGACCGGCTGGACGGAACGCACATCACACACGGCCTGAAGGGTGAAACACCCGTGACCGGATAGGGTCGCGGTGTGGCGAAAACAGGACAGCGCGAGACGATCCGGGCCTCGCTGGAGAAGCGGCCGGACGAGGTCGCGTCGATGTTCGACGGGGTCGCGAAGCGGTACGACCTCACCAATACCGTGATCTCCGGCGGGCAGGACCGGTACTGGCGCTGGGCGACCAGGCGCGCGCTCGATCCGCGCCCCGGCGAGCGGGTGCTCGACCTGGCCGCGGGCACCGGCGTCTCCACGGTGGAGCTGCGCCGCTCCGGCGCCTGGTGCGTCGCCGCCGACTTCTCGCAGGGCATGCTGGCCGCCGGTCGCGGCAGGCAGGTGCCGATGGTCGCGGGCGACGCCATGGCGCTGCCCTTCGCCGACGATTCCTTCGACGCCGTCACCATCTCCTTCGGGCTGCGCAACGTCGCCGACATCGACCTCGCCATGCGCGAGATGCTGCGCGTCACCAAGCCCGGCGGGCGGCTGGTGATCTGCGAGTTCTCCACGCCGGTGCTCGGGCCGTTCCGCACGGCCTACATGGAGTACCTGATGAAGGCGCTGCCCCGGGTGGCGCGCGCGGTGAGCAGCAACCCGGACGCGTACGTCTACCTGGCCGAGTCCATCCGGGCCTGGCCCGCGCAGCGCCAGCTGGCGCGGCGGATCACCGAGGCGGGCTGGTCCACGGTGAAGTGGCGCAACCTGACCGGCGGCGTAGTCGCCCTGCACCGGGGTTTCAAGCTCGGTTGACCTGCGCTTTCGTGATTCCCGCCACAGCTCACCGGGAAAATTTTCGCCGGTGAGGCGGAATGTCACCTGACGATAACGTCGGGTAAAAACCGCGCAACCGCGCCGCAGCACCATGGACTCCATGCGGGAAGCGGATACGGTGCGCACACAGTGCTCGTACTGCGGTGTCGGCTGCGGCATCACCGTGGCGACCGGGGTCGAGCGCGGCGTGCCGGTGATCGCGAAGGTCGCGGGCGACAAGCTGCACCCGGCGAACGCGGGCAGGCTCTGCACCAAGGGCGCGACGCACGCCGAGCTCATGCGCACGGACGGGCGGATGAGCACCGCGCTGCGGCGTCCGGCGCGGAACCGTGAGCCGGAGCCGGTTCCGGTGGACGACGCCGTCGCCGAGGCCGCGGCCCGGCTGAAGGCGATCCTGGACGAGCACGGGCCGGACGCCGTCGCGCTGTACGTCTCCGGGCAGATGTCGCTGGAGGCGCAGTACCTGGCCACCAAGCTGGCCAAGGGGTACCTGCGCACGGTGCACATCGAGGCCAACTCGCGGCTCTGCATGGCCAGCGCGGGCACCGGCTACAAGCAGTCGCTCGGGTCGGACGGCCCGCCCGGCTCCTACGACGACTTCGACGCCGCCGACCTGTTCTTCGTGATCGGCGCCAATACCGCCGACTGCCACCCGATCCTGCACCTGCGGATGGCGGACCGGCTCAAGGCCGGGGCCAAGCTGATCGTGGTCGACCCGCGCCGCACCGAGACCGCCGACCGCGCCGACCTCTTCCTACAGATCGCGCCAGGCACCGACCTGGCGCTGCTGAACGGCCTGCTGCACCTGCTCGTCGCGGACGGCGCGATCGACGCCGAGTTCATCGCCGCGCACACCGAGGGCTGGGACGCCATGCCGGAGTTCCTTGCCGAGTACCCGCCGGAGCGGGTCGCCGAGCTCACCGGGCTGGCCGAGCCGGACATCCGCACCGCGGCGCGGATGATCGCCGAGGCCGGCGAGTGGATGTCGCTGTGGACCATGGGGCTGAACCAGTCCACGCACGGCACCTGGAACACCAACGCGGTGGTCAACCTGCACCTCGCCACCGGGGCCATCTGCCGTCCGGGCAGCGGGCCGTTCTCGCTCACCGGCCAGCCGAACGCCATGGGCGGGCGGGAGATGGGGTACATGGGGCCGGGGCTGCCCGGCCAGCGCAGCCTGCTCTCCCCCGCCGACCGCGCCTTCGTTGAGACGGCATGGGAGCTGCCTGCGGGCACCATCCGGGACGAGGCCGGGCCGGGCACCATCGAGATGTTCCGGGAGCTGAGCGCGGGGCGGATCAGGGCGGCCTGGATCATCTGCACCAACCCGGTGGCGACGGTGGCGAACCGGACCACGGTGATCGCCGGGCTGGAGGCCGCCGACCTGGTGATCACCCAGGACGCCTACGCCGCGACGGCGACCAACACCTACGCCGACATCGTGCTGCCCGCCACGCTCTGGGCCGAGGCGGAGGCCACCATGGTGAACTCCGAGCGCACGGTGACGCTGCTCGGGCAGGCGGTGCCGCCGCGCGGCGACGCCAGGCCGGACTGGCTGCTGATCGCGCAGGTCGCGCGGGCCATGGGCTTCCCAGGCTTCGAGTTCGAGACGGCGGCCGAGGTCTTCGCCGAGATCACCCGCTTCGCCAACCCGGCCACCGGCTACGACCTGCGCGGCATGAGCCACGCGGCGCTGCGCGACGGGCCGATGCAGTGGCCGTGCCCCGACCCGGAGCGGCCGCGTAACCCGATCCGCTACGTCAACGACGGGGTCAGCCAGACGCTGTTCACCGCCGCGGACGGCAGCACCCCGCGGCTGGCCTTCGCCACGCCGAGCAGGCGCGCGGTGTTCCTCGCGCGGCCGCACCTGCCGCCGCGGGAGATGCCGGACGACGACCACCCGTTCCTGCTCAACACCGGCAGGCTCCAGCACCAGTGGCACACCATGACCAAGACCGGGCGGATCGGCAAGCTGACCAAGCTCACCGGGGAGCCGTTCCTGGAGATCTGCCCGGCCGACGCGGATCGGCTGGAGATCCGGCCCGGCGACGGAATCGAGATCACCTCGCGGCGGGGCCGGGCGGTGCTGCCCGCGCGGATCTCGGATCGGGTGCGGCCCGGTGACTGCTTCGCGCCGTTCCACTGGAACGACGAGCACGGCGAGTACCTGACCATCAACGCCGTCACCAACGACGCGGTCGACCCGGACTCGCTGCAGCCGGAGTTCAAGGCCTGCGCGGTGGCGCTGCGCCGGGTGCCTGCCGCGCCGAGGCCCACGCCGCAGCCTGCCCCCGCGGCGCACCCGCTGGCCGCGGTGCTCGGGCTGGCCGGCACCGCGCCGACGCTGAGCGAGGCGGAGCGGATCTACCTCTCCGGCTACCTCGCCGCGCTGCAGTCGCTCCCGGTGACCGGGCAGCCGGTGCTCCCGGTGACCGCGCCGATCTCGCCGGGCAGCCGGATCTGGATCGACGGGCTGCTGGCCGGGATGTACTCCCGGGCGGGCGAGACCGCCGACGCGGCGCCGGAGCGCGCGGTGACGGTGCTCTGGGCCTCGCAGACCGGCACCGCGGAGGAGCTGGCGGCGAGCGCGGCCGGGCGGCTCACCGCGGCCGGGTTCAGCCCCAGGCTGCGCGACATGGACGCCTGCGACCCGGCCGAGCTCGGCGGCGACGTGCTGGTGGTGAGCAGCACCTTCGGCGACGGCGGGCCGCCGGACAACGGCCGCGACTTCTGGGAGCGGCTGGCCGAGCACCCCGGGCGGTTCAGCGGCATGCGGTACGCCGTCTTCGCGCTCGGCGACTCCTCCTACGACGACTTCTGCGGGCACGGCCGCAAGCTGGACGAGACCTTCGCCGCCCGCGGCGCGCAGCGGTTGCTGACCAGGGTGGACAGTGAGCCGGAGTACGGCGAGGCGGCGGATGCCTGGTTCGACGCGGTGCTCGCGGCGCTGGGGCCGGGCGGTGCCGATGCCGGGCAGGCGGGCGATGGCGCGGGTCGCGGCCCCTCGGGCGCGAACGGCGGCCCCTCGGGCACCGACGGTGTGCCGGTCGGCCCCGGTGGGTTTCCCGACGGGGCCGACGGCCGCCCGGTCGGTGCGGGCGGGGTACCGGCCAACGGCGGCGTACCGCTGAACAGGGGCGGCATCCTGCTCGGCGCGGGTGCCGGCCCGGCAGGCATGGGCAGCATGCGTGCCGGAGCGGGGGGTGTCCCCGGTCCGGCCGGGGGCGGGATCGCGACGGCGGTGCGCCCGGAGACGAAGCGCGCCGCGCGGTTCACCCGCAATGCGCCGGTCCGCGCGCCCCTGGTGCGCAACGAGGTGCTCTCCGCGGGCCGCGCGAAGGAGGTCCGCCGCTTCGGCTTCGACCTGCGCGACCTCGACGTCCGCTACGAGGCGGGCGACGCGCTCGGCATCTGGCCGCGCAACGGCGACGCGCTGGTCGCCGAGTGGCTCGCCGCCACCGGCCTGGACGGCGCCCGCTCGGTCGAGGTGGACGGCGCCGAGCTCCCGCTGGCCGAGGCGCTCGCCACCCGTTACGACATCACCAGGGTCAGCAACGACCTGCTCACCTTCGTCGCCGAGCACCACCCGGGCAACAACCAGCTGGCGAAACTGCTGCGCCGGGACAACCGCAACGAACTCGACAGCTACCTGTGGGACAAGCAGGCGGTCGACGTGCTGCGCGACTTCCCGGTCCGCGCCGACCTGGTGGAGTGGCTCGGCGCGCTGAAGAAGCTGCAACCGCGCCAGTACTCGATCTCCTCCAGCCCGCGGGTGAGCCCGCACGAGGTGGAGCTCACCGTCGGCGTCGTCCGCTACGCCGAGCGCGGCGGCGTCTGCTCCACCTTCCTCGCCGACCGGGCGGGCACCGAGGTCCCGATCTTCCTGCAGCGCGCGCCGCACTTCCGCCCGCCGCTGGACCGCACCGCCCCGATGATCATGGTCGGCCCCGGCACCGGCATCGCCCCCTTCCGCGGCTTCCTGCACGAGCGCCGCGCGCTCGGCGCCCCCGGCCGCAACTGGCTCTTCTTCGGCGACCAGCACGCCGCGCAGCACTTCTACTACCGCGCCGAGCTGGAGGACATGTTCCGCTCCGGCTTCCTCACCCGGCTCGACCTGGCCTTCTCCCGGGACCAGCGGGAGCGGGTCTACGTGCAGCACCGGATGATCGAGCACGGCGCCGAGCTGTGGTCCTGGCTGCGCGACGGCGCGTACTTCTACGTCTGCGGGGATGCGGCCAGAATGGCCACCGACGTCGACGAGGCGCTGCTCACCATCGCCAGGGTGCACGGCAAGCTCGACGACGACGGCGCCCGCGCCTTCCGCAAGCAGCTCGTCGCGGAGAAGCGCTACGTCCGGGACGTCTACTGAACGCCTGCCAGCGGCGGGTCGAGCCGGGCGAAGTCCGGGAGCCGGTGGTAGGGGTAGCGCGGGTAGGGCGGGGTGGTCGCGCTGGCGGCGTCCAGCCGGGCCAGCTGCTCCGGCGTCAGCGCGACCTCGAGCGCGCCGAGATTCTGCCGCAGCTGCTCCTCGTTCCGCGCGCCGACGATCACACTGGTCACGGTCGGCCGGGTGTGCAGCCAGGCCAGGGCGAGCTGCGGGACGGCGTGGCCGGTCTCGGCGGCGAGTTCGTCCAGCACGTCGACCACCCGGTACAGCCGCTCGTCGTCCACCGGCGGGCCCGCGGCGGCGGTCCGGTGCAGCCTGCTGCCCGACGGCAGCGCGGCGCCGCGGCGGATGTGCCCGGTCAGCCGCCCCCACCCCAGCGGTGACCAGACCAGCGCGCCGACGCCCTGGTCGCGACCGAGCGGCATGAGTTCCCACTCGTAGTCCCGGCCGACCAGCGAGTAGTACACCTGGTGCGCGACGTACCTGGTGAGCCCGTTCCGGTCGGCGGCGGCGAGTGACTTCATGAGCTGCCAGCCGGCGAAGTTGGAGGCGCCGATATAGCGCAGCTTGCCCGCGCGCACCAGGTCGTCGAGCGCGCTCAGCGTCTCCTCGACCGGGGTCTGCGCGTCGAAGGCGTGCAGCTGGAACAGGTCGATGTGCTCGGTGCCGAGCCGGCGCAGCGCCGCCTCCACCGCGCGCACCAGCCGGGCGCGGCCGGTGCCTGCCTCGTCCGGGCCGGGGCCGGTCGGCAGCCCGGCCTTTGTGCTGATCAGCACCCGGTCGCGGCGGCCGCGCAGCGCCGCGCCGAGCACCTCCTCGGAGGCGCCGTCGGAGTAGACGTCGGCGGTGTCGAAGAGGGTGACGCCCGCCTCCAGGCAGATGTCGACCAGCCGCCGGGCGGCGGCCACGTCGGTATCGCCCCAGGCGCCGAAGAGTTCGCCGCGGCCGCCGAAGGTGCCCGCGCCGAAGCCGAGCACGGGCAGGACGAGACCGGAGGCACCGGATCGCCGATACTCCATGATCACTCCTAAAGGGTCTATAGTTCCGTTAACTCGTCCGACAGTACGCCCGAGCGGCCACAAATGGAACTGGAGACCCGTTATGACTTCGGACCCGGGGTCGGTCCGGCCCGGCGGGCGCACCGCAAGGGTGCGCGCGGCGGTGCTGCGGGCCGCGGGCGACCTGCTCGCCGAGCGCGGCCTCGGCGCGCTGGATCTCACCGAGGTCGCTGCGCTGGCCGAGGTCGGCAAGACCACGGTGTACCGGCGCTGGGGCACGCCAGCCGGGCTGGTGACCGACCTGCTGGTGGCCATGGCGGAGGAGTCGGTGCCGCGCGCCGACACCGGCACCCTGCGCGGGGACCTGCTTGCCAATGCCAGGCTGGTGCTCGGCACGCTCACCGACGCCAGGCAGGGGCGGCTGTTCCGCGCGGTGATCGCGGCCGGGACCGCCGACCCCGCGACCGAGGTCGCGCTGCGGCGCTTCTACGACGTGCGGCTGGCGGAGTGGGCGCCCTGCGTCACCGACGGGATCGCGCGCGGGGAGGCGCCGGTCGGCACCGATCCGCGGGCGGTGCTCTCCGCGGTCGCGGCGCCGCTCTACTACCGGCTGTTGATCAGCGGCGACCCGCTCGACGACCCCGCCGCGGTGCGCGCCGCCGCAGCGGCCGTGGACGCCATCGCCGCCGGCCGCTTCATCGCGACTTGACCCGATCCGGACCGGACTGCTCGAGCGGTCCGGCCCGGCTTCCGCCTCAGGCGGTCCAGTCGGCCCTGCGCCCCGTGCGGGCCAGCACCCGGTCCAGGCGGGAGGCGTCCGCGGCGACCGGCTGGGCCGGGCCGAAGAGCCCCGGCGTCCCCTCGGCGGGCATTCCGGCGAGGAACCCCTCCAGCACCTCGAGCTCGCCCGGCGTGACGTCGAAGGGCAGCCCGGTGGCGCGGGCCAGGTCCCAGCCGTGGATGACGAGCTCGTCCAGCGCCACCGCCGCCATCGCGGGGGCAGGCGCGGTAACCCCGCCCGCCTCGGTCTCCCCCGCCCACGCCTCCTCCTCGCGCCACGCGCTGACCAGCGCGTTCAACCGCGTCGGGATGAGCGTGCGCCAGTCGGCGGGCAGCTCGCTCGCGGCCACCTCCGGCGGCTGCGAGCCGTCGACCTCCTTGACCGCGGCCTGCCGGAATGCCTCGGTGAGCCCGGCGACGTGCCCGAGCAGGGCGGCCACCGGAACACCGGGGCACGGGGTCGGGCCGGTGAGCTGATCGTCGCCGATCCCGGCGACCAGGGCGGCCATCCGGTCGGCGGCGACGGCGAAATCGAACGTGGGGGCGGTAGCGGTCACGACGGATCTCCTGTTCCTCGGTACGGCTCTCACCGATACCGACGGGCCGGGGCCGCGGAATTCATCGCCGCACCGTGGGTATACCGGCTCCGGACAGAGAACCCCCGCGGAGAGGAGCGCACGATGGTAGATCGCAGCACACCCGCCACGTTCGAGGTGTCCGAGGCCGATCTGGCCGACCAGTCCCGCCCGGTCGACCCGGCCGACGACGCGCCGCCGCCGGAGGTGCCGGGCGACCTGTGGAGCGCCGACCCCGCCGACGTGGTGGAGCAGCGCATCGAGGTCCCGCTCGACGACGAGCGGGAGTAGCCCTCAGCCGATGGCGGCGCGCACCGAGGCGTGCAGCTCGCGCAGCCCGGAGCGCTCGGTCGCGACCTCGAGCACCCGCACCCCATGCGCGTGGCCGGTGAGCGCCGCCGCCAGCTCGGCGGTATCCACCTGCCGGTGCGGGATGCGGTAGGCGGCGCAGAGCGCGGCCAGGTCCATGCCGTGCGGGGTGCCGAAGACCCGCTCGAAGACCCCGGCGTACTGCGGGTCGCCCTGTTCGAGCAGCTCGAAGATGCCGCCGCCGTCGTCGTTGGCGACCACGATGGTGAGGTCGTCCGGGCGCGGCTCGCCGCGGCCGATGAGCAGCCCGGAGGCGTCGTGCAGGAAGGTCAGGTCGCCGATCAGGGCGAAGGTGCGGCCGTCGTGCCGCATGGCGGCGCCGAGCGCGGTGGAGACGGTGCCGTCGATGCCCGCCACGCCGCGATTCGAGACCACGGTGATGCCCGGCCGCGGCGCGGAGACCAGCGCGGTGTCGCGCACCGGATTGGAGGCGCCGAGCAGCAGCTGGTCGCCCTCGCGCAGCGCGTCGGCGACCACGGCGGCGACGTGCAGCCCGGTCGGCTTGGGGTGGCCGGCGAGTTCGTCCCGGACGGCATGGTGCGCGCGCTCGTTGAGGTCGTGGCAGCGGGCGAGCCAGGCCGGGTCCGGAACGCCGGAGACGACGGCCCTGGTCCCGGTGCCGACGACATTGCCGGAGACGTCCGGCCAGCGCGGGCCGGTGGTCAGCGCGTAGACGGTGACCTCCGGGTCGGCGAGGAGCTTGGCGACCGGGCGGTGCAGGGTCGGGCGGCCGGTGATGATCGCCTGCTTCGGCCGGAGCAGCGGCAGCGCCAGCGGATGCAGGGCGGGGCCGTGCAGCGGCGCGGTCGGCTCGGCGACGGTGGGCAGCGCGGCGAGCTCGGGCCGCAGCCCGGCGCCGTGGCCGGAGATCACCACGGTGTCCGCGGTGAGGTCGATGGCGAGCGGGACGTCGAGCGTGGCGTTCTCGGTGCGGGTCCACGGGGCGTCGCCCGCGCGGCCGGGGATCGCGGGCGCGTCCGGGTCGGGGACCAGCGGCTCGCGCAGCGGGATGTCGAAGTGCACCGGCCCGGCATTGCCGGAGCGGGTACCGCGGGCGGCGGCGAGCACCCGGCAGACCGCCGAGCGCCAGACGCTGTTCTGCCGCGTGTAGCCGGGATCGGCCTCGAGTTCGGCCAGCCCGAGGCTGATGGTCGCGCGCACCTGGCTGCCGAAGAGCCCGAGCTGCTCGACCGTCTGGTTGGCGCCGGTGCCGAGCATCTCGTAGGGCCGGTTGGCGCTGAGCACCACCAGCGGCACCCTGGCGTAGTTGGCCTCCAGCACGGCGGGGCCGAGATTGGCCACGGCGGTGCCGGATGTCATCACCACCGGCACCGGGGCGCGGCCGGACAGGGTGAGCCCGACCGCGAGGAATCCCGCGGTGCGCTCATCGATGCGCATGTGCAGGCGGAGCCGCCCCGCCGCATCCGCGGCCTGCAGTGCGAAGGCCAGCGGGGCATTGCGGGAGCCGGGGCACAGGACCACGTCCAGCACCCCGCCGCGCACCAGTTCGTCGACGACGACCTGCGCCTGCGCTGTTGACGGATTCACGTCTCCAGACTTCCAGACTCGGGCCGATGCCGCCGCGTCACCCTGCTCACAGCGGGGCGATGCTCGCGCCGCCGGCGACAGCGGCGGCGGCGCGAGACACGGGTCAGACCGTCGCGTGCCGCTGGACCAGCGCACCCACCCGCGGCAGCGCCTCGACCACGTTCTTCTTGGCCGAGGAGCGCAGCGAGGAGTACACCTTCTGCAGCGCGGGGCGGGTCGAGGACTGCGCCCGCTCGTCGGTCACCGCGAGCAGCGCCTCGGCGACCTCGTCGGACTTGGCGACCAGCAGATCGGCGAAGCTGCCGGTGCTGCCGGACGCGGTGTATTCCTGCCAGTAGGGCTCCAGCTGGGCCACCAGGCGCGGGGCCAGGGACTCCAGGGCGTCGGGGACGATGGACGGGCCGATCTTCTTGACCGCCGCGTAGCCACCCTTCACAGCGAGGCCGGACGCACCACCCTTGTCCGAGACCTCGGCATCCAGGACCTCGACAGCGTCGGCAAGGAAGGCCGGCCGCTTGGCATCGTCGAGCAGGGATTCAGACAGTGCTGCAACCACTTTCAGGTTCCTCCGGAATCGGTTCGTTGTACGAGCACGCGCCACTATACGCACCGCCGCCCGCATCCACCCGGCTACGGCTGCCCGGGCAGCAGTTGAATCATCAATCCTTCGGCATCCGCGAGCAATTCGCCCTGATCATCGCGGAGTTCCGCGGTGACGAAGGTCTTCCGTCCTTCGACCCGGTCGACCCGTCCGCGAACGGCCAGCGTCCGCTCCAGCGGGGTTACCTTGCGGTAGTTCACGTGCAGGTAGCCGGTCCGGCTGATCGGCCTGCCCGCGTAGTGCAGCACCGAGCCGAAGAGCTCGTCGAAGAGCAGCGGGAGCACCCCGCCGTGCGCGGCGCCGTTGCCGCCGAGATGGAAGCGGCGGAAAACGCCCGTCATCGCGACCCCGTCCGGCCCGGCCTCGGCCGTCTGCCACGGGAGCAGCAGCAGGCTGCCGCGGCCGGGCAGCTCCACCGCGCGCCCGGCCGGGCCCTGCAGCTCCGGCGCCCGGTGCGGCTCCAGCAGCGCGGCCAGCCGCTCGGCGAGCGCCGCGGCCTCGGCGTAGACCCCGTCCGGCGCGTCGACGCTCACCGCGAGATCCTGCACCCGGCGCAGCGCGTCGACGAACGGCCCGAAGCTCGGCCCGATCGGCTCCCGCGACACCTTCGGGAAGAACCGGGCGTGCTGCTCGTACCGCTCCGGATCGATCGCACTCATGTCGATAACCGGTTCTATTTTCTCGCTCATCCCTGCACGCTATCCGGGTGTTGTACACCGTCCGAACGGGGGCGCTCCCGCGCTGTTTCGGGCAGCGCCGATAATCGCGGGGTGACCTTCGATCCCGCGTTGTGGCGCCCGGTACCCGGCTTCGAGAACCTGACCGACATCACCTACCACCGGCACCTGTCGCAGGGCACGGTGCGGGTGGCGTTCGACCGGCCGGAGGTGCGCAACGCCTTCCGCCCGCACACGGTGGACGAGCTGCACCGGGCGCTCGACCACGCCAGGATGACCTCCGACGTCGGCGCGGTGCTGCTCACCGGCAACGGCCCGAGCCCCAAGGACGGCGGCTGGGCCTTCTGCTCCGGCGGCGACCAGCGCATCCGCGGCCGCAGCGGCTACCAGTACGCGGACGGCGAGACCGCGGAGACGGTCGACCCGGCGCGCGCCGGGCGGCTGCACATCCTGGAGGTGCAGCGGCTCATCCGGTTCATGCCGAAGGTGGTGATCGCGCTGGTGAACGGCTGGGCCGCGGGCGGCGGGCACAGCCTGCACGTGGTCTGCGACCTCACCCTGGCCAGCCGGGAGCACGGGAAGTTCAAGCAGACCGACGCCGACGTCGGCAGCTTCGACGGCGGCTACGGCAGCGCCTACCTTGCCAAGATGGTCGGGCAGAAGTTCGCCAGGGAGATCTTCTTCCGCGGCCGCCCGTACACCGCCGAGGAGATGCACCGGATGGGCGCGGTCAACGAGGTGGTCGACCACGCCGAGCTGGAGAACGTCGCGCTGGAGTGGACCGCCGACATCCTCGGCAAGTCGCCGCAGGCGCAGCGCATGCTCAAGTACGCCTTCAACCTGGCGGACGACGGGCTGGTCGGCCAGCAGCTCTTCGCGGGCGAGGCGACCAGGCTGGCGTACATGACCGACGAGGCGGTCGAGGGGCGGGACTCCTTCCTGGAGAAGCGCTCGCCGGACTGGTCGCCCTACCCGTGGTACTTCTGATGGATGTCCTGAGCAGCCGGATCATCCTGCGCCCCGGCGACTACGCGGCGACGCTCGCCTTCTACCGGGACGCGCTCGGGCTCGCGATCGCCAGGGAGTATCCGGGCGGCACGGTCCTCTTCGCCGGGCAGTCCCTGATCGAGGTCGCCGCGCACGGCGGGTCCGGCGAGCCCTCGCACTTCGGCGGCGCGATCTGGCTGCAGGTGCGCGATATCGCCGCTGCCGCCGCCGAACTCGCGCGGGCGGGGGTGCGCGTCGACCGGGAGCCGAAGCGGGAGCCGTGGGGGTTGCTGGAGATGTGGATCGCCGACCCGGACGGGGTGCCGATCGTGCTGGTCGAGATCCCGGCTGAGCACCCGCTGCGCCGCGATTCGCGCTGAGGTCGCCACCTTCGAGTTGCCAGCAAGCAAACCGAAAGGGACGATAACGACTCGGGCGAGACCCGACCGCCGACGTCCGGGAGCCATCTCGCCGCGTTCCGTCGGACGAGAGAATCGCGGTTTCGATGCCTGTCGTACCTGAGCCGTTGTCGGCCCGCTCCCGGGCGCGCCGTGCGCGTTCCCGGACCACCCGTTCCGTGTGCACGCACGCGGCCATGACACGATCGCTGTCGTGAGCAAGCCCCTTCGGATCCTGCCGATGCCGACCGGGTCCGGCGTCGGCGACGTGCTCCCGCACCTGCGCGAGGCGCTCGAGGGCACCGGCCCGGCATGGCTGCCGGTGCCGAACAGCGACCGGCGCGAGGCGCGCAGGCTCGGTGACGCGCTCGCCCCCGGCGAGCCGATCGACGAGGACGTGGCGCTGGTCGTCACCACCTCCGGCACGACCGGGGTGCCCAAGGGGGCCATGCTCGGCTCCTCCGCGCTGCGCGCGAGCGCGAGCGCGACGCACGAGCGGCTCGGCGGGCCGGGGCAGTGGTTGCTTGCCCTTCCGACGCACCACATCGCGGGCGTCCAGGTGTTGCTGCGCAGTATCCAGGCGGGGACCGAGCCGGTCGTGCTCGACGTCGGCGGCGGATTCCTGCCGGAGGCGCTGGCCGGGGCGATCCGGGCCATGCGCGGGGAGCGGCGGTACACCTCGCTCGTTCCCACCCAGCTGATCAAGGTGCTGGAATCGCCCGTCGCGGCGGCCGCGCTGGCCGGGCTGGACGCGGTGCTCGTCGGCGGCGCGGCGACGCCGGCCCGGGTGCTGGAGCGGGCACAGGCCGCCGGAATTCGCGTCGTCCGCACCTACGGGATGAGCGAGACCTGCGGGGGGTGCGTCTACGACGGGGTCCCGCTCGACGGGGTCGGGCTGCGGATCGAGGACGGGCGGGTGCTGCTCGGCGGGGCCACCGTCGCCATCGGGTACCGCAACCACCCGGACCACCCCGCCTTCGCCGAGCCGGGGTGGTTCCGCACCGACGACGCCGGCGTCCTCGAGGACGGGGTGCTCCGGGTGACCGGCCGGTTGGACGAGGGGATCAGCACCGGGGGGTTGCTGGTTCTGCCGCAGGTCGTCGAAGCAGTGCTCGGGACGCATCCCGCCGTCGCCGAGTGCGTCGTGCTCGGGTTGCCCGACGAGCGCTTGGGCCAGCGGGTCGCCGCCGTCATCGTCCCGGTGCCCGGCGCCGAGCCCCCGAGTCTGGACGAGGTGCGCGCCCACGTCACCGCCGAACTCGACGCCATCGCCGCACCCCGCGAACTCGCCGTCCTCGACGAACTCCCGCTGCGAGGTCCGGGCAAACCGGATCGCGCCGCCCTCCGCGACCACCTCCTGGCGCACAGCACGCACTGACGGGGGCGCGCACGTCCCCAATCGGTGCAGATCAGCAGCCGCACGCAAGAGCGGTGCAAGAGGTGTGCGGGCGGTGCAAGGACGCCCGCGCACCCTTGCGACATGACAGACTCCGCACCCCTCGCGGTGGAAGCCACCGATCTGGTCAAGGTGTTCGGCACCCAGCGCGCCGTCGACGGCGTGAGCCTCGCCGTCCCCGAGGGCTCCGTGTACGCGGTCCTCGGCCCCAACGGCGCGGGCAAGACCACCACGATCCGCATGCTCACCACCCTGCTCCCCCTCGACGGCGGCACGGCCCGGATCTTCGGCCACGATGTGGCGAAGGAGCCGACCGCGATCCGCTCGCTGATCGGCGTCACCGGCCAGTACGCCTCGGTGGACGAGGACCTCTCCGCCACCGAGAACCTGATCGTCTTCTCCCGCCTGCTCGGCCTGAGCCGCCAGGATTCCCGGCGCAGGGCCACCGAGCTGCTCGCGGAGTTCGGCCTCACCGACGCGGCGACCAAACCGCTGCGAACCTTCTCCGGCGGCATGCGCCGCCGCCTCGACCTGGCCGCGAGCCTGATCGCGACCCCGCCGCTGCTCTTTCTGGACGAGCCGACCACCGGCCTCGACCCGCGCACCCGCGCGCAGATGTGGGACACCATCCGCCGCCTGGTCCGGGAGGGCGCGACGGTCCTGCTCACCACCCAGTACCTGGACGAGGCGGACCAGCTCGCCGACCGGATCGCCGTGATCGACCACGGGAAGGTGATCGCCGACGGCACCGCGGACGAGCTCAAGGAATCGGTCGGCGGCTCCTCGCTGCACCTGGTGCCCGCCGATCGGTCCCGGCTGGCGGAGGCACGGCAGCTGGTCGCGACCTTCCTCGACGCCGAGGCCACCGTCACCCCGGAGGCGGGCCGGATCACCGCCCCGCTGCGCGACGCCGACGTCACCACCGACCTGCTGATCCGGCTGCGCGAGGAGCGGATCGCCATCGCGGAGATCAACGTCAGCAAGCCGAGCCTGGACGAGGTCTTCCTCACCCTCACCGGCCGCCCCTCCGAGGACGCGGCCGACACCGAAAAGGACGCAGCATGACCGACACCCTCGTCTCCCCGGCCCCGCCGAAGCGGGTCGCCGCGGTGCGGCAGGCGAGCAACAGCGTGAGCCTGGCCGCCACCGTCTCGGCCTCGCTCACCATGGCCTACCGCGGCCTGCTCAAGATCAGGCACAAGCCGGAGCAGCTGTTCGACGTCACCATCCAGCCGATCCTGTTCACCGCGCTGTTCGCCTACATCTTCGGCGGCGCGATCGGCGGCAGCGTGCAGAACTACCTGCCGGTCCTGATCCCCGGCATCCTGGTGCAGACCGTCGTGCTCACCTCGGTGGTCACCGGCACCCAGCTGCGCGAGGACATGGACAAGGGCGTCTTCGACCGCTTCAAGTCGCTGCCGATCGCCCGGATCGCCGCGCTCGCGGGCGCGCTGATCGCCGACATGGTGCGCTACACCCTCGCCACAGTGCTCACCGTCGTGGTCGGGCTCGCCATCGGCTACCGGCCCGCGGGCGGGGTGGTCGGCGTGGTCGCGGCCGGGGTGGTGATCGTGCTCTGCTCGTTCGCGGTGAGCTGGATCTGGGCGCTGGTCGGCGTCACCGGGCGCAGCGCGGCGGGCGTGCAGGGCATCTCGATGATGGTCATGTTCCCGCTGACCTTCATGTCCGGCGCGTTCGCGCTGACCAGCACCATGCCGGGCTGGATGCAGGCGATCAACCACGCCAACCCGGTGTACTACATGGTCAACGCCTGCCGCGACCTGATGAACGGCAACGGCTTCGGGAGCAGCACGGTGTATTCGCTGCTCGGCGCCGTCGTGGTGATCGCGGTGTTCGCGCCGCTCGCGGTGCGGGCCTACATGCGCCGCGCGTGAACTCCGTCGGGGGCGTCCGGTTCGCCGGGCGCCCCCGTCGTCGTCCCGGCGATCAGCGCGAGTACGCGGTGCAGCAGCCGCATCCGGCGCGCGGGGCCGAGTGCCGCCTCTGCCTCGGCGACGGCCGCGGGCCCAAGCCTGGCCTCGGCGAGCTCCAGGTGCCTGCGCACGAGCATGGACGGGAAGTCCTGCCTCGCGGGCAGCCGGGGCGCGGCGAGCAGCAGCCGCAGCCCGGTCTCCGGGTCGTCGCCGGTGGCGATCAGCCTGCTGCCGAGCGCGCAGGCGATGGCGCCGACCTGCGGGACGTCCTGGAAGGCGCCGAAGATCCGGCCCGCCGCCTCGGCCAACTCGCGGGCGATCTTCCCGGCCGCGACCGGGTCGCCGTACAGCACCTCGGCGTCCAGCGCCGCCGCGACCAGCATGAGCACCCACGCCCCCGGCCCCCGCGAGCTGCCGGGCCAACCGGAGACGGCGAGCGCGCGCCGATACCTGCGCACGCCGTCCTCGATCCGGCCGCGCGCGATCAGCAGCTCCGCCTGCGCCTGGAAGAGCACGCCGAGCAGCCCGCTGACGGTGCCGTCCGGCGCCTCCGGGTCGAGGTCGGCGAGTTGCACGGTGCGCTCCAGCTCGGCGGCGGCGCGGTCCAGCTCGCCGCAGCCGATGAGCACGCCGACCAGCGCGGTGCGCGCCTCGATCAGCTCGTCGTAGGCGCCGATCCGCTCCAGCAGCCCGATCCCGCGCTCGTAGTGCCCGACGGCCTCGCCGTACCGGCCCGCCTGGCCGTGCAGCTGCGCCATCTGCCGGTGCGCCGAGGCCAGGCTCCAGCCGTCGCCGGGGCGGAGCAGGGTGAGCGTCGTCGCCGTGTCCCGCAGCGAACCGCGCAGGTCGCCGAGGTTCTCCCGGATGTTCGCGCGCAGGATCAGCGCGTTCACCCTGGCGTCCCGGTCGGGTGAGCGCACCGCCGCGGCCACCAGCCGCGGGATCCCGGTGCCGCGCGGCGGGCTCACCAGCAGCCGGGCCGCGAGCAGCACCGACGCCGAGAGGTCGGTGCGCACGGCGAGCAGCCGCCTTGTCCGCAGCCGCACCCGGGCCAGCCTGCGCAGTTCGGAGCGGTCGCCGAAGGCGGCGTGCAGGATCTGCAGCGCGGAGCCGATCACCAGCAGGTCGCCGGGCGGGTGCCGCACGTCCGGCGCGGGCAGCGGCACGTGCAGCAGCCGCTCGGACCAGGCGATCACCTCGCCGTGCGCGCCGCGCATCATCCAGAGCACGCCGAGCGTGGGGAACACGGTGTACACGGTGACGCCGTCGGCGCGCTCGGCGGCCCAGCGCAGCGCGGCGAGCAGGTTGTCCTGCTCGGCGTCGAGCTCGCCGCCGAGCTGCATCTGGTCCTCGCGGTAGGCCCGCGCCCCCAGGTCCTCGCAGCAGGCGCGGGCCCAGCTCAGGGTGCGGGTGATGATCTCCTCGCCCTCCCCGCTCGCGGCCAGCCGCTCCTCGCCGTACTCGCGGACCGTCTCCAGCATCCGGTAGCGCAGCCCCGCCACGGAGTCCTGCACGGTGAGCAGGGACTGGTTCACCAGCCCGTCCACCGCGGCGGCGACCTCGCCGACCTCGGCGCCCGCGGCCACCGCCTCGGCCGCGGCCAGGGTGAAGCCTGCCGGGAAGCGGCAGAGCCTGCGCAGCGCCGCCCGCTGGCCCGGCTCGAGCAGGTTCCAGCTCCAGTCGATGACGGCGTGCAGGGTGCGGTGCCGCGCCGGGGAGCTGCGGTCGCCGGAGCGGAGCAGGGCGAAGCGGTCGTGCAGCCGGTCGGCGATCTCCTCGACGCTCATGGTCCGCACCCGGGCGGCGGCGAGCTCGATGGCGAGCGGGAGGCCGTCGAGGGTGTGGCAGAGCCGCGCCACGACGGCCGGGTCGATCCGCACCGACGGCCGGACCGCGCGGGCGCGCGCCGCGAAGAGCTCGGTGGCCGGGGAGCCCGAGGGGTCGATGTGCAGCGGGGGCAGGGGGTAGACCGCCTCCGCGGTGATCATCAGCGGTGCGCGGCTTGTGGTGAGTACCCGGAGCCGGGGGACGTGCGCGATGAACTCGGCGACCAGGGTGGCGACGGCGTCGATCAGGTGTTCGCAGTTGTCGAGGACGAGCAGCGTCGGTCGGGCCGAGACGGCGTCGAAGAGGCGCTGGCGCAGCTCCACCGGGCCGGTGCGCAGCGTGGAGCTGTCGAACGGCGCCTCGGAGACGCCGAGCACCGCCGCGATCGCGCTCTCGATCTCGGCGCGCGCGATCTCCGGTTCGGCGGCGCGGATGGAGGCCAGCTCGACCAGGGCGACCGCGCCTGCCTCGCGGGCGCCGAGTTCGTGGGCGACGCGGGTCTTGCCGGTGCCGCCGGGGCCGAGCACGGTGGTCACCCGGGAGCTGCGCAGCAGCTCTTCGAGTGCGGTCAGGTCGGTGTCGCGGCCGAGCAGCGGGTTGGGTGCGGCGCGGACGCCGAGGCCGAGGAACGGCGCGCGCTCCGGCGCACCGGGCGCGGGCCCGGCTGCGCTGGTCGCGGTCCCCGCTTGGCCTGCGGGGGCGATTCGCTCGCCGCGCAGGACGGCGGTGTTGAGCTCGGTGAGTTCGGGGCCGGGGTCGGCGCCGAGGCGGTCGGCGAGGCGATCGCGGAAGGTGGCGACGGTCTCCAGTGCGGCGGCGGAGTGGCCGGTGGCGGCGAGCAGCCGGACCAGCTCGACGTGCGCGGGTTCGTCGAGCGGCAGTGCGGCGGCGCGGCGCGCGGCCAGCCGGAGCGCACCGTCGGGGTCGCCGGTGCCCGCGCGGGCGGTGATCTCCAGCGCGTCGAGTTCGGCCGCGTAGCCTGCGGCGCGCTCGTGCAGCTCGGCGGCGAGCGGGCCGGGCGGCAGGTCGGCGCCGGGTTCCCCGCGCCAGAGCGCGCGGGCGGCGAGCACGGTGGCGAGGGAGGCGGCGTAGGCGCCGGAGGCGCGCTGCGCGCGGGCCCGGTCGAGGAGCCGTGCGCAGCGGGTCAGGTCGACCTGCTCGATGTCGAGTTCCAGCCGGTACCCGGCCGGGCCTGCGCGCAGCGCGCCGTCCGGCAGCACCGAGCGCAGCCGGGACACCTGGGTGTGCAGCGCGTTCATCGGCGCCCGCGGCGCCGATGAACCCCACACGTCCTCGATCAACCCCGCCGCGGTCCGGCTGCGCCCCGGCCGCAGCGCCAGCGCCGCGAGCAGCGCGCGGGCCCGCGCCCCGGGCAGCGGCCACAGCGCACCGTCCCGGCGCACCGCCACCGGCCCGAGCAACCCCACCTCGAGCACAGCGGACCCGTCCGCGTCCCCCGGCGGAGACTCCCCGCCGCGCGGAGCGACCATGCGTTCACGCCCCATCGGGCCACTGCTCTCCGGCACCATTCCGGAATCGATCCTAGGGTTCACGCGACCGATGCGGCGCGCGTCCCGCGCGGCCCCGGTGCTCGGCTTAGAGTCGGCCCATGGCCGACTTCGAGGTTGCCCGGCGCACCGTGATCGCCGCCGAGCCCGCGCGCATCCACGGGTTGATCGACGATTTCCACGAGTGGGTGCACTGGTCGCCGTGGGAGGACATCGACCCCGAGCTGAACCGCCGGTACGCGGGCCCCGAGTCCGGTGTCGGCGCCTCCTACTCCTGGAACGGTAACCGCAAGGCGGGCAGCGGCACCATGACCATTACCTCCAGCGCCGAGCACGAGATCGGCGTCCGGGTGGAGTTCCGCAAGCCGATCGCCGCCACCAACGACGTCCGCTTCGAGCTGGCGGGCGTGGCAGGCGGCACCGAGGTGACCTGGCGGATGACCGGCAGGCGCACCGGCCTCCTCGGGCTGGTCGGCCGGGTGGTCCCGATGGACAAGTTCATCGGCAAGGACTTCGAGAAGGGGCTGGCCCGGCTGAAGACGGCCGCCGAAGAACCCGCCTGAACCCGGGCGCGCATCGCGCCGGATTAGGCTGCGCGCATGGCAACTGCAGCGCAATGGCTCGAAGGCGCCCGGCCGCGGACCCTCCCCAACGCGATCGCCCCGGTACTCGCCGGTACCGGCGCCGCCGCCGCGCTCGACGCCGCGGTGTGGTGGAAAGCACTGCTGGCACTTGTGGTCTCGCTCGCCCTGATCGTCGGGGTGAACTACGCCAACGACTACTCCGACGGCATCCGCGGCACCGACGACGTCCGGGTCGGCCCGGTGCGGCTGGTCGGCCAGCGGCTGGCCGAGCCGAAGGCGGTGCGCAACGCCGCCGTCGCGAGCCTGCTGGTCGCCGCGCTCGCCGGCCTGGTGCTCGCGCTGCTCACCGCCTGGTGGCTGCTGCTCTTCGGCGCCGCCTGCCTGGCAGGCGCCTGGTTCTACACCGGCGGGCGGAACCCGTACGGCTACAGTGGCTTCGGCGAGATCGCGGTTTTCGTCTTCTTCGGTCTGTTCGCGGTGCTCGGCACCCAGTACGTGCAGGCCGAGCGGGTGGACTGGGCCGGGCTCGCCGCCGCGGTCGCGGTCGGCGCCTTCTCCAGCGCGGTGCTGGTCGCGAACAACCTGCGCGACATCCCCACCGACACCGAGTCCGGCAAGACCACGCTCGCGGTCAAACTCGGCGACCCGCGCACGCGGACGCTGCACGCGGTGCTGCTCGCGCTGCCCTTCGCCATGACCCTTGTCCTCGCGCTGCGCACCCCGTTCGCGCTGCTGGCGCTGGTCGCCGTCCCGCTCGCGCTGCGCGCCAACGCGCCGGTGCGCGGCGGCCGCGGCGGGCCGGAACTGATTCCGGCGCTGCGCGATTCCGGCCTCGCCCTGCTGACCTGGTCGGCGGTGACCGCCGCCGCGCTCGCCTTCGGCTGAGGCCGGGCTCAGTCGTCGCCGACCAGGAGCCCGAGCCCCCAGTTGACAATCGAGATGATGAGCGCGCCGACCAGCGCGGCCCAGAAGCCGTCCACCCGGAGGCCGTAGTCGGTGACCTCGGTGATGGCCGCGGTCAGCATCAGCATGAGGGCGTTCACCACCAGCAGGAAGAGCCCGAGCGTGACGATCACCAGGGGCAGCGACAGCACCTGGACGATCGGCTTGACCAGGGCGTTCACCAGGGTGAAGACCGCGGCGACGGCGAGCAGGACGATGATCTTCCAGCCGATCTCGTCCTCCGGGCTCACCACCTCGATGGCGCCGACCAGGTAGGCCGCCAGCCAGATGGCGAACGCGTTGATGATCAACCGGAGCGCTAGCTGCATGCCGCCATGCTAGGCGGGCGAGGTGTCGCGCAGGGGGCACAACGCGAGAGCGCTCAGGCGGCCCGGTCCAGCAGCGCGTGGATCCGGGGGCGCAGCGCGTCCAGCGCGGCCGGGCCGCCGAGCAGCCCGGTGGTGACCTCGTTGGCCCCGCGCAGGATGCCGAGCAGCAGGTGCCCGGACTCGATCGAGCGGTCCTTGCGGGCGAGCGCCTCGCGCAGCGCCAGCTCCAGCGTCTTCTTGGCGTCCCGGGTGAACGGGATGTGCCCGCCGGTCCACCGGGCGAACCGCCCGCGCGGCTCCGGCGCCGCCTGCGCGAGGGCGTCCGCGCCGAACCCGGCTTCGAGGCTCGCCCGCACGGCGTCCAGGTCGATGCCGATCGAGCGCAGCGCCTCGGCGTCCTCCGCCCCCAGCGGCTCGCCGCGGCCGCGCTCGGCCAGCGCCGCCGCCACCGCGTCCCTGGTCACCCCGGACTCCGCGAGCAGCGTGCGCAGCGCCGGCTCGGCGTGGCCGAGCAGCCCGAGCAGCACGTGCTGCACATCGATCACCGGGGAGCGCAGTTCGCGGGCGTCCTCCTGCGCCAGCACGATCGCGACCCGCGCCTCCCTGCCGAACCGTTCGAACATCAGCGTCTCCTCGTGTGCTTCTGGTGGACGGCCTGCTTGCTGACCTCGAGCGCGTCGGCGATCGCCTGCCAGGACCAGCCCTGCGCCCTGGCATTCGCGACCTGGATGGCCTCCAGCCGTTCCAGCAGCCTGCGCAGCGCGAGCACCGCGCGCAGCCCGACCGTCGGGTCGGGGCTGCCCGCGGCCGCCGCCAGCGTTGTCGCTTCACTCATGACGTCAATTTTGATTGACACCCCGGGCGTTTGTCAACAAAAGTTGACGAACGGGAGGCTCAGCCGGTCCAGACCCCGGTGGCCGCGAACTTCTCCAGCACCGCCTGCGCGGGCTCCAGCCGGAAGCCCTGGGCCGCCACCCAGGGGTCGTCGTAGTACGTGGTGGCGTAGCGGTCGCCGCCGTCGCAGAGCAGCGTCACCACGCTGCCGGAGCGCCCCGCCGCCAGCAGCTCCGCGATCAGCGCGAAGGCGCCCCAGAGGTTGGTGCCGGTCGACCCACCGACCCGGCGGCCGAGCACGCTGCTCGCGTACCGCATGGTGGCGATCGACGCGGCGTCCGGCACCTGGATCATCCGGTCCACCACCTGCCCGACGAAGGACGGCTCGACCCGGGGCCGCCCGATCCCCTCGATCCGGGACGACATGCCGGTGCCGAACCCCGCGTCGCCGGTCTCGTAGCCGCCGAAGAAGGCGGAGTTCTCCGGGTCGACGACGGCGAGCCGGGTGTGGTGCCTGCGGTAGCGGATGTAGCGGCCGATGGTCGCGCTGGTGCCGCCGGTGCCGGCGCCGACCACGATCCACTCCGGCACCGGGTGCGCCTCCAGCCGCATCTGCTCGAAGACGCTCTCGGCGATGTTGTTGTTGCCGCGCCAGTCGGTGGCCCGCTCGGCGTGCGTGAACTGGTCCATGTAGTGCCCGCCGCACTCGGCGGCCAGCCGCGCGGCCTCGGTGTACATGTCCGGCGGCCGCTGCACGAAGTGGCAGCGCCCGCCCTGCGCCTCGATCAGCGCGATCTTGCGCGGCGACGTGCTCGCGGGCATCACCGCGACGAAGTCGAGCCCGAGCAGCTTGGCGAAGTACGCCTCGCTCACCGCCGTCGACCCGGACGATGCCTCGACGACGGTCGTCCCCTCGCCGACCCAGCCGTTGCAGATGGCGTACAGGAAGAGCGAGCGGGCCAGCCGGTGCTTCAGGCTGCCGGTGATGTGCGTCGACTCGTCCTTGAGGTACAGCTGCACCCGCCAGGCGGCGGGCAGCGGGTAGCGCAGCAGGTGGGTGTCGGCGCTGCGCTGGGTGTCGGCGTCGATCAGCCGTACCGCGTTGTCCACCCACCCGCGCGGGGTGCTGCGGTCGCAGCTCTTCACGGCGTCACGCCCGCTCGTCGTCCTCGCCGCGCAGCCGGGCGCGCAGCCTGGCCTTGTCCTGCCGACGTTTCTGGTCGACCGTCGCGATGTCCTCGTTCACCCTCGACCGCAGCGATTTGAAGAGCGTCAGCGAGAGCGGCATCGCCACGATGATCGCGAACAGCGCCGCCACCACCAGCGGGATCTCGATGCCCGCCAGCCGCGCGGCGCCGACGATCAGGCCCGTGATCAGCACGACGAGGCCGAGCCGGGCCAGCGTGTAGAGGCCGAGGTTCAGCGCGAGCCGCCTGCCCGGCGCCGGCTCGCCCGTGCCTGCTCCGTCGCGCGATGGGGTTGCGTCACTCACGTCGTCAAGCCTATGCCACAGGGTTGCGCGGTCCGGGATGACCGCTTCGCACCAGGTGGGAGGTGTATCCGATTTGTCTATTACCTCCCCTTTACCAACCGTAGATCAATCGAGTACCTAGGGGTCTTCGTGCCACGATGGCGCTGTCCGATGAGGGACTGTCGAAGACGGAGAGGTTTGCTCATGACTGCTGCGACGACCGCCCAGGACGCCCTGCTCACCCCGGGCCAGGTGGCCGCGCTCTTCCACGTCGACCCGAAGACCGTGACCCGGTGGGCGCACGCGGGTCGGCTCGGGTCGCTGCGCACCCCCGGTGGGCATCGCCGATTCCGCGAATCGGAGGTCATGCGGCTGCTCGCCTCGCTCACCACCGAGGCCACCGCGCGCTGACCGTTCGCCGCGCCGCCGACCGCACGCACGCGGGCGGCGGGCGCGGTGACGCCGCGGTGAACGCCGCCCGAAACTGGGCTTAACCGTGGACCGCCGCTACCCTCGTAGCCAGGAGGTGAGCGACGTGATGTACCTGTTGGCACTCATCGCGGTGGTAGCTATCGCGGTGCTGTGCTGGAAGGCCTTCGGCCCGGCCGGGAGCAGTGCTCCCCAGCGCACGCGGACCGTCGGCCCCGACGACGACCCCGAGTTCCTCTGGCGGCTCTCCCGCCAGCAGCACCGGGACGGCGAATCGGGTAAGGGTGGCGCCGGCGACCGCTAGGTGAGCCCCGCGTAGCTGTGCAGCCCGCTGATCACCAGGTTGATGATGAACAGGTTGAACAGCATGGCGACGAAACCGGCGATGTTGATCCAGGCCGCCCTGGTGTCGCGCCAGCCCGAGGTCGCGCGGGCGTGCAGGTACGCCGCGTAGAGCACCCAGGCGATGAAGGAGCAGGTCTCCTTGGGGTCCCAGCCCCAGAACCGCCCCCAGGCCGCCTCGGCCCAGATCGCGCCGAGGATGACGCCGGCCCCGAAGAGCGGGAAGCCGATGATCGTGGTCCGGTAGGCGATCCGGTCGAGGGTGCGGGCATCCGGCAGCCTGCGCGCCACGGCGCCGAGCAGATTGTCCGTTTCACCGCCCTCCGGCTGCCGCAGCCGGTACAGGAAGAGCAGGCTGGCGATGCCGGAGACCAGGAAGACGCCGCTGCCGATGCTCACGATGGTCACGTGGATGGGCAGCCAGAACGAGCGCAGCGCGGGCACAACCGGCGCCGCGTCGGCGTAGAGCACGGTGCCGCCGAGGAACATCAGCACCAGCACCGGCACCAGCAGGAAGACCCACATCGAGCGGTACCGCTGCTCGCGCAGGAAGACCATGCCGACCAGCACCGCGGCCGCCGTCGCCATGGTGACGAACTCGTACATGTTGCCGAGCGGGAAGCGGTTCGTCGCGAAGCCGCGCAGCACGATCGAGGCCAAGTGCAGCGCCACCGCCACCACCAGCACCGAGAAGGCCATGTTGCCGAACCGGTCGGCCAGCGGCCGCTGCGGCGGCGCCACGATCTTGCCCGGCACCGCCGGGTCGTTCCCCGCCCCGACCAGCGCGGGCTCGCGGGCCGCGACCTGCCTGGTGCGCGCCGAGGCGTACTGCACCAGGAGCAGCACCAGCACCAGCGCGTACACCACGATGGCCGACTTGAAGGCGAGGTCGCTGTACCCCGCGAGGGTCGCGTCGATCTCCATCACTGTTCTCCCGTGCTCGGGTCGATCAAGCGGGTGCGCAGCCGGTCGAACTCGGAGCCCCAGCCCGCCTGGTCGGTGCGGGCGAGCCCACCCATCTCTACTACGGTGCGTCGTTGGTCAACGGTACCGGGTGCGCTCGCGGCCGGGTAGACCCGGACCCAGACCCGCCGCCGCCGCACCAGCAGCGAGACCAGCAACCCGGCCATCATGGTCACCGCGCTGATCAGCACCCACTGCTGCGCCGGGTCGTGCGACACCTGGATGTTCACGAACTCCTTCGCGCCGTCGAAGGTGACCGTGGTGCCGTTGGCGAGCTGGGTGGACTCGCCCGGGCGCAGGTTCACCCGCGCCTCCTTCGTAAGCCGACCCTGCCGGACCAGCTCCTGATCCAGCGCGAAGAGGTTCTGCGGGCGGCCGGTGTCGAGCCCGGTGTCGCCGCGGTAGATGTCGACCGCGACCGCCGGGTCGTCCATCCTCGGGAAGGACGAGGTGAGCAGGGCGCCGTGCAGCAGCGCGGTGGGCGCGAAGAGCCCCTCGATGGCGATCTGGTTGCGCCTGCGTTCTTCTTCGTTCGCGAAGAGCCCGCCGGGCGGGTCGATCCGGAGCACGCCGCTGGAGAGGAAGGTCCGCGCGTCGTCCGGGCGCCACTGGATGGTCTCGGTGCGGGTCTCGCCGTTCGGGAAGCGGACCGTGAAGGTCGGCGCGTAGCCGTGGCCCTGCAGGTAGACGCGGTCGCCTGCGACGCGGAGCGGGTGGTTCACCCGGAGCGTCGTGTCCCGCCAGGTGCCCGCGGCCAGGTCGGCGCCTGCCTGGTAGGAGATGTTCGAGGTGAACATCTCGGCCTGGCCGGTGTCCAGGTAGTCGGCGCGGAAGTCTTGCACCCGGACGCAGAGCGGGGTCATCCCGGTGCCGTCGTTCACGTTGCCGGCGCGGAACGAGTCGAAGGCGGCGGGCGAGGTGCTGCAGAAGCCGGGGCCGTCGTCCGCGATCACGATGACGGTGCCCTCGTAGCCGAAGAGCTTGCCCACCGCGATCGCGACCAGCAGCCCGACCAGGGCGAGGTGGAAGACCAGGTTGCCGAGCTCGCGGGTGTAGCCCTTCTCCGCGGAGAGCGTCAGCTCGCCGGGGCGCTCGCCATCGCGGCGGCGCACCCGCCAGCCCTTCAGCCCGGCCTCGGCGGTGGCGAGCACCTGCTCGGGGTCGCGCTCGTCGGTGCCGGACCAGTGGTGCGGCAGCCTGCCGAGATTGCGCGGGGCGCGCACCGGCGGGGTGCGCAGCGCCCGCGCGTGCTCCACCGTGCGCGGCAGGATGCAGCCGACCAGCGAGATGAAGAGCAGCACGTAGACGGCGGTGAACCAGAAGCTGGAGAAGACGTCGAACAGCTCGAACCGGTCCATCCAGGGGCCGAGCGTGGGGCGGTCCGCGATGTACTCCGCGACCTTCTGCTCGTTCAGGCTCCGCTGCGGCAGCAGCGCGCCGGGGATGGCGGCCAGCGCGAGCAGGAAGAGCAGCACCAGCGCGGTGCGCATGCTGGTCAGGCCACGCCAGGTGTTGCGCACCGCGGCGAGCGCGCGGCCGAGCGGGGACTGGCGCGGCGGCGGCGCGGGCGTGGCGGCGGGCGGGCTGTCGGTCATGGTCATATCGGCAGGGTCACCTCGGAGACGAAGGCGTCGCGCACCCACGCGACGAACTGGTCCCAGGCCCCGGTCACCAGGGCGACCCCCACCGCGACCAGCAGGATTCCCCCGATGAGCTGAATGGTGCGGGAGTTGCGGCGCAGCCAGCCGACGCCGCGCAGCGCCCCCGCCGAGCCGAAGGCGAGCACGACGAAGGGCAGCCCGAGCCCGAGGCAGTAGGCCACGATCAGGGTGACGCCGCGCGCGGCGGTCGCGCCCTCGGTGCCCGCCGCCACCGCCATCACGCCGGAGAGCGTCGGGCCGAGGCACGGGGTCCAGCCGAGCGCGAAGACCCCGCCGAGCAGCGGGGCGCCGAGCAGCCCGGTGAGCCGGCGCGGCTCCATCCTGGTGTCCCGCTGCAGCGCGGGGACGAGGCCGATGAAGACGAGCCCCATCAGGATGGTGAGCACACCGCCGATCCGCTGCAGCAGCTCCCGGTTCACGTTCAGGGTCTGGATCAGGCCGAACACCGTCGCGGTCGCCAGCACGAAGACCACGGTGAAGCCGAGCACGAAGAGTCCGGCCGCCCCCGCGATCCGTAGCCTGCCCGCGCGCGCAGCGCGTTTCTCGGCGGCCGGGTCGGCAGCGCCCCTCTCGGCAGTGGCGGCCGTGTCAGTGCCCGGCTTCGCGCGGGCAGGGCTGCCCGCGGCGCCGCGCACCGGGTCGCGCATCGCGCGGTGCGCGGTGCCGCGCCGGCTCCGCGCCTCGGTCGGCGTCACCGGTGGCGCCTCCGCGCCGACCAGCCCGGCCAGGTAGGAGAGGTAGCCGGGGACCAGCGGCACCACGCACGGCGAGGCGAAGGAGACCAGCCCGGCCAGCAGGCACGCGCCGAGCGCGAGCACGAGCGGCCCGCTCGCCGCCGTCTGCTGGAACGAATCCCCCACCCCCGCCAGCACCACCACGGTGCTCACGACGGGTCCTCGCCCGCGAGCCGCTCCACCACCGGCTGCAGGTCCTCGGCGAGCAGGGCGCGCAGGAAGACCGCCGCGACCCGGTGCTGCCGGTCGAGCACGAGCGTGGTCGGGATGACGCTGGTGGGGAAGTCTCCGCCGAGCGCGAGCAGGGTGCGCATGGACGGGTCGTAGATCGAGGGGTAGCCGACCTTGTTGTCGACCACGAAATCCTTCGCCTTGTCCTGCTGCGGGTCGCGGACGTTGATGCCGACGAAGGCGACGCCCCGATCCCGCGTCCGCTCGTACACCTGCTCCAGCGCGGGCACCTCGGCCCGGCACGGCCCGCACCACTGCCCCCACAGGTTCAGCACGACGACCTGGCCGGGGAAGTCGGCGACCGAGACCGTCTTCCCGTCGTTCATCAGGTCGGGGCCGGCCAGCGCGCCGATGGTGCCCCGGCTCGCGGGCGGGTCGTAGACGATGTCGGTCTTGCCGCCGGGCGAGACGAAGTCGAAGGTGCCACCGGACGCCACCGCGTCGGTACCGGTGGCGCAGCCCGCGAGCGCGGCCACCAGGGCCACGCACGCGAGCAACACCGGCCCGATCCGCCGGGGACGCACGGTGGAACAGCTCATGCCCCGGTCTTCCTAGGATCCGAACTACCCGCGGGCTCGGAATAGACGATGTCGACCAGGGTGTCGCCCTCGTACACCAGCGAGGTCAGCGAGGCGAGCGAGCACTGCCTGCTGCGCGGGTCGTGCCAGAGCCGCTGCCCCTGCAGGAAGCGGCGCAGCGTCCACACCGGCAGCTGGTGCGAGACCAGCACCACCTCGCGGCCGCTCGCCTCCACCCGCGCCTTGTTCACCGCGGCCAGCATGCGGTGCGCGATCTGCAGGTAGGGCTCGCCCCAGGACGGGGTGAACGGGTCGCGCAGCTTCCACCAGTGCCTCGGCTTGCGCAGCGCGCCGTCGCCGACCGAGACGCGCAGGCCCTCGAAGGTGTTCCCCGCCTCGATCAGGTTCTCATCGGTGCGGATCGCGATGCCGTGCGCCGCGGCGATCGGCTCCGCCGTCTCCTGCGCGCGCTGCAGCGGCGAGGCGATGACCAGCGCGAGGTCGTGGTCGGCGAGCGCGCGGGCGACGGCGCCCGCCTGCGCCCGCCCGGTCACCGAGAGGCCGAAGCCGGGCAGCCTGCCGTAGAGGATGCCGTTCGGGTTGTGCACCTCGCCGTGGCGCAGCACATGCACGATGGTCTCCACCGGCTCGGCCACCGCGGGCGGCTCGTGCTGGGTGACCGGCCGGACCGCGGGGCGGTCGGCGGCGGGCTCGGCGGGGAGGTCGGAGGGGGTGGGCTGATCGGAGCTCACGCGCGGGTTCCTTCGGGGGTGGCTGCGGCCGCCGCGCGAGCGGCGGCGGGCAGAGCGGCGGCGATGCGGGCGAATGCGTCCTCGTCGAGCGCCGCCGACACGAACCACGCCTCGAACGCACTCGGCGGCGGGTACACCCCGGCGCTCAGCATGGCGTGGAAGAAGGCCGGGTAGCGCCAGGTCGCGGCGGCCTTGGCGGAGGTGTAGTCGGTGACCGGGCGGTCGGCGAAGAACACGCTCACCATATTGCCCGCGAACTGGACCCGGTGCTCGACCCCCGCCGCGCTCAGCGCGTCGGTGAGCAGCCCGCCGAGCCGCTCGGCATTGCGGTCGAGCGCCGCGTAGACGGCGTCGTCGGCGGCGCGCAGGGTGGCCAGCCCGGCCGCGACCGCGACCGGGTTCCCGGAGAGCGTGCCCGCCTGGTAGACCGGCCCGAGCGGCGCGAGCCGCTCCATGACGTCGGCGCGGCCGCCGAACGCCGCGGCGGGCAGTCCGCCGCTCATGACCTTGCCGAAGGTGTAGAGATCGCCCGCGACCCCCTCGCGGCCGTACCACCCGGACCGGCTCACCCGGAACCCGGTCATGACCTCATCCATGATCAGCAGCGCGCCGTCGGCCTCGGTGAGCTTCTTCAGCCCGGCGTTGAAGCCCTCGGCCGGGGCCACCGCGCCCATATTGCCCGCGGCGGCCTCGGTGATCACGCAGGCGATCTCGCCCGGATTCGCGGCGAAGGCCGCGGCGACGGCGTCCAGGTCGTTGTAGGGCAGCACGATGGTGTCGCTCGCCTGCGCGCCGGTGACGCCGGGCGAGGTGGGCAGCCCGAGGGTCGCGACCCCCGAGCCCGCCTCGGCCAGCAGCGCGTCCACGTGGCCGTGGTAGCAGCCGGCGAATTTGATGATCTTGGTGCGGCCGGTGAAGCCGCGGGCCAGCCGGACCGCGCTCATGGTGGCCTCGGTGCCCGAGTTCACCAGCCGCACCCGCCGCACCGGCTCGACCCGCTCGGCGATGGCCTCGGCCAGCTCGATCTCGGCCTCGGTCGGCGCGCCGAAGGACAGCCCGCCGCCCGCCGCCGCCCGCACCGCCTCGACCACGGCCGGGTGCGCGTGGCCGAGGATCATCGGACCCCACGAGCAGACCAGGTCCACGTAGTCGTTGCCGTCCGCGTCGGTGAGCGTGTAGCCGTGCGCCGAGGCGATGAACCGCGGCGTCCCGCCGACCGAGTGGAACGCCCGGACCGGCGAATTGACACCGCCGGGGATGATCCCGGCGGCCCGGTCGAAGAGCTGGGCGGAGACCGGGACCGAACCCTCGGCCGCGCGCGGAGAAGAACTCACGAACTCCAGTGTGTCAGCCGCCGCGCGCGGCTTCGACGACAGGGTGTAGTGGAGTGATCCACACCGCAGATCGTCAGGTGTACATGCAGGGGAACTGCGGGGAGACCGTGTGCAGGAGGCACATCGCGTGGTTGTACGGCCCCGCCGAACCCGACTCCGGCACGAACCCGGCCTGCACCGGCCCGGCCGGCTGCGCGGCCGCGGGCTCCAGCGGCAGCCCCGGCGCGGCGACCGCCTGCCCCGCGCCGAACCCCACCGCGGCGACCGCCATCGTCGCCATCCCGAACCGCACCACGAACCGCTTCACAGAAAACCTCTCGCTGGTAGAGCAGAATCCGCGATCCGGCAGACAGACCGGAATCGCCACGGACACACTACTGTTCGCGGTGCGCCGCGCTCGCATTCCGGGCCGTCGCGAGTTGCGCGACGACGTCGACCAGCAGCAGCCCGGCCACCGTGAGCAGGGTGGCGGCGAGGAAGATCCAGGGGCCGGCGTACCGGGTGGCCTCGAAGGCGGGGACGTCGCCGGACGGCGCGAACTCGGTGGTGCGGATGCCGTTGCGCCAGGCGAGGACACCCGCGAGCACGGCGGCGAGCGCGAGAACCGCCCCCACTGCCGCCCGCACAATCCTGTACCTCACCGCTGCGCCCCGTCCTCCCGGTCGTCGTCAGCGGGCACGGTACCCGGTGCGGTGGCACCGCGCGCAGCGGGCTCCCCGGACTTCCCGAGCCGCGCGGGCGCACCCGCTGGCGACGCGATCCCGGAACCGGCCGGGTCGGCCGCGCCCGCGGCATCCACCGGATTCGCCCGGCTGCTCGGCTTCGCCGGTTCACCCGGCGGCGTGCCTGCCGCCGCGTCGGCGAGCGCCGCCTCCAGGGCGGCGCGCAGACCGCGGTGGTCGCGGGCCCAGCCCTGGACCAGCGCACCGTTGCGCAGCTTCAGCCCGACGCCGGTGCGCCTGCGCGGCACCCCGTGCAGCTCGCCGAGCGCGCGGGCGGACTCCCAGTCCAGATCATCCCAGTTGTCGTCGTCGCGCTCGGGCAGCACCGCGGCGATGTCGCGCAGGGGAAGGAGCTCGGTGCCCTGGCGCAGCTGCTCGGGGGTGAGCTCGACGCTCACGTGCCGCTGCCCGGCGACCACCTGCAGCGCGACGAAGCCGCCGATGGCGACCCCGCAGAAGATCAGCGCGAACCAGTGCGGCCGGGCACCGGTCGTGAGTTCGACGACGAGCAGGATCGCGCAGAGAACGGGCCCGTAGGCAACGCTGCGCCAGCGCGCGCCCGGTTCGGCGAAGAGCACTATCGGATCAGCGGGTCAGACCTGGGAGCAACAGCACGGCGACCGTCAGTACGCCGAACAGGATCAGCAGACTCAGCACGAGCAGGTCCCGACGAATGCTCTGCGGCTGTTGGATGACCACGCGCATCGTTGCCTCCGATCTTCCGGAGCCGGTCGGGCGAATCTCACCGCGGCAGTAACTCCGCTGGTGAGCACCCCTCGTCCGGGCGACTCACGGTCTTCACGTCCACTGTGACAGCCCTCACCATACATGCAGGCGTGTCCGAGACAAACTCAGCACCCGGTTCGCACGGGATTCACCGGCGATTCACCAGGAAGTAGGCGGTGGAGTCCGGGCGGTACGCCAGAAATATGGCACCGGCTGCCAGTACGCCCTGCACCAGGGTGGCCGCGCCTGCCGCGAGCGCCGCGGCGCCTGAGACACCGTCCAGCGCGAAGAGCGTGCCCGCCGCCATGAGCACCAGCCAGACCCCCGCGATGGTGAGCACGGTGCGCGCCCACAACCGCCCCTTGCCGAGCAGGTGCGCGAAGAGCACACCGAGTCCGGCAAGCACGATGCCGATCAGCACGGCGAGCGCGAGGCCGAGCGTGACCATCAGCTCGGACATGGCCTCGGTGGCGGGCTGCCCGGCCCGCTCCAGGTCACCGCGCATCTGCTCGGCCAGCGAGCCGCGCTGCTGCACGCCGGCGATCACCGAGGCGATCACCTGGATCAGCCCGAAACCGATGACCGCCAGCCACAGTTGCTGCGCGGTGCCGATATCGGTCGGCTTCGGGGCGGGCTCCGGCCGCACCGGCGGCGGGTACGGCCCGTTTGGCGGCGGCGCCTGCTGAGACGGGGTCGGGGAATCGTTCATCGGCGCTATCGCAGCCAGTGCGACGCTTCGGTCGCCCAGTAGGTGAGCACGATGTCGGCGCCCGCCCGGCGGATCCCGGTCAGCGACTCCAGGATCGAGCCGCGCCGGTCGATCCAGCCGCGCTCGGCGGCGGCGGTGATCATCGCGTACTCGCCGGAGATCTGGTACGCCGCGACCGGCACCGTGGAGCGATCCGCGACGTCGCGCAGGATGTCCAGGTAGGACATGGCAGGCTTGACCATCACGATGTCGGCGCCCTCGGCCAGGTCCAGCTCCAGCTCGCGCAGCGACTCCCGCCGGTTCGCCGGATCCTGCTGGTAGGTGCGCCGGTCGCCCTGCAGCGAGGAGGCGACGGCCTCGCGGAACGGCCCGTAGAAGGCCGATGCGTACTTGGCGGCGTAGGCGAGGATCGCGGTGTCCAGGTGCCCGGCGGCATCCAGCCCGTCCCGGATCGCCCCGACCTGCCCGTCCATCATGCCGCTGGTACCGAGCAGATCGGCCCCGGCCTCGGCCTGGGCCAGCGCCATCTCGACGTAGCGCTCGACCGTCGCGTCGTTGTCCACGCTGCCGTCCGCCGCGACGACGCCGCAGTGGCCGTGGTCGGTGAATTCGTCCAGGCAGGTGTCGGCCATGATCACGGTGGCGTCGCCGACCTCGGCGGCGAGCGCCCGCAGCCCGCGGTTGAGAATGCCGTCCGGATCGCTCGCCCCGCTGCCGGCCGCGTCCTTGTCCTCGGCCAGCGGCACGCCGAAGAGCATGAGCCCGCCGACCCCGGCCTCGACCGCCTCCGCCGCCGCCTTGCGCAGCGAGTCGAGCGAGTGCTGGTGCACGCCGGGCATGGAGCTGATCTCCCTCGCCTCGGTCAGCCCGTCGGCGACGAACATCGGCAGCACCAGATGCCGTGGCTCCAGCGTGGTTTCGGCGACGAGGCGGCGCAGGGCCGGGGTACGGCGCAACCGCCGCGGGCGGTCGATTCCGGTCATCTTTCGCACCTTACGCCTGCGGCGGGAGCCGCTACCGGCTGCGGCGGCTCTTCTTGCGCGGCGGCGGGAGCAGCCCCTCGGCGCGCAGCCGCGCGGCGTGCTCGGCCAGCGCCTCGACCAGCGCGCCGACCTGTGCCACCTCGGGCTGCACATCCACCCGCAGCCCGAACTCCACCGCGGTCTCGGCCGTCTTCGGGCCGATGCAGGCGACGATGGTGCGGGCGTGCGGCTTGCCCGCGATGCCGACCAGGTTCCGCACGGTGGAGGACGAGGTGAAGAGCACCGCGTCGAAGCCGCCGGTCTTGATCATCTCGCGGGTCTCCGCGGGCGGCGGGGATGCCCGCACGGTGCGGTAGGCGGTGACGTCGTCGATCTCCCAGCCGCGGTCGCGCAGCCCCTCGGCGAGCGTCTCGGTGGCGATGTCGGCGCGCGGCAGCAGCACCCGGTTCACCGGGTCGAAGACGTCGTCGTAGGGCGGGAAGTCGGCGAGCAGCCCCTCGGAGGACTGCTCCCCGCTCGGCACCAGCTCCGGGTTGATGCCGAAGGCGCGCACCCGGTCCGCGGTGGCCTCGCCCACGCAGGCGATCTTGACGCCGGAGAAGGCGCGCGCGTCCAGCCCGAACTCGGCGAACTTCTCCCAGACCGCGCGCACCGCGTTGGTCGAGGTGAAGACCACCCACTGGTAGCGGCCGTCGACCAGCCCCTTGACCGCGCGCTCCATCTGCGCCGGGCTGCGCGGCGGCTCCACCGCGATGGTCGGCACCTCGGCCGGGATGGCGCCGTGCGTGACCAGCCGCTCGCTCATCTCGGCGGCCTGGTCCTTGGTGCGCGGCACGAGCACGGTCCAGCCGTACAGCGCGCGCGACTCCCACCAGGACATCTTGCTGCGGCTGGAGACCACCTTGCCGATGGTCAGCACCAGCGGGCCGACCAGCTCGGAGGCGGCGCTGTTCAGCGTGGCCAGCGTGGCCTCGATGGTGCGCTGCTGCCTGGTGGTGCCGCGCACGGTCACCGCGACCGGGGTCTGCGGGGCCATGCCGTGCTCGACCAGCGCGCTCGCGGTCTCGGCCAGGTGCCCGGAGGTGGCGTGCAGCACCAGCGGGCCGGGCGCCGCGGCCAGCGCCGCCCAGTCGACCTCGCCGCGCACGTCGGCCTCGGTGTGCCCGGAGCCGAGCGCGATGCCCGCGTAGCTGGGCACGGCGGAGCCGTTCGGCAGCCCGGGCAGCACCTCGAAGGCGACGTGCGAGCGGGTGACGGCGGTGACCTCGGCGATCACCGAGTCGGTGGTCAGCGGGTCGCCCGCGACCACGCGGACCACGTCGCTGCCTGCCTTGGCCTCGGCGATCAGCGTCTTGGCGACCTCGGCGGGCTCGCCGAGCGCGGGCCGCACGTCGACCGCGCGCTCGCCGTCCTCACCCTCCGCCACCGCGGAGCCGATGAGCGCGAGCACGCCCCGGTCCACGTCGGGGTCGGTGAAGGCGAGCGTGGCCCGGCCGATGACCTCCCTGGCGCGCACGGTGAGCAGCGCCGGATCACCGGGGCCGGAGCCGACGAACAGGATGCGCCCGGGTTGCTTCTTATGGGATCGGCTCATCGGGTGTTCTCCATCGGACTGGGGTGGGTGACGTCAGCGGCGGACGGCGGCGCCGTCCGCTGGGTGGGGTCGCCGTCCCCCGCGGCGATCTCCGGGCGCGCCGCTCCGGCGGCCCCGAGCAGTTCGCGTGCGCCGAGGTCGAGCAATTCCCTGGCGAGCGCTCTGCCGAGCTCGTCCGCCCGCTCCGGCGCACCGACGATCGAGGCGCGGACCACGTCCGAGCCGTCGATCGCGGCGGCGCACCCGCGCAGCGAGAGCTCATCGACGATGCGGCCGTCGTCGTCGAGCGACTCGACGACCTCGGCCAGTGCGCCGACCGGCGCGGTGCAGCCCGCCTCCAGCTCGGCCAGCAGGCCGCGCTCGGCGACGACCGCGGCGTGCGACGCGGCGTCGTCGAGGCCGCGCAGGATCTCGATCAGCTCGGCGTCCTCCACCCGGCACTCGATCGCGAGCGCCCCCTGGGCGGGCGCGGGCAGCATCTGCACCGGCTCCAGCGCCTCGGTGACGGCGTCGGTCCGCTCGATCCGGACCAGCCCGGCCCTGGCGACGACGACCGCGTCCAGCTCACCATCGGTGACCTTGCGCAGCCTGGTATCCAGGTTGCCGCGCAGCGGAACGATCTCCAGCCCGAGCCCGAGCGCGAGCAGCTGGGCCGCCCGGCGCGGCGCGGAGGTCCCGATCCGGGAGCCCGCGGGCAGCTCGCCGAGCACGAGGCCGTCCCGCGCGACCAGCGCGTCCCTCGGGTCGGCGCGCGGCGGCACCGCGGCGATCACGAAGCGCGGGTCCTGCGCGGTGGGCAGGTCCTTGTAGGAGTGCACCGCGATGTCGACCGCGCCGGAGGCGAGCTCGTCGCGCAGCGCGGTGGTGAAGACCCCGACGCCGATCTCCTGCACCGGCGCCTGGGAGAGGTCGCCGGCGGTCTTGACCACCACCAGCTCGGCCGACTGCCCGGCCGCGACCAGCGCGTCCCGCACCGTGCCGGCCTGGGTCAGCGCGAGCAGGCTCCCCCTCGTCCCGATGCGCCACGGCGCGCGGGCGCCGACACCGCTCACATCGCCCTCTTCGTGCACCATGGTCATCAGGAAAGCCCCTGTTCGTCGCCGCGGTGTCCCGCGGTGAAGTCGTCGGCGAGACCGGCGGGAACCTCCCCGCCGAGCGCGGTCACCTCCATGGGTGCCGCGACGGCCTGGGCCGCTCCCGGTTTGAGTTCGAACAATTCGCGCAGCGCCTCGGCGTAGCTGTCGCCGCCCGGCGTGGATGCCAGCTGCTTGACCCGCACCGTCGGCGCGTGCAGCAGCTTGTCCACCACCCGGCGCACCGTGCGCGCGACCTCGTCGCGCTCCGGGTTCGCCAGCCCTGGCAGCCGCGAGTCCAGCCGCAGCAGCTCGGCCTCGACCACCTCGGCGGCGCGCTGCCGCAGCGCCGCGACGGTCGGCGTCACCTCGGCCATCCGCTGCCCGGCCAGGTACTTGGCCAGCTCGGCGGCGACGATGCCGCGCGCGGCGGTGGTGTCGTCGGCGGCAGCGCCCGCGGCCGGGTCGTGCTGCAGCGTCTCGATGTCGATCACCGAGACGCCGGGCAGCCCGGCGACGGCGTGCTCGACATCGCGCGGCAGCCCGAGGTCGCAGAAGACCAGCGGCCGCTCGGCGGATTCCCGCCCGGCCAGCGCGCGGTGCACGTCGGCCAGCGTCACCACCGCGCCGACGGCCCCGGTGCAGGTGACAACGACATCCGCCGTTGCCATCGCCTCCGGCAGCCGGGAGAACTCCAGCCCTTCGGCCTCGACGCCGTAGCCGCGGGCGATCTCGGCGAGCCGCTGCGCCCGGCCGAGCGTCCGGTTCACCACGACGATCCGCTCGATCCCGGCCCGCGCCAGGTGCGCGACCGCGAGGCCGCCCATGGCGCCCGCGCCGACCACCACCGCGGTGCGGGCGGCCAGCGTGCCGACGATCTCCTGCGCGCGGTCGAGCGCGACCGAGACCACCGAGGCGCCGGCCCGGTCGATGCCGGTCTCCGAGTGCACCCGCTTGCCGACCCGGAGCGCGTGCTGGGCCAGCTCGTGCAGGGTGCGCCCGACGGCCTGCTGCGCGTCGGCGGAGGCATAGGCGCCGCGGATCTGGCCGAGCACCTGCTGCTCGCCGACCACCATCGAGTCGAGCCCGCTGGCCACCGCGAAGAGGTGCTCGGCTGCGGCCTCGCTGTAGCGCACGTAGGCGTGCCTGGTGAGCTCGGTCATCGGCAGCCCGGAGTGCCTGGTCAGCAGCTCGCCGACCTCGGCGAGGCCGCCGTGGAAGGCGTCGACGACCGCGTAGACCTCGACCCGGTTGCAGGTGGAGAGGATCATCGCCTCGGCGACGTGGCTGGAGGCGAGCAGCCGGTCGACCAGCTTGGGCCGGTCGGTGTCGGTGACGGCCACCTTCTCCAGCACCGCCACCGGCGCACTGCGGTGCGAGATACCGACGAGAAGAACGCTCATGGTGTTACCACCGATCCCTTGCTGCTTGGCTCCGTTGCCGAATGGGATGAATTCGATCGACTGCGGCCGCTGACTCGATTGGCGGCTCCGCCACCGCGGGCACCCGGCGCCCGGCGCGCGATCCGGCCGGAGACGGCGTGCGCGACCTCGGGCGGCGGCGCGTCGCGGGCCGTCTCGAAGGAGAGCATCTGCAGCTCGACCGCGAGGTCGACCCGGCGGATCTGCACCGCCGCGGGGGCGTGCAGCTCGCAGGGCGCGAAACTGAGGATGGAGCGCAGCCCGGCCGCGACCAGCCGGTCGCAGACCTGCTGGGCCGCGGCGTCCGGCACCGCGATCACCGCGATGGTCGGGGCCAGCGCGCCGACCTGGTCGGTGAGCTGCGCGACGTCGGCGACGGCGAGCCCGGCGACCTCGGCGCCGACCAGCCGCGGGTCGCTGTCGAAGATCCCGACCACGCTGAAGCCGCGGCGGCGGAACCCGCCGTAGCCGACCAGGGCGCGGCCGAGGTTGCCCGCTCCGACCAGGACCACCCGGTGGCCCTGGGCGAGCCCGAGCACATCCTCGATCCTGGCGCGCAGCTTGACCACGTCGTAGCCGACGCCGCGGACGCCGTTCGGGCCGAGGAAGGAGAGATCCTTGCGCAGCTTCGCGGAATTGACACCCGCCGCGACAGCCAGTTCCTCACTCGATACGATGGCAACACCCTCGTCGGCGATCCCGGCGAGAACGCGGAGATAGGTCGCCAGCCGGGCGACCGTCGCCTGCGGAATGTCTTTTCTGCCGTCGCCCGGTCTCGAACCGTCGGACCCGCGCAGAGCCCCACCGGAGACGCCACCGGGCGTCTCGTGCTGCTCTGTCACGTTCGTCGGCTCCTCGTTCCGGCCCGGCGGTCCGGCTTGCGTCGCTCGACCCGGGGGCTGCGGTTCCCGGTGCTGCGCGGTCGGGAGGCGGGTCGACTCGAGATGGTGGCGGGGTGCGCCCGGGGCTTCGGCGCGCGGCAGCGCGGCTCGGCGTGCGGGGTGCTGCCACCACCGTAACCGCTTGTGAACGCCTGCACAAAGTCGGTGAACCGGGCCTCATTTTGCCCCGGCAAACCGCCGGCGAGCGAAACCCGGGCGAACCGGTCCGGAGTCAGCGGCCGAGATCGGCGCGCAATCGCGGCTCGTCGACGTCGAAGTAGGAGTGCTCGCGGCCGTCGAGCAGCACCACAGGCAGGCGATCTCCGTACTCCGCGCGCAGTTCCGGGTCGGTGGCCGCCGCCTCGTCGACATCGACGGTTTCCGGGGTCAGCCCGAAGTCGGCACAGATCGCGCGCAGTTGTTCGAGTGCTGTAGCACACAGCCCGCAGCCGGTACGTGTCAGCAAAGTCACCGAACGAGAGGGTCCGCTCATGGTCATCATCAAAACACTGCGCGGCACGGCCGATCCTGCGCACCGGGTCGCGGGAATCCGTCGGCTCCGCCGGTTAGTGTGGGATGTGGTTCGCGCGAACGGGCGGAGGTAGTCGGTGCCGGAACGATCGAGGATGGCTAGGGGCGGCTTCATCGCGGGCCGGTTCGGCGAGTTCCCGGTGCGGTGGAACGTGGGGTCGATCGGCCAGGGGCTGCAGGATCAGATCGCGCGCATCTCGCGCAGCCCGTTCGGGCCGAGCGAGGAGGAGGTCAGGGCGAACCTGGCGGGCGAGGCGAGCGCCGACGCGGCGCTCACCCTGCACGAGTCCGAACTGGCCGAGGGAATCGACATCGGCACGCCGGAGGTCCCCCGCGACCTGACCGCGGCCGCCTTCTTCGACGTCGACAACACCATGGTGCAGGGCGCCTCCATCGTGCACTTCGCCCGCGGCCTCGCCGCGCGCAAGTACTTCAAGACCTCGGATCTGATGGACGTGGCCTGGAAGCAGGTCAAGTTCCGGGTCACCGGCAAGGAGAACAGCGTCGACATGGCGACCGGGCGGGAGAAGGCGCTCGCCTTCATCGCGGGCCGCCCCACCGCCGAACTCGCCATGCTCGGCGAGGAGATCTACGACGAGATCATCGCCGACAAGATCTGGCCGGGCACCCGCGCCCTCGCCCAGATGCATCTCGACGCGGGCCAGCAGGTCTGGCTGGTCACCGCCACCCCGGTCGAGCTGGCCCAGGTGATCGCCAAGCGCCTCGGCCTCACCGGCGCCCTCGGCACCGTCGCCGAGAGCGTCGACGGCAAATTCACCGGCCGCCTGGTCGGCGACGTCCTGCACGGCCTCGGCAAAGCCCACGCCGTCCGCGCCCTTGCCATCCGCGAGGGCCTCAACCTCAAGCGCTGCACCGCGTACTCCGACAGCCACAACGACGTCCCCATGCTCTCGCTGGTAGGAACCTCGGTAGCCATCAACCCCGACTCCGACCTCCGCGAGGTGGCCCGCAACCGAGGCTGGGAGATCCGCGACTTCCGCACCGGCCGCAAGGCCGCGAAGATCGGCGTGCCGACCGCGCTCGCCCTCGGCGCGGCGGGCGGCGCGGTCGCCGCCGCGGTCACCCACCGCAAGAACCACTGACCCGGGGCCGCGGCCCTCAGCCGAGTACGGGGTTGCGCCGCTTCGCCAGCTGCCGGTAGAGCGTCTGCTGGATGGTCTCCCGCACCTGGTCGGTGACCTCGAACATGAGCATCGGGTCGTCGGCCGCCTCCGGCGAGTACTGCGTGGTGGCGATCGGCTCCCCGAACTCGATGTACCACTTGCTCGGCAGCGGCACCGCCCCCAGCAGCCCGAGGTGCGGGAACGTCGGCGTCACCGGGAAGTACGGCAGCCCGAGCAGCCGCGCCAGCGGCTTGATGTCGGCGAGCTTCGGGTAGATCTCCTCCGACCCGACGATCGAGACCGGAATGATCGGCACCCCGGTCCGGACGGCGGCGGCAACGAACCCACCCCGCCCGAACCGCTGCAACTTGTACCGGTCGGCGTAATCCTTCCCGACCCCCTTGAACCCCTCCGGGAACACCCCGGTGAGCTCACCGGAGCGCAGCAGCCGCTCCGCATCCGGCGGGCAGGCCAGCGTATGCCCCGCCTTCCTGGCGAGCGTCCCGAGCACCGGCGTCTCGAAGACCAGATCCGCCGCGAGCAACCGCAGCGCCCGCTGCTTGGCGTGGTGATCGTGCACCGCGAGCTGCAGCATCAGCCCGTCGATCGGAATGGTCCCCGCGTGGTTGGCGACCAGCAGCGCCCCGCCCACCTCCGGCACGTGCTGCATGCCGTTGACCTGCACCCGGAACCAGTGCTCGGCGAGCGGCCGGAGCGCGGGCAGCAGCACCGACTCCAGCAGGTGCTCGTCGAAGCCGAACTCGTCGACCTGGTAATCGCCGGAGAGCCGGCGCCTGGCGAACTCGGCGGTGCGGTTGATCCCCTTGCCGAGCAGCCCGCGGACCAGCCCGGAGACCGACTGCGGCGGCTTCGGCGCGGCCGCGGGCAGTCGGTCGGTGAGCGAGGTGACCGAGCTGGCCGGGGTCCGGCCCGCGCTGTCCGGCCAGCGCCGCGAGGTTGGTCGCTGCCTGGGGTCGACGGCGGCCTCCGGCATCCGGATGACCTTTGCTACGTCGTTCATCTCTGCGCTCCCGTACCGGCCCCGACAAGGCCGAGCAGTTTGTTTTCTGCGGCATCGATCCACCGTGGGTCGATGACGGGTCGCAACGCTGCGCCCCCGATGAAGTCGTCGAAAGCCTGCACCGTTGTCCAGCGCGGCTGGAAGCCGAGCTCGGTGCGCATGCGGGTGGTGTCCAGCCCGCAGCCGAAGTGGAAGTAGTCGAGCTGTTCGCCGCTGAATTCGCGCATGACCCGGCCCATCAGCGTGCGCCCGACGGTGCGGAAGACCGAGAACGGCACCGGCACCTGGATCCGGCCTGCCCGGCGCACGGCCTGGGAGAGCGTGAGCGCGCCGTCGCCCGCCACATTGAAGGTGCCGCTGGCGACGGTGTGCGCGGCGTGCACGAGCGCGGCGACCGCGTCCTCCTCGTGCAGCAGCTGCATTCTGGCGTCCCGGCCGAAGACGGTCGGCGTCACCGGCGACCGGAGGTATTCGATGCCGCGCGCGGCGAGCCGGGGCCCGACGATCGGGGCGAGCCGCAGGGTGCCGATGGCGATGTCCGGCCTGCGCCTTGCCAGCCCGCGGACGAAGCCCTCGACCTCGATCATGTCCCTGGCGAAGGCGCCGCTCGGCGGCCTGCGGGCGCCCATCTCCTCGGTGAACTTCGCCGGGTCCTTCGCGCTGCCGCCGTACACCGCCGACGACGAGCGAACCGCGACGCGGCGCACGGTCGGCGCTTTCTGGCACACGGCGAACAACTGCATCGCGCCGAGCACGTTGAGGTCCTTCATCACCGCGCGGCCACCGCCGGCGGGCGGATGGGTGAGCACCGCGGTATGGATGAGGGTGTCGACCGCATTTCCGTCGACCACCTTGCGAATCAACGGATTTCGAATATCGGCGCGCACGAATTCGGCCCGGCCCATGCGGCGGCGGAGTTCCGCGCTCGGCATCACGGAATCGACCGCGAGCACCCGCTCTATCGCGGGGTCGCGGGCGAGCCTGGCGACGACGTCACCGCCGAAAAACCGGCTCGCACCGGTCACCATCACCACCGTGGGCTGGTGGCCGTCCTTCGTGTCTGAACCCATTCGCACCGGATCCCGCCTGATCGGCCCCCCAGGCATATGTTCCGCGTCCCAGCGTAGCGGCTGTGAAGTACGGCGCCGACAGTATTAACCAGCTTCTAACGATGACTTCAGTCACCGGATACATGGCGCGCCGATACCAGGGATAAACCCGACCGTTCGCTCGCAATAACCCGGTTACGGCGGAGATCTATGCGGGTGTTGAGCGCGCAACAATATCGCGTGGAAAGAATACGAAAAACCCGCCACCGCGATCGGTGACGGGCTCCACGCACGACGCGAGGGACTACTTGCCGAGTTTGCGCCGCTGCACCCGCGTGCGGCGAAGCAGCTTCCGGTGCTTCTTCTTCGACATGCGCTTGCGACGCTTCTTGATCACTGAACCCATAGGGTCGTCCTCGCGTTTCCTCTACTCGGCGCTCTTGGCGCGGCTGACACTGTTTCGCTCGCCCCGCCGGGCTCCGGACACACCGAAGCGGTGCCACCGGCGGGCGAACACGAACCGACTGTTCATCCTACCGGGACACCGGAGCCACTCCGAATCCGCCTATCCGGCGTCGAAGTAGGAGGTCTCCAGGTATTCGTGCACCGCCTTGGCGTGCACCCGGAACGACCGACCCACCCGCACCGCGGGCAGCTCTCCCGAGTGGACCAGGCGGTACACCGTCATCTTGGAGACCCGCATCAACTCCGCGACCTCGGCGACCGTGAGGAATTGCGTTCCACCGGCGAATACCGATTGCCCCGGTACGGGGCCGCCAGGTGGTCGTGTTCCACCGCGGTTCGACGGCGAGCCCGGCCCGCCGGTTCCGTTGTTCGCAGACATCTTGTTCGCAGACATCATCGCACCATCGACCTCCGGCACGTCCGCGCCGCCGGCTTCCCCACCGGCGGAACAGACACGCACGTGCTCCTTGAAGCTTAGCGGGACCAGTGGTGTTGCTGCGACGGGAGTGAGAAATCGGGTTTCCCCAGCGTGAACCGCACGGTCACTCCGCCGACGACCCCTGTTCCGCCGAGCGTCGCGCTGCGGCGTGCAGCGCTTCCAGAAATGCCGAGCGTACGCCGGATCGCTCGAGTTCGCGAAGGGCGGCGGCGGTGGTCCCGGCCGGTGAGGTGACCGCGGCGCGCAGGTCGACGGCGCTCTGCTCGGCGCCCTCGAGCAGCGCGGCGGCGCCCAGCATGGTCTGCACCACGAGGGTGGTCGCGACATCGCGGGTCAGCCCGAGGCTCACGCCCGCGTCCACCATGGCCTCGACGACCAGGAAGAAGTAGGCGGGGCCGGAGCCGGAAACCGCCGTGACGGCGTCCATCTGCGCCTCGGCAACGGTCACCACCTTGCCGACCGCGCCGAGCAGCCCGGTGACCAGCGCCAGATCCTCGGCCTTGGCGTGCCTGCCGGGGGCAAGCGCGCTCATGCCCTGCCCGACCAGCATGGGGGTGTTCGGCATGACCCGGACCACCGGCGAACCGGCGGGCAGCTTCGCCTCCAGCCGCGGGGTCGGGACCCCCGCGGCCAGGGATACCACCACCTGGTCACCGTCGCCGCCGAGCATCGCCTTGCCGAGCGCGGTGAGCACCCCGTCGACGTCGCCCGGCTTGACCGCGATCACCAGCACGTCGGCGCCGACCGAGGCGTCCTCGATCGAGCCGGTGACCCGGACCCCGAAGCGCTCGGCGATCAGCTCGGCCCGATCCTGGTGCGTCTCGACGACCACCAGGTCCTTCGCCACCCGGCCGGATTCGAGCAGCCCGGCGACCAGCGCCTCCCCGATCCGGCCCCCGCCGATCACCGCGATTCTCGTCATGGGCCCCAAGGCTAGCCTTACCGGCGCGGGCTACCGCTGCGGGATCAGCGCGAGCTGCCTGCTCTGCGCCACCACCGCCCCGGTGCTGTCCAGGACCAGCTGGTCCTCGTCGAACATGCGGCCGCCGATCTCGTGCGTCGTCGCGATGATCCGCAGCCAGCCGGGCACCGGACGCCTGCGCAGGTAGGTGGTCATCTGCACGGTCGGGGCCCAGCCGAAGTGGCCGCGGTTCATCGCCACCGGCGGGCTCATGTCGGCGGCCATCATGGCGAAGTACGCCGCCACCGCGGGGTCGCCCGCGTCGCCCGCGCGCGGCCGCATCCAGAGCCGCAGCCGCGGCTCGGCGGCGTGGTCGCCGTCCAGGAAGCGGGCCCAGGTGCGGTCCATGAAGACGTCGGCGCCCTTGGCCACGTTCACGATCTTGCCCATCGGCGAGCCCGGCTCGTAGCCGATGGCGTCGGCCGTCGGCTCGGCGGGCATGTCGCCGTGCTGCGGTGCGTAGATCGGCTCGGCGTCGTCCAGCGCGCCGAAGGTGAAGGCGGTGCGCACCATGGTCCGGTCGCCCTGCGTCAGCTCCGCGTCGACGAGGCAGATCTGCCTGCCCACCTTGCGGATGCGCACGGCGTACTCGACCTGGCCCGCGTCCGGCGCGCCGAGGAAGTCGGAGCTGGCGGCGATCGGGGCCATCGCGGTGAGCTCCGGCTCGACGGTGTGCAGCCAGCGGGTGGCCGCGGCGGCGCTGCCCGCGACCATGGTGCCGCCGTGCACCTTCGCGCCGATGGTCCAGATCGGCTCGATCTCGCCGAGGTAGCGCCCGGCGCCCGCCGCCTCGGCGGGGATCTCGGTGACCGCGCAGACCCGGCTGAACGGGGCGTCGGTGGCGGTGGACCGATCGAGATCGGCGGTCGACTGCGACATCGTCACTCCTGTCCCGCCGCGGCCGGAGCGGCGCGACGTTCGTACAGCGTAAACCAGCCCCCGGGGTGGCGTCCGGATGGTGGGCGGTTGCCCTCAGTTCTGGTTGGCGCCCGCCACCGGGCGGCCGCCGCAGTGCGCCCGCGCGAAGGCGAGCGTGCGGCGCAGCATGGCCGCCCGCTCCTGCGCGGTCTTCGCGGTCTGGGTGTTGATCTCGGCCACGACGTGCCCGCGGAAACCACTGCGCTGCAGGTGATCGCAGAGTTCAGCGCAGGGCTGGGTGCCGTCGCCTGGCACCAGGTGCTCGTCGTTCGCCGCGCCGCGGCCGTCGGCCAGGTGCAGGTGCGCCAGGCCGGAGCCCATCCGCTCGGCCAGCTCCAGCGCGTCGGTGCCCGCGGTGGCGGTGTGCGAGAGGTCGAGGGTGTAGTTGCGGAAACCGACGTCGGTGGGGTCGTAGGAGGGGCTGAAGGCGGTCAGCCCGCGCCCGGGGCCGCCGCGCCGCTCCAGCCGCCGCACCGCGCGCTCGCCGCGGCCGAACAGGGTGTCGGCGCGCATCGGGAACATGTTCTCCACCGCGACGATCACCCGGCTCCGCTCCTCCAGCTCGGCCACCTGCTCCGCGAAGCCGTCGGCGTAGCGGCGCTGCCAGCGGAACGGCGGGTGCACGACGACGGTATCCGCGCCGAGCTCCTCGGCCGTGCGCACGCTGCGGTCCAGCTTGGCCACCGGGTCGGCGCCCCAGACCCGCTGCGAGATCAGCAGGCACGGGGCGTGCACCGCGAGCACCGGCAGGTCGTAGCGCCGGACGTAGCTGCGCACGGTGGCCAGGCTCTGGCTGGCCGGCTCGGCCCAGACCATGAGCTCGACCCCGTCATAGCCGATCTCGGCCGCGTACCGGAAGGCCGACTCGGTGTTCTCCGGATACACCGACGCGGTGGAGAGCCCGATCTTGATGTTCGTCATGCCGGCGAACCCCTCAGCCGGTACTGAGCAGGAACGCCAGCGGGCCGAGCGTCACGAAGGTGCCGACCACGACGGCGATCACGGTGCTCAGGATGTCGTCGGTGCGGCGCAGCACGCGGACCAGCGCGACCAGGCCGAGGATGACGATCATGGCGAGCGCGAGCGCCACCCACGGCAGCATCTCCCACATCCGCTCGAAGCCCTTGAACAGCAGCATGCCCGCGACCGCGGCGGCGGCGCTCTGGCCGCCGAGGATCATCCACTGGCGGCGGTTGAGCTCCTGCTCGGAGAGGTGTGAGCGGCTGCTCGCCGGCTGCTCCGCGCCCTCGCCGCAGTTGGGGAGTTTGTCCTTGAGTGAGCGGCTCAGGCCGCCGATCCCGGCGGCGACGCCCCCGAGCAGCGCGGCCTTCGGCTTCTTGCCCCGCTTGCCCTTGCCCTTGCCGCGCTTGCCCCGGCCCGGTGCGTCGAACTCGGCGGATTCGTAGTCGTCGTCGAAGTCGGGGCGGTACTCGCCGGACTCGTAGTCGTCGTACTCCCCCGTCTCGAACCGGTCGTTCTCGAACTCGGGGTCGTAGTCGTCGTACTCGTCATCGAAGTCGCGCCGCTCCTGCTCGCCGTTGCGGAGCAGGTCGCCCGCGACGGTCTGGCCGGAGATCAGCGGCTGCTCCTGCGGCGGGGGCCAGGCCGGTTGCGGCGGGCCCTTGACCTCGGGGGCGGGTGCGGGCGGTGCGGGCTGACGTCGGCGCGCGGACCAGGCGGGGAGGCCGCCCGCCGGCGGCGGGGTGCGCGGGACCGGGCCGGATTCGGGGTCGTCGCGCAGGGACCAGGCGGCGGTGGAGGGGGATTCCTCGTCCGGGCCGGGGGGTTTGGGGCCGTACGGGCCCGCGCCGTTGCGGGGGTCTAGATCCGGGCCGCCGTTCGGCCCGGGGCCGCCGTTCGGACCGGGGCCGCCGTTCGGGCCGGAAGGGCCGTTGAAGCCCGGGGCGCCGTTGCGGGACTCCGGAGCGCCGTTCGGGCCGCCGAAGCCGCCGCGGCCGGGGTCAGGGGGGCCGTTCGGGCCGGGAGCGCCGCCGAAGCCGTTGCGCCCCGGCGCCGCGCCGAGGTCGGGGCCGCTCGGACCGGGGAAGGGCGGGGCGCCGTTCCTGGACTCCGGTGCACCGATCGGGCCGCCGAAGGCGTTGCCGCCGTTGCGACCGGGGGCCGGAGCAGGGCCGAAACCGTTGCGGCCGTGCTCGGGGCCGCCGAACCCGTTGCGGTCGGCATCGGGGGCACCGCCGAAACCGTTGGCGCCGTTGCGCCCCGGGTCGGGGCCACCGAGCCGGCCCGGCGCGCCGAACGGGCGCTCACCGTTGCGATTGTCGCCACCGTTGCGGCCGAAATCCGTGCGCGGCCCGAAGGCGCCACCGGCCTCGGGGCCGGGATCGGCCTGCCCGTTGCCGAATCCACCGCGGCCCGCGTCGGCATCGCGGCCGCGCCGCCCGCCGGAGAACGGGGTGATCCTGGTGACCTCGGTCGGCCGCCCGGCATGCGGCGCCGGGTCGATCCCGCGGGCACCGCCGCGCGCGTTCTCCCGTGCCGCGCGGACCGCCTCCTCGGCCGCCCGCTCCGTCTCGGCTCGCGCGGCCTCCGCCGCCATCGCCTTCTCGACGAGCGCCGACTCCGATTCCTGTTCGGCCTCGGCCGCTTCCGCCGCTTCCGCCGCTTCCGCGGCGCGCCTGCGCTCGGCCCGGCTCAGCCGCGGGCTCTCCGAGGTGTCGATGCCGATGCCGTTCGGCTGCGGAGCAGCCTCGTCCGGCTCGTCGTCGTCGGCGCGCCTGCGCCTGCGCCGCCCGGAACCGGTCTCCGGCATCGGGAACGACGGCTGCTCGGCATCGTCCCTGACCCGGCGCCGCCGCCCCTGCTCCGGCGCGGCGGGCCCGCCCGCGAGCGGGTCGTAGTAGGCGATGGGGCCGGAGACCGGCGAGTAGCTCGGCAGGTCGGAGGCCGGGCCCGGCGGCGGGTAGGCGGGCGGCGCGGCGGTGTCCGGCGGACCGTAGGCGGAAGGGGCGGGCGCGGAGGGGGTTCCGGCGTCCTGGCCGTACGGGGTCAGCCCGTAGGCTGCGAGATCGAAGCCGCCCGTCGGCGGTGGCTCCGGTGGCGGTGGCTCCGCGTCCGGCGCCGCGTGCGACGAACCGCCGGGCGTCACCGCGGGCTGATCACCGGTCAGATCGGCGACCGAGATCCCGCGGCCCGCGCGCCTGCGCCTGCCACTCGACGCGGTCGACGAACCACCCTGGCCGTTGCGGGCCAGCAGTTCGGCGACCGAAAGCTGTTTGGGGTCCTCACTCATGACGGCACCGTTTCGATCGGACCCGCCGACTCCGCGGCGCCGGAGTTCGCGGTCTCGACGACCTCGCCTCCGGACAGCAGCGCGTCGACCGGTCCGCCATTCATGTCAGTATCCAGTTTGCGCAGGATCAGACCTTCGCGCAGCGCCCAGGGACAGATCTCGAGCGTATCCAGCGACAGTGCTCGCATACTCGCCTCCGCGACCAGCGCGCCGGCCACCAGTTGCTGCGACCGGTCCGAACTCACGCCTTCCAATTCCGCCCGGTCCGCCGCCGTCATCCGGGAGATGAACGCGATCAGCTGACGCAGGCCCGAACTCGTGAGTGTACGGCGCACCCGGGGCCCCGCGCCGGACGGTGCCGCTCCGGTCAATCGGGCGAGCGAGCGGAAGGTCTTCGAGGTACCCACCGCGAGATCCGATTTGCCGGGTTCGAGCAGTTGCTTTGCGGGCGCGACGAGTTCGGCGTCGAGCCAGTCGCGCAGCACCGCGATCCGGCGCTTGCCCGGTGGATCCTCGTGCAGCCAGTCCCTGGTGAGGCGGCCAGCGCCGAGTTGCAGCGAGATCGCGGCGTCCGGCGCCTCGTCGGAGCCGGTGGACATCTCCAGCGAGCCGCCGCCGATGTCCAGGTTGATGATCCGGCCCGCGCTCCAGCCGTACCAGCGGCGCACCGCGAGGAAGGTCAGCCTGGCCTCGTCGACGCCGGTGAGCACCTGCAGGTTCACCCCGGTTTCGGCGCGCACCCGGTCGAGCACCTCTTCGGAGTTCCCCGCCTCGCGCAGCGCCGAGGTGGCGAACGGCATCAGCATCACGCAGCGCGAGGTCTCCGCGATGCTGGCGAACTCGCCGACGGTGTCGATCAGCCTGCGGGCACCCGCCTCGGTGATGCAGCCGTCGTCGTCCATGTTCTCGGAGAGCCGCAGCGCCGCCTTGGTCGAGCTCATGGGCATGGGGTGCCCACCACGATGCGCGTCCACCACGAGCAGGTGGACGGTGTTGCTTCCGACGTCGAGCACTCCGAGCCGCACTCCGAAAAGGGTACCGGTACCGTCCGGCCTGCGAGTGCCCCGGCGGGGCTGTTAGCGTCTGGCATCGTGACGGCAGGCGCATCCGCGAGCGAACCGGCCCCGCCCCCATCAGGGCGGAAACTGGATCCCGCGCCCGAGGTCGAGCTGGACTTCCCGCGTGAATGGATCGAGTTCCAAGACCCGGCTAACGACGAGCATCTGATAGTGGCCGATCTCACCTGGCTACTTTCCCGGTGGACCTGCGTCTTCGGCACCCCCGCCTGTCAGGGCATCCTCGGCGACCGCCCCGACGACGGCTGCTGCTCGCACGGCGCCTTCCTCGCCGATGACGACGACCGCAAGCGGCTGCAACGCGCCGTGAAGCTGCTCACACCGCAGGACTGGCAGCTCATGCCGGAGGCGACGGACGAGAACGGCAAGGTCACCAGGAAGAAGTACCTGGAGCAGGACGAGCTGGAGGACGAGCCCGCACTGCGCACCAGGCGGCACGAGGGCGCCTGCATCTTCCTGAATCGCCCCGGGTTCGCCGGCGGCGTCGGCTGCGCGCTGCACACCATGGCGCTGCGCCGCGGCATCGAGCCGCTCGAGGTCAAACCGGACGTGTGCTGGCAGCTGCCCATCCGGCGCACCCAGGAGTGGGTCGACCGGCCGGACGGGGTGCAGATCCTGCGCACCGTCGTCACCGAATACGACCGCCGCGGCTGGGGCCCGGGCGGGCTCGACCTGGACTGGTACTGCACCGGCTCCCCCGACGCACACGTCGGCGCCCGCCCGGTCTGGCAGTCCTACGGCCCCGAGCTGACCGAGCTGCTCGGCGCCGCGGCCTACGCCGAGCTGGCCAGGCACTGCCGCAGGCGCGAAGGACTCGGCCTGATCGCAATTCACCCGGCAACGGTGCACGCCGGGCGTTTGCCGAATCCCGAGGAGTAGGCGTCACCGCCAGGACATGCGAACTTCACCTGGATAGGGTTCACTAGTTTTCCATGTTCGGAAACACCCTGTTCACAAAGGCTCGCTTCAGCAAGGCCGTCGCGGCCGCGGCCATCGGAGCGGGTGCCTGCCTTGCGCTCGCCGCTCCCGCGTCCGCCGACGACGTCGACCCCGCCAAGTTCGGCGACTACACCCACACCTTCGTCAGCGGCACCGACCCGGCCGCGGCGGCAAGCGCGGCGGCGGAGGGCAAGAACGTCATCGTCAGCCCGTACGGGACCTCGCACACCATCGCGTGCAAGGGCAACGGGACCACGGTTCCGCTCTACGAATGCCTGCAGGAAGACGACCTCGGCTGGATCACCCTGCAGAAGATCGACCTCCCCGCCATCGGCCCGGCGTGGGTCTACTTCCCCTGATCCTCGATACTTGACGGGCGTCCACACTCCGGTGCGGACGCCCGTTTCGGTCTCACCAGTTCTACGCCTCGAGTTTGTAGCCCAAGCCGCGGACGGTCACCAAGTGCTCCGGCTTGGCCGGGTCGGACTCGATCTTCGAGCGCAACCGCTTGACGTGCACATCCAGCGTCTTCGTATCCCCGACGTAGTCGGCACCCCACACCCGGTCGATGAGCTGGCCCCGGGTGAGGACGCGGCCGGAGTTGCGGAGGAGGTACTCGAGGAGGTCGAACTCCTTGAGGGGAAGAGTCACGGGCTTGCCGTTGACCAGGACGGTGTGCCGGTCGACGTCCATGCGCACCGGCCCGGCCTCCAGGACGCCGCTCTCGGTGCCGCCGTCGAGATCGTCACCGGCGCCGCGGCGCAGGACGGCACGGATGCGGGCGATGAGCTCGCGGGCGGAGTACGGCTTGGTGACGTAGTCGTCGGCGCCGAGCTCGAGCCCGACCACCTTGTCGATCTCGCTGTCCCGCGCGGTCACCATGATGACCGGAACCCCGCTGCGGGTGCGCAGCTGCTTGCAGACGTCGGTGCCGCTCATGCCGGGCAGCATCAGGTCGAGGAGGACGATGTCGGCGCCCGCCCGGTCGAACTCGGCGAGCGCGGACGGCCCGTCGCCGACGACGGTGACCTCGAAGCCCTCCTTGCGCAACAGGAACGCGAGCGGGTCGGCCAGCGACTCCTCGTCCTCCACGATCAACACACTGGTCATCGACGTGCCTCCACACCATTGACTCGACCCGGCGCCGGGCGCGGGCTCGTTTCCTTCTTGACCGCTCCCGGCGGTGCCGGGCGCTGGTCGGCATCCGCCTCGAGGTGGGCGGGTATGCGCAGGGTGAACGTGGAACCGGTCCCCAGCTTGCTCCACAGCGTGATCTCGCCGTTGTGGTTGGCGGCGACGTGCTTGACGATCGCCAGCCCGAGCCCGGTGCCGCCGGTGGCGCGGGAGCGCGCCTTGTCCGAACGGAAGAAGCGCTCGAAGACGCGCTCCTGGTCTTCCTTGGCGATGCCGATACCGCGGTCGGTGACGGCCATCGCCACGTGGTCGCCGCGCAGCGATCGGCTGACCGAGACGTGCGAGCCGGTCGGCGAGTAGGCGATGGCGTTCTCCACCAGGTTCGACAGCGCGGTGACCAGCAGCGTCTCGTCGCCGAGGACCTCGAGCCCGCTGGGCCGGTCGGTGCTGACGGTGATCCCGGCCGCCTCGGCGGCGGTGCGCGAGCGGTCGACCGCGGAGTTCACCACGGTGTCCACGTCGACCACCTCCAGCTCCGGCAGCTTCTCGGCCCCCTGCAGCCGGGAGAGCGCGATCAGCTCGGTGACCATCTTGCCCAGCCTGCTCGACTCGGCCAGCACCCGCCTGCCGAAGTGCCGCACCGCCTCGGGGTCGTCGACCGACTCCAGCAGCGCCTCGGCCAGCAGGCTCATGGCGCCGACCGGGGTCTTGAGCTCGTGGCTGACGTTGGCGACGAAGTCGCGCCGCGTCGCCTCCATCCGGGCCTGCTCGGAGTCGTCGTCGGCGAAGAGGACGGTGAAGTTGTTCTCCCTGGAGAGCGGCCTGGCGACGCCGCGCACCGCGATCCGGCTGCGACCGGGCAGCGGGTTCTTGGCGGTGAGGTCGAACTCGGCGGGCTCGGTGTTCTCCAGGACCTTCTCGACGGCGGCCCACGCGCGCTCGTCCAGCAACCGGTTGCGCACCAGCCCGAGTTCCTCGGCGCGGGGATTCACCAGGACGACATCGCGGTACTCGTCCACCACCGCGATCCCGCTCTCCGAGGCGAGCACGATGAGGTCGAGCACCTGGGAGGTCGTGAGCCCCGCCTCGGCCTGCCGCTTCTCCGCCTGCCTGGCGTTCACGTAGGGGATGACCAGCCCGCCGACCGCCAGCCCGACAACGGCTGCGAGGACAGCCAGCAGGACGGCCTGGGGAACGCTCACACTCAGAATCGTACGGTCGCCGACCGTTCAACCGATGGCCGGTACACGAAGTTTCCCGCAGGTCACAGCCACTTCCAACCCTGTTGGCCGGGTGTTAACGCAATGTTGGCTATCCCCAGCCGGGTTCGCCCCGCAGCGGGACGTTCACGAAACTCGGGCGGGTCGGATCGAGCTGCACGTGCTGCGGCAGCAGCCCGGTGTCGACCAGCATCGGCAGGATCGGCAAACCCTTGGGGAAGTTGCCCGCATAGACGTCGACCCGCAGCCGGTGCCCCGGCTGCAGCACCGCCTCGGTGGCGGGCAGCGCGATGTCCAGCGTGGTCGGCTCGCCGGGAACGGTGGGCAGCCGGTTCTCCAGCGAGGCGATCGGGCGCGGGTCGGTGTAGTCGCCGTTGGCCGAGCGGCTGCTGCGGCTCTCGTCGATCGCGCGCAGCGAGGCCATGAGCTGGCCGGAGGAGAGCACGGTGGAGCGGCCGTCCGGGGCGACGTCGTTGAGGGTGACCACCCAGTTGCCGTCCACCGCGTCCTGCACGGTGTTCAGCCGGACCGCGACCGGGCCGGAGACGGTGGTCGGCGCGGTGACCGGCGGGCTGGTGAAGGTCAACCCGTTGGTCTCCTGGATGCGGGAGTCGGCGGCGCAGCCCTCGAGCACCGCGAGCACACCCGCGGTGGCCTGCGCGGCATCGTTCGAGCAGAGCCCGCTGAGCCCGGGCGCGACGGTGATCCGCTGCGTGCTGCCGTCGTCCGACGGGAACAGCGAGCCGTCGTAGCCGCTCCGCGCGGTGCCGCTCGGCGCGCCGGAGAGGTACATCCGGCGGTGCTCGGCGGCCTGCTCCGGCGGCGCGGACTCGCCGAAGCCGTCCTGGGTGATCCAGCCGCCGCCCTGCTGCCGCAGCGTCACCGGGCCGTACCGGTCGATGCCGTTGTCGATGTCCTTGAGCCAGCGATCGAACCAGGCGCGCTGCAGCACATCCAGCCGCGGCGGCAGCCCGGGCCTGCTGTACTCGTTGCCCGAGTTCAGGTGGTACGTATTGCCCATGAGCAGCTGCTTCTGCCCGGGCGGCGCCGACATCTGGTTGTAGATCTGCGACTCCGAGTAGGTGAACAGGTCGTGCCAGCCGCCGATGACGAAGGTCGGGATGGTGATCTTCGACGGGTCGCCGAGCCACGCCTTCCGGTCCGAGCTGTTGTCGGTGAGCAGGGCGCGCACCCGCGGGTCCAGATCCTCCACCCTGGTCTTGGCGTAGGCGTCGAGGAAGACGTCCAGGTAGGTGAAGGGCGAGGCGATCCGGTCGGTCAGCCACTGCTGGTCGAAGTTGCCGGTGACGATCGACTGCACGTCCGGAATCCACTTGGTCCCGTTGATCAGCACCAGCCACAGCGGGATGAAGGCGAAGCCGAAGCCGCCGCCGGGGGCGAGCACGTCGGCGAGCAGGTCGCTGCCCGGCACCACCGGGAAGAGCGCCTGCAGCGCGGGCGGCGCCTTCTCCGCCGCCTGCAGCTGGTTGATGCCGGAGTAGGAGAGCCCGGTCATCCCGATCCTGCCGTTCGACCACGGCTGCCGCGCTGCCCAGTCGATCACCTCGACGGTGTCCTGCTGCTCGCGGTCGCGCAGCATGTCCCACTCGCCCTGCGAGAAGCCGGTGCCGCGGACGTCGACGACGAGCTGGGAGTAGCCGCTGCGCACCAGGCTCCGGTCCACCGCGAAGTTGCGCAGCTCGCCGCCGCCGAACGCCTTGGTCAGGTCGGTGAGCCCGGAGAGCGGGGTGCCGGTCATGTCGAAATCGCGGAAGAGCTGGAGCACCGCGTCCGAGAGCCCGGGGATCGAGCCCGCGTGATCGGCCAGGTTCGACACCAGCTTGGTGTAGGGCGTCATGTTGATGACCGTCGGCGTCGCCACCGGCGCCGGGATGCCCGCGGCGTCGGCGGGGCGGTAGAGATTGGCCTTCAGCACGGTGCCGTCGCTCATGGTGATCGGCACGTCCCAGGTGATGTTCACGTTCGGGAACTGCTGCGGCCCGTCGTGAGTGGCGTGCCAGGCCGCGCCTGCCGCACCACCGTCCGGACCGGTGGGCAGCGGCGCCGCGGACGCCCCCGCACCGAGGAAGGGAAGGAAGAGAGCGGCGGCCAGCGCCGCCACCGAAACCCGGAATACGTTTCGCATCGACTGTGACACACCTCTCATCGAGGGCATCTTTACACACTTACTCAGCGGTAAGAAGGGCCCCGGCAACCTCGGCCGAAAGGGCGAAGCCCGGCTTCCCCTCGGGAAACCGGGCTTCGAGTTATGCCGGGGCTACTTGCCGCCCTGGTTCGCGACGGCGGCGGCGCCCGCGGCGGCGGCCTCCGGGTCGAGGTACTCGGCGGGGCGCACCGGCTTCAGGTTCTCGTCCAGCTCGTAGCGGAGCGGGATGCCGGTGGGGATGTTCAGCCCGGCGATATCGTCGTCGGAGATCCCGTCCAGGTGCTTGACCAGCGCGCGCAGCGAGTTGCCGTGCGCGGCGACCAGCACGGTCTTCCCGGCGACCAGCTCCGGCGCGATGGTCGACTCCCAGTACGGCAGGAAGCGGCGCACCACGTCGAGCAGGCACTCGGTCTTCGGCACGTCGATACCCGCGTAGCGCGGCTCGCCCTCCTGGCTGTACTCGTTGGCCGCGTCGATCGGCGGCGGCGGGGTGTCGTAGCTGCGCCGCCAGAGCATGAACTGGTCCTCGCCGTACTGGTCGCGGACCTGGGCCTTGTTCTTGCCCTGCAGGTCGCCGTAGTGCCGCTCGTTCAGCCGCCAGTCCCGGACAACCGGGATCCAGTGCCGGTCGGCGGCGTCCAGCGCGATGTTCGCGGTGCTGATCGCGCGGCGCAGCAGCGAGGTGTAGACGACGTCGGGCAGGATCCCGTGCTCGGCGAGCAGCCTGCCCGCCCGCTTGCCCTCGGCGACACCCTTGTCGGTGAGGTGCACGTCCACCCAGCCGGTGAACAGGTTCAGGGCGTTCCATTCGCTCTCGCCGTGGCGCAGCAGCACGAGGGTGTACGTCATGCGGGCCATTCTGGCACGTCACCGGCGTCCGCTCCCGGCCCGGCGGCGAGCACCGCCGCGCCCGCGAGGGTGGCGCCGACGGTGATCTCGGAGTGCAGCACCCGCAGCCTGCGCAGGAAGCCGAGCCTGGCGTGCCTGGTGACGGCGGCGCGCAGCGGTTTCCAGAGCGGCTCGCCGGACGCCGCGAAGCCGCCGCCGATCACCACCACGTCGATGTCGAGGGTGGCGGCGGCCGAGGAGACGGCCCGGCCGAGCGCGGTCCCCGCCCGTTCGAGGGCGGCCTGCGCGGTGGAGTTGCCCGCCGCGGCGTCGGCCGCCAGCTCGACGCCGCTGCTGCCGCGCCACCCCCGCGACCTGGCCCAGCGCACCGACGACAGCCCGCTCGCCACCGCCTCCACGCAGCCGAAGCCGCCGCAGCCGCACGGCACCTCCTCGCCGGGGACGACGATGTGCCCGACGTGCCCGGCGTTGCCGGTGCGCCCGGTCAGTACCCGGCCGCCGGCCAGGATGCCGCCGCCGATCCCGGAGGAGACGGTCATGGCGAGCGCGTCCGGCACCCCGCGCAGCGCGCCCGCGCGCTGTTCGGCCAGGGCCAGGCAGGCGCCGTCGACGGCGAAGCGGACGGTGGCGCCGGGGAAGAGCGCGCGCACCGAGTCGACGATCGGGAAGCCGGAGCGCCACTCCGGGATATTGAGCGGGCCGGTCACGCCGGCGGTGACGTCGACCGGGCCTGCCGCGCCGATGCCGATCGCCTCGACCGGCTCGCCGCCCGCGACCTCGAGCAGGAGTTCCCGGCAGACCTCCCAGACCCCGCTCGCCGGGACGTCGGCTCGATGCACGGCGCCGAGGCCGAACCCCACCTCGGCCTCCAGCGACCGCGGCGAATCCGGGCGCACCCGTGCCGCGGCGAACTTGGTGGCACCGATGTCGAGCGCGATCCGCGTCACCACGGACACCACAGAAAAGACTGCCTCACCGGGTGATCATCCCCGGACCGCTCAGCCCCTGTCGGCGGAATCCACGAGGTGCTCGAAGGCGCGCAGGTTCTGCAGCGACTCGCCGCGCGCGACCCGCCACTTCCACTCCTTGCGGATGGACTCCGCGAAACCCAGCTCGAGCAGGGTGTTGAAGTCCTGGTCCACCGCCTCCAGGATCTGGCCGAAGAGGCGATCCAGCTCGTCGGCGGTGACGGCGTGCGCGGAGATCCGGCCGACCAGGTAGATGTCGCCGACCTTGTCCAGCGTGTACGCCACCGCGTAGAGCCTGCGGTTGCGGCGCAGCAGGTACTTGTAGACGCCCTCGAAGTTCTCGTCCGGCTTGCGGCAGACGAAGCTCTCCACCCGCAGCCCGTGCGTGCCGACGGTGAGCATGACGTTGGTCTTGAGTTTGCGCTCGCCGGGGAGCACCACCACGAAGGTGCCGTCGCCGGGGCGGGTGTACTCGATCTCCCGCTCGCGCAGGGTCTCCTCGATCAGCTCGGCCGTTCCGGTCATCGCCGTACTCCCGTCCGGCGCCGCCACAGCGCCCGCGTCCTTGCCTGCCCCGGCTCGCCGAAGACGGGCTCGGGCCTTGCCTCCTCGGCGCTTACCCGCGGCAGCGCGGAATCATTCGCAGCCAGTTCGGCGCGCAGCCTCGGGCCGGCGCGGCGGCGCCCGCCGAACTCGTCCAGCGCGGCGTCGTAGCAGGTCAGCAGCCCGTCGGCGGTGTGCTCCCAGGAGAATCCGGCGGCGTGCGTCACCGCGGCGGCGCCCATGGCGCGCAGCCCGGGTCCGTCGTCGAGCAGGGCGCCGAGCGCGTCCGCCCAGTCCGGGGTGTGGTGGCCGGGGACGAGCAGCCCGGTCTCGCCGTGCCGCACCGCGGTGCTCAGCCCGCCGACGTCGGCGGCGAGCACGGGGGTGCCGCTGGCCTGCGCCTCGATGGCGACCAGGCCGAAGGACTCGTTGTGGCTCGGCACGGCGACCAGGTCGGCGGCGCGATACACCTGCACCAGCCGCTCCGGCGGCTGCGGGGGAAGGAAGATCACCCGGTCGCCGATGCCGAGCGCCGCGGCCAGCTCGATCAGCGCGTCCGGGCGCTGCAGCCCGGTGCCGGACGGCCCGCCGACGATGAGGACCCGGAGCCGGCGCGCGGGGTCGCGCCGGAGCAGCTCGGCGGCGGCGCGGACCAGCACGTCCGGCGCCTTGAGCGGCTGGATCCGGCCGATGAAGGCGACGATCCGCTCGTCCTGCGGCAGCCCGAGCTCGCGTCGGGCGGCCGCCCGGTCACCCGGGTGGTAGCGGGTGAGGTCGGCGCCGGGCGGCACCACGTCGACCCGGTCCGGCGAGGCGCCGTAGAGCTCGATGAGCTGCCGCGCCTCCTCGACGGTATTGGCGATCATCCGGTCGGCCTCGGCGATGACCTGCTTCTCGCCGATCTCCCGGCTGGCGGGCTCCGGGGTGTCGCCATCGGCGAGCGCGGCGTTCTTCACCGCGGCCAGGGTGTGCGCGGTGTGCACCAGCGGCACCCGCCAGCGGTCCCGCGCCAGCCAGCCGACCTGGCCGGAGAGCCAGTAGTGCGAGTGCACCAGGTCGTAGTAGCCGGGCGCCTGCCGCGCCTCCTGGCGCAGCACCTCGGCGGTGAACGGGCACAGCTGGGTGGGCAGATCGTGCTTGTCCAGCCCCTCGAACGGGCCCGCGACCACATTGCGCACCAGCACGCCGGGCGCGGCCTCCTGCACCGGGGGCAGGTTCGACGACGTCGCGCGGGTGAAGATCTCCACCTCGACCCCGCGCCTGGCCAGCTCCCGCGCGGTCTGCAGCACGTAGACGTTCATCCCGCCCGCATCGCCGGTACCGGGCTGGGCCAACGGCGACGTATGGACCGACAGCACGGCGATGCGACGCGGACAGTGACTCACACACTCCATAGTGCACCGGTGACCGATACCCGCCACCACCGCTGCGGGCGTTGGTGAGAGCGGTCACAGGGAGTCGGCGAACTCCGTCACCTCGGCCACCCAGCGGGCCCGATCCTCCAGGAAGAGCCCGTGCTTGGCGCCCTCCCAGTAGGAGCCGCGCGCCTTCGGCGCGGTCTCCGCGATGTACCTGCCGTTCACCACGGGGACCACCGGATCGGCGGTGCCGTGCAGCACGAGCACCGGGATGTCCAGCGCGCGCAACGTCGCGGTGTTGTCCACGGTCCGGTAGAACAGCGCCTTACGCACCGCGGGCGGAGTGGCCAGGCTCGCGCCGAAGAGCCGCTGGGCGTCGACGCCGCGCTCCCGGCTCGGCCCGGTGTTGGCGTCGCCGAACGCGCCGAAGGCGCGCAGCGCCCGGCCCGGGCTCTCCTCGAAGACGCCGGGCATCGCGGCGCCGAGCGCGGGGCCTGGCTCGGCCCCGGGCACGCCCTTGCCGATGCTCGCCATGGCGCCGGTGTAGATCGCACCCGCCACCGCGCCGGTGCCGTGCGCGGCGAGGTAGTCGGTGAGCACGATGCCGCCGTAGGACCAGCCGAGCAGGATCGCGTCCCGCTCGATCCCGGCGTCGGCGAGGACCGCGGCGACGTCGGCGGCCCAGTTGGCCGGGTCGTCGTAGCCGCTCGCCGGGGCGCCGGAGTAGCCGTGGCCGCGCGAGTCGACCGCGAGTACTCGGAAGCGCTCGGCCAGATCGTCGGCCGCCGCGCCCCAGCAGCGCAGATCGGCGGACCAGCCGTGCAGCAGCACCAGTGGCCGCGCGCCCGCCGGGCCGCTCGACCGGTACACGATGCCGGTGCCGTCCGCGCTCTGCACTTCGCGTATCGCCATGATCCGAAGGCTAGACCCGGCCGCTGGCGGGCGGTTTCGCCGTACCCGGCCGGTCGGGTGCCGAGCACGGCCCGCCTACGATCGACAACCATGAGCAGCCTGAATGCCGTCGTCACCGGAGCCAGCTCGGGAATCGGGGAGGCCACCGCCCGGCAACTCGCCGGCCAGGGCTACCACGTCTACGTGGGCGCGCGCCGGCTCGACCGGCTGCGCACGCTCGCCGAGGAGATCGGCGGCACCGCCCTCGAGCTGGACGTCACCTCGGACGAGTCGGTCGCCACCTTCGCCGACGCGATCCCGACGGCATCGATCCTGGTGAACAACGCGGGCGGCGCCAAGGGGCTGGCCACCGTCGCCGAGGCCGACCTGGACGACTGGCGCTGGATGTGGGAGACGAACGTGCTCGGCACGCTGCGCATCACGAAGGCGCTGCTGCCGAAGCTCATCGCATCCGGCGACGGCCTGATCGTCACCATCACCTCGGTCGCCGCCTTCCACGCCTACGACAACGGCTCCGGCTACACCTCGGCCAAGCACGCCCAGGCGGTGCTGCACCGCACCCTGCGCGGCGAGCTGCTCGGCAAGCCGGTGCGGCTCACCGAGATCGCGCCCGGCGCGGTGGAGACCGAGTTCTCGCTGGTCCGCTTCGACGGCGACGCGGAAAGGGCGGCCAAGGTGTACGAGGGGATCGACCCGCTGGTGGCGCAGGACATCGCGGAGATCGTCGGCTTCGTTGCTTCCCGCCCGCCGCACGTGAACCTGGACCAGATCACCGTCGCGCCGCGGGACCAGGTCGCGCCGGGGCGGTTCGCGCGCCGCTCCTGAGCCGCGCGGGCCGGGGCCGCAGCCGTTAGCATCGGACCGGTTCGGCAGTCGAGACGGTGGGAGTGGTCCGGTCGTGTTCAAGGGTTTCCGCGATTTCCTGTTGCGGGGCAACGTCATCGATCTCGCGGTCGCGGTGGTCATGGGTACCGCCTTCACCGCGGTCGTCACCTCGTTCTCCAGCGGGCTGATCAATCCGCTGCTCGCGGTCTTCGGCGGCACCGACGAGCTCGGGCTCGGCTTCCGGCTGGTGTCGAGCAAGCCGGCCACCTTCGTGGCGATCGGCCCGATCATCAGCGCGTTCCTGAACTTCGCGATCGTCGCCGCGGTGCTCTACTTCGTGCTGATCATGCCGATGCGGCACCTGACCAACCGGTTCGGCACGAAGAAGGCGGCCGAGCCGACCGAGACCGAGCTGCTCATCGAGATCCGCGACCTGCTCGCCCAGCGCGACGCCGAGGTGGCACGGCACGAGGCCGACCACAAGCGGGTCGAGGCCGAGGTCGAGGCGGATGCCGCCACCGACAGGGGCGCCGCCCCCGAGCCGCCGCGGCGCTAGCCGTCCAGCGCGGACATCGACGCCCAGGTGGGCCAGTCGACGGCCCAGTCGTAGATGTCGCCGTCCGCGGCGGAGAGCGCGATCGAGGTGTTGGTGACCTCGACCGGGTCGCCGTAGCGCGCGGTCGGGAAGTAGGCGGCGGCGTCCTCCGGGGAGAGGTTGATGCAGCCGTTGGTGACGTTGGCCGAGCCCTGCGCCGCCAGCGACTCCGGGTTGGCGTGGATGAACTCGCCGTTGTTCGAGATCCGCACCGCCCAGCGCTCGCGCACGTTCTCGTAGAACGGCGGGTTGGACATCAGGAAGTCCTCGTACTTCTCGGTGACCACGTGGACGCCGGAGCGGGTGACGTTGCGCGGTTCGTTGCCTTCGCCGTAGCTGGCGGCGAAGTCGAAGACGGTGCCGCCGTCGCGGACCACCCGGATTCGGTGCGTGGTCGCGTCGGCCCGCACGATCTGGCTGCGGCCGATGCTGAAATCGGTGGTCAGGTCGCCGTCGCCGTACGCGCCGCCGCCGAGCGCGACGCCGTAGAGCTTCGCGTCCACGTGCACCGTCGTGCCTGGCTGCCAGTAGCTCTTCGGCCGCCAGTGCGCGCGGGCGCCGCCGTCGTCCGGCAGCCAGGCCCACGACCCCTCGGTGGGCGGGTCGGTGGTGACCGTCAGCGCCCTCTCGGCCGCGGCCTTGTCCGGCACCGGGCCGGTGAACTTCAGGATGATCGGCGCCGCGATGCCGACCTCCTGGCCGTCGCCGATGTTCAGCGTGGCCGGGGTGGTCCCGGTCGGCGCCAGCGTGCTGAACCCGCCCTCGATCGGCACCGGCTTGCCGTCGGTGCCGATGGCGGTACCGGTCCAGCTGTAGGTGGCGTCGTAGCCGAGCGGCTCGGTGACGGTGTACTCGCGCCGGTCCGCGCTCAACTGCCCGCTGACCTGCTTGCCCGCGGCATTGCTCAACGCGACCTCGTCGATGGTGCCGTTCCGCACCGAGACCGAGATCTTCGCGGTCGGGCTGACGCCGGTGGCGTCGGCGCCGGGGTCGAGCGTGACCTGGGCGACCGGCTCGGCCGGTTCGGGCTCCGACCCGGAGCCGCCGGAGCCGCAGCTCGCGAGCAGCAGCGCGAGCACGGAGAACACGACGGCCGCGAGCACGGCCACTGACCTTCGGGAAGCCTGGCGTATGCGCACTTCCTCGAATCTACGCGCGGCGGCGCGCTACCGCCTGGCCGAACCGGTCACACGGTGACCCCGACCGTCACCGGCTCGGGGTGCAGCCGGATGCCGAACCGCTCGGCGACGCCGTCGCGCACGGTGTGCGCCAGCGCGACCAGGTCGGCGGCGGTGGCGGCGCCGCGGTTGGTCAGCGCCAGCGTGTGCTTGGTGGAGAGCCGGGCCGGGGCATCGGCGCCGGGGAAGCCCCTGCCGAACCCGGCCCGCTCGATCAGCCAGCCCGCGGAGAACTTCACCCCGTCCGGCGCCGGGTAGACCGGCACCGGCACATCGCCGACCCGGGCCGCGATGGCCGCCCGCACCCGCTCCACCTCCGGCTCCGGCACCACCGGGTTGGTGAAGAAGGAGCCCGCGCTCCAGGTGTCGTGGTCGTCCGGGTTCAGCACCATGCCCTTGCTCGCGCGCAGCCGCAGCACCGCGTCGCGCACCTCGGCGGCGGGCCTGGTCTCGCCCTCCTCGGCGCCGAAGGTCGCGGCCAGCTCCCGGTAGCGCAGCGGCGCGCTGGCGCCGGTGGGGTCGAGCGCGAACTCCACCGCGAGCACCACCGCGGCGTCGGAGTGCTTCAGCAGGCTGGTCCGGTAGCCGAAGCCGAGCTCCGACGGCTCGGCCCAGCGCACCGCACCGCTCGCCCGATCCAGCAGCCGGACCCGGCGCAGCAGCCCGGCCACCTCGACGCCGTACGCGCCGACGTTCTGCACCGGGGTCGCGCCCGCCGAGCCGGGGATGCCGGAGAGGCACTCCAGCCCGCCGAACCCGGCGGCGACGGTCCGCGCCACCACGTCGTCCCAGACCGCGCCCGCCTCGGCGAGCACCGAGTCGGCGGTCAGCTCGACCCCGGCGTTCGCGATCCGCACCACGACGCCGGGGAACCCACCGTCGGCGATCAGCAGATTGGAGCCGCCCGCCAGCAGCAGCACCGGGATCTCCGCCGCGTCCAGCGCGCCGACGGTGCGGACGAGGGCCGCCTCATCGGCACATTCGGCCACGGTCGCGGGGCCGCCGACGCGCAGCGTCGTCAGCCCGGCCAGCGGCACGTCGGGGCGCACTTCGGCACCGGAATCGGCCAGTAGTTCGCGCACCTCGTCCGAGGAGACCACCCGAGTAGATCGCACGCTGCAGACGGTAGCGTGTCCGACCATGGCGACCCCCCTGGCGTACACCGCCCGCTACTCCCATTCGGCCGCGGCCGTGCGCGCGGCGATCGCCGACGAGCAGTACTGGAAGGACCGGATCGCCGAGGTCGGCGGGCCGAACGCCAGGCTGGATCGGATCACCATCGATGGCGACCGGGTGCACGCGGAGCTGGTGCAGGCCATCGCCGCCGAGCTACTGCCCGCGGCGATCACCGCGGTGCGCCCCGGCGACCTGATCATCCCGCGGGTCGAGGAGTGGACCGGCGACACCGGGACCTTCACCGCCAAGGTCGAGGGCGCCCCCGCCGAGGTGCGCGGCAGCATCGCGCTGGCCGCCGACGGCGCGGGCTCGGTGGCCACGATCACCGGCACCATCGAAGTCAAGGTGCCGCTCTTCGGCGGGAAGATCGAGGCGGCCATCGCGGAGCGGCTGGTCGAGCTGCTCGGCAACGAAGCCGAGTTCACCGATACCTGGCTCGCGCAGCGCTGACGCCGGGGCGCGGCAGCACGCCGCAGGCGGGCGGATTGTGGGCGTTCGCCACATCGCCCGCCGTGTGCCGCGCGGCGAGCGGGCACCGGTAACGTGTCGGCTCATGGCTCGCCGACTCGACTACTCCGCCCGGTACCCGCTGCACACCACCAAGGAGCTGTACGCGGCGCTGTCGACCCGCGACTACTGGGAGGCCAGGGTCGAGGAGATGCGGAAATACTCGCCGAACCACGTGGTCAGCGTGGATTCCGCGGAGACGGGGATCGAGGTCGTGCTGGAGCACATCATCCCGCGCGAGATGCTCCCCGAGATGGCGCAGACCGTGCTCCGCAAGGACATGGTGATCACCCGCAAGGAGAGCTGGGGCCCGTTCCGCGACGACGAGGTGCACGGCAAGTACTCGGCCTCGATCCCGGCCGGGCCGGGCAGCCTGAACGGCACCATCCGGCTCTTCCCGACCGAGACCGGCAGCACCATCCGCTACTCCTCCGAGGCGAAGGTCTTCATCCCCATGGTCGGGCCGCGGCTGGAGCAGCTGATCCTGGTGAACCTGGTCGATCTGTTCCGCGCCGAGGCAGAAGAGACGCTGAAGTGGCTGGAAGCGGGAACGCCGGCGCGCTGAACCGGCGGCCGATCGGCACCGTCACCCGTGGCACCACCGGGGTCAACCGGCTGCGCCGCAGTGACCGGCGGCTGGTGGCCGACCCGCTGGTCCGCGCCCGGCTGCTGGAGGCCGCCGACCCGCTCGTCGTCGATCTCGGCTACGGCGCGCAGCCGTGGACCACGCTGGAGCTCGCCGCCCGCCTGCGCGCGGTGCGCCCCGACGTCAGGGTGACCGGGCTGGAGATCGATCCGGAGCGGGTGGTGCCCGGCCGCGACGGGGTGACCTTCGCGCGCGGCGGGTTCGAGCTGGCCGGGCTGCGGCCGACCCTGGTGCGCGCCTTCAACGTGCTGCGCCAGTACCCGGAGTCGGCGGTGCCGGAGGCGTGGGCGACCGTGCTCGGAAATCTGGCGCCGGGCGGGCTGCTGGTCGACGGCACCTGCGACGAGCTGGGCAGGCGCTGCGCCTGGATCCTGCTCGACCGCACCGGGCCGCTGACGCTCACCCTGGCCTGGGATCCGTTCACCGTCGAGCGGCCGTCCGACATCGCGGAGCGGCTGCCGAAGGCGCTCATCCACCGCAATGTGCCAGGCGAGCCGATCCACGCGCTGCTCACCGCCGCCGACCGCGCCTGGGCGCAGGCCGCGCCGGTGGCCACCTTCGGGCCGCGGTTCCGCTGGCGGATCGCCGCCGAAGCGCTTGCCGCGCAGGGCATCCCGCTGCGCGTATTCCGCCGCCGCATGCGCGACTGCGTCCTGAGCGTGCCCTGGGCACACGTCGCGCCGACCGATGCCCCGGCGATGTCCTGAGCCCTGCGGCAGGCTTTCGGCCGGTGCGCCAACGCCCGCGCCCGGTTCGAGGCCGCGCCACCCGGCCCACGCGCCGCCGCCACCGCGGTGACTCGGCCGCAGGCCCCTACACCGCCGCCACCGCGGTGACTCGGCTGCAGGCCCCTACACCGCCGCGAGCGCCCGGTGCACCCGGGCGGCGGCGCGCGGCGCGAGCCCGACGCCCGCGGCCCGGATCTCCCCCGCCGCGCACCGGCCGATGGCGACGGCGTCCGCCACCACCTCGTCCAGCGCGACCTGCGCGATATCGCCTTCGGCGAGGTCGAGCACGGTGCGCACCGGCGTCGTCACCAGGAACGGCCCGGCCGACTCCACCTCGTCGCCTGCCAGCGCCCGGCGCAGCACGACGACCCGCGGCGTCACCGGCGGCCGCCCGGCGGGGACCGAGAGGTGCAGGAACCGCGGCCGCAGCCGCCCGAGGCCGTGCAGGTCGGCGGCGCTCTGGTGGGAGACCGCCACCTCGTCGTCGAACCACGCCGCCCACATGGCGTACTCGTCCAGCGGCCCGATCGGTGACCCGGCGATCCGCAGCATGCCCATGGCGGCCCGCGCTATCGAGCCGTCCTCCAGCCCGGCGCGCACCCGCGCCTCACATCCCGCGCGCATCACCTGACGCGCCGTGAAGAACCCGGCGTGCCGCGCCGCCAGTTCGTGCAGTTCCGCCCAGCCGTGCAAGCGGCGGCTCGCATCGTTGCCCGCCATGATCCGAGATTACGCCGTAAGGCTGTGCCTCATGTCACATTCCGCCTGGATCCGTCCCAACCGGTACACCTTGGCAGAGCCTTCACCATGTCCACAGAACCGGCTCAGACTTGTGCGGAAGAATCGAGCGCCATGAGCACAGCACCGTCCCTCGCCCGGCGCACCAACCGGCGGCGTCCGCTGGTGATCGCCCTCGTCGTGGTCGTTCTACTGCTCGGCAGCGCCATCGTCGGCACCGAGGCCTACGCGCGGCACCAGGTCTCGCAATGCATCAGTTCCCAGTTCGAGCGGGAGATGGGCTCGACCATCGACGTCTCCTTCGGCCCGAAACCCCTGCTGCTCACCTACATCGACGGCAAGGTGCCCGAGGTGACGGTGGACAGCAACGACAACCGCTTCGGCCCGGCCGAGGGGATGGTCGTGCACGCGACCTTCTCCGACGTCGTCCTGAACGACGACGGCGGCGGCAGCGTCGGCGCCTCCTCGGCCGACGTCACCTGGAGCAACGAGGGCATCGCGCAGACCCTCGCCGGCATGGTGACCGGGGTGAAGTCCGCGGCGGGCAGCGGCACCGTCACCATGGACGTGCTCGGCGGGCTTGCCCAGCTGGAGGTGCGCCCGCAGGTGCGCTCGGACAAGGTCGTCGTCGACACCACCGCCGCCCAGTTCCTCGGCATCGGACTCCCCACCGACCTGGTGCAGGGCATCGTCGACCTGTTCACGCAGAGCCTGCAGGCCTTCCCGATCGGCATGCGCGCCGACCGGATCGCCGTCACCGACAGCGGGATCGACGTGCACCTCACCGGCGGCCACTTCGACCTGGACACGAACGCGCAGAACAGCAACAAGGAGGTCCGCTGCTGAGTTCAGCCCGGAAACCCGTCCAGCACCGCGCGCGAGCCGGAGAGGCCGAGCCGGGTGGCACCCGCGGCCAGCAGCTCCGCCGCGGCCGCCGCCGTGCGGATCCCGCCGCTCGCCTTCACCCCGAGCCGTCCCCCGACGGTCTCGGCCATCAGCCGCACCGCGGCCACGCTCGCCCCGCCCGCCGGGTGGAAGCCGGTGGAGGTCTTGACGAAGTTCGCGCCCGCCCGCTCGGCGGCCAGGCACACCTCGACGACGGCCTCGTCGGACAGCGCGGCGGATTCGATGATCACCTTGAGCACCGTCCGCTCGCCGACCGCCTCGCGCACCGTGACGATGTCGGCGAGCACCGCGGCGTAGTCGCCCGCGACGGCGGCGCCGACGTCGATCACCATGTCCACCTCGTCCGCGCCCTGCTCCACCGCGAGCCGCGCCTCGGCCCCCTTGACCAGCGAGTGGTGCTTGCCGGAGGGGAAGCCGGCGACGGTCGCGACCACCAGCCCCTGCGCCCGCACCGGCAGCATGGCGGGCGAGACGCAGATCGCCAGCACCCCGAGCTCGCGCGCCTCGGCGATCAGCGCGGCGACCCGGTCCGGCGTCGCCTCGGGGGCGAGCAGCGTGTGGTCGATGACGGCGGCGACTTCGGCCCGGCTCGGCCACGCGGGTTCTGCCATGAGGTGAAAGTCTGGCACACGGGCGGCGAATTGCATTGCGGGCCTCGGCCGCTCGAGGGGAGACTCGAATGGTGCTGATCCGCCGCGAACACGCTGACGACATCGCCGGTATCGCCGCCGTGCATCGGAGCGCGTTCGCCGAACGCGATACCGAGCGGGCCGCCGCCGACCCGGCCGAGGTCGGGTTGGTCGCCGCGCTGCGCGGCGGCGACGCCTGGATCCCGACGCTCTCGCTGGTCGCGGAGGAGCACGGCGCCGTCGTCGGGCACACCTGCCTGACCAGGGCCGCGGTCGGCCCCTTCCCGGTGCTCGCGCTCGGCCCGCTCGGAGTGCTGCGGGAACGGCAGCGGGACGGCATCGGCGGCGCGCTGGTGCACGCGGCGCTCGGCGCGGCGGACGCACTGGACGAGCCGCTGGTCGGGCTGCTCGGCAGCCTGGACTACTACCCGCGCTTCGGCTTCGCCCCGGCCGCTCGGTACGGCATCGCGCCGGACCGGCCGGAGTGGGCGTCGCACCTCCAGGTACGCCCGCTCACCACCTTCGACAGCCGGATCGCGGGGGAATTCCGCTACGCCGACGCGTTCTACGAGCTCTGAGCCCGGTTTGCAAGGATGGGCGGATGACCTCCGCCCCGAACGACCGGCGCTTCGTGCTGACCCTCGGCTGCCCGGACCGCCCCGGCATCATCGCCAGGATCACCTCGTTCATCGCCGAGTTCGGCGGCTCCATCGTGGAGGCGGGCTACTACTCCGACCCGGACAACGCCTGGTTCTTCACCAGGCAGGCCATCGCGGCCGGGACCGTCCCGTTCGAGCTCGCCGAGCTGCGCGACCGGTTCGCCGGGGTGGCGGCCGACTTCGGGCCGGGCACCGAGTGGCAGCTGCACGACACCGGCGAGCGCCGCCGCGCGGTGCTGCTGGTCAGCAGGGACGCGCACTGCCTGCACGACCTGCTCGGGCGGGCCACCAGCGGCGAACTACCCGCCACCATCGAGGCCGTGATCGGCAACCACCCCGACCTGGCCGGGATCACCGAGGCGCACGGGGTGCGCTTCCACCACGTCCCCTTCGCCAAGGACCCGGCCGAGCGCGGCCCCGCCTTCGCCAGGGTGCGCGAGCTGGTCGACGAGCACGACCCGCACGCCGTCGTCCTCGCCCGCTTCATGCAGGTGCTCCCCGCGCACCTGTGCCAGCACTGGGCCGGGCGGGCGATCAACATCCACCACAGCTTCCTGCCGTCCTTCGTCGGCGCGCGGCCGTACCACCAGGCGTTCGCCCGCGGGGTGAAGCTGATCGGCGCGACCTGCCACTACGTCACCGCCGAGCTGGACGCCGGGCCGATCATCGAGCAGGACGTCACCCGGATCGACCACGCCGACGAGGTCCGCGACATGGTGCGGCAGGGCCGCGACATCGAGCGCGTCGTGCTCGCCCGCGGGCTGCGCTGGCACCTGGAGGGCCGGGTGCTGGTACACGGCCGCCGGACGGTCGTCTTCTCCTAGCCCGCGGCAGGCATCCGCTCGTCGCCCGCGGCGACGAGCACCCGGGCCAGCTCCTCGTTGAACTGCGGGTACGCCTCGACATTGCCGAGGTGGCCGGTGGGAAGCACGGCCTGGCGCTGCAGGTTGCCCGACTCGCGGAGCAGCTCGGCGATGCGGTCGGCGTGCACCCGCGGGGTCAGGTGGTCGAACTCCCCCGCCAGCACCGTGGTCGGCACCGAAAGGTGCCGCGCCGCGTCGCCGAGATCCATCTCGGCCAGCAGCAGCCCGAACTTGGCGCGCACCAGCGACGGGCAGGAGCGCACCACGCCCATGCTGTAGTCGAGCAGCTCCCTGGTCGAGCTGGGGTGCATGATGCCGCGGGCGAAGAGCCAGCGGATCGGCGCGACCGGCGGGAAGAGGATCGGCAGCCCGAGCCCGAGCCTGCCGACTACCAGCGGCAGCGCCAGCTTGCGGCGCAGGAAGCGCGCGGTCCGGTTGAACCAGGGCAGCACGGTGGTCTCGGCGACCAGCCGACCGGCGGCGGTGTTGGTCAGCAGCACCGCCCGCGCCTGCTCGCGCACCCGCTCCGGGTAGCGCGCGGCCCAGGCCTGCACCGTCATCCCGCCGAGGCTGTGCCCGACCAGCACGGCGCGCTCACCCGGCGCGAGCGCGGCGTCGAGCACCGCGACCAGGTCGTCGGCGAGCACGTCCATGGTGAGCTTGCCGCGCCCGAGTTCGCTGCCGCCGTGGCCGCGCTGGTCGTAGGCGATCACCCGGTACTCACCGGCGAAGGTGTTGATCTGCGCGTTCCAGTATTCGATGGCACAGGTCCAGCCGTGGATCAGCACAACGGGCTTCGCGTCCTTCGGGCCGTAGGCGTACACCCGCAGCCTGGTGCCGTCCGCCGCCCGCACCTCGAGCGTGCGGCGCGGGGCGGTCGGGCGGTTCAGCAGGGCGGTGGCGTAGGTGCGGGAGCGCAGCCCCGCCCGGTACCCGGCCATCCTGCGCAGCTTCTTCGCACGCATCGGACACTCCTTCGTGTTACTGCTACTTACAGTAACTCCGAAGGGGCGGTGGAGCCAGCCCGGCGGGTGCTACCAGCGCGGCCCGCGCTGCACCTCGTCCACCTTCGGGCGGACGTCGGCCAGGTAGATGCCGGTGGCGATGATCGAGATGAAGGCGAGCAGCCCGAGGCTGCCGAACGAGAGCAGCAGGAGCAGCAGCGCGACCGCCAGAATCCCGGACCAGATCGGCTTGGTGAGCTTGTCGACCGCCGTGAAGGCATCGGAACGCTGGCGCAGGGCGTGGATCAACGCGAATGCCGCCGCCCCGAACGCGAGCGCCCAGAGCACGAGCATGATGATCCCGGTCATTCCGTTCACCGTGTTCACGCCACCCATGATAGGGGTGCGCCCCCGCGTCCAGGCAGGACGCGGGGGCGCGGTGGTGCTGTGCGGATCAGGCCTCTTCGGTGGTGGCCTTCTTGCGCGGGGCGGGCTTCTTCTTCGGCGCGGCGGCCTGGCCCTCGGTCGGCGCGACCTCGGTCGCGACGGCGACCACCTCGGCCTCGACCACCGGCGCGGCATCGACGACCTCGGCCGCCTTCTCCTCGGCGGCCTTGGCCTGCCTGCCGAGCAGGTCGCTGACCCGGCCGACCACGCCCTCGGCGCTCTTCACGGTGTCGTTGTAGATGGTCTCGACGCGCTGGATCCGCTCGTCGACGACCTGGTTGGTGCGCAGCCGGTCGACGGTCTCCTCGCCGCGCGAGGCGAGGTCGGCGTAGATGTCGAGCGCCTGGCGGTAGTACTGCTCGGCGATCCGGCGCAGCTCCTCCGGGGTGAACTTCTCGCGCAGCGCGGCCAGATCCTCCGGCAGCTCGGACGGCAGCCCGCTCAGCCGCTCGCGCAGCGAGTCGAACTGCGCCTGCACCTCGGTCCTGGTGAGCCGCTCGCGGGCCTCGCCGACCTTGGACTGCACGTCGGTGGCGACGGCGCGCTCGCGCACCTGGCCGACCGCGTCCAGTACGGCGGTGTAGACGGCGTCACCGGCGCCGACGGTGGCGAAAACGGTCTTGGTCACGGTGGCGTTCTTCTCGGTCATGGTGTTTCGCTCTCCTGGCTCCGGGTGGCCTGTTCGGTCAGGCCGTCGGTATGCGGGCGTGGAACGTCGTCGTCCCGGCCGGTCCCCGAGCCGCCGCCGTTCTCCCGGCGGAACGACTCGTAGATGTCGAGGAGCACCTGCTTCTGCCGCTCACTGATCGTGGTGTCGGCAAGCAGGGCGTCCCGGATCGGACCGTGTGGCCGTTGCTCGAGAAAGCCGGCCCGTACGTACAACACCTCCGAGGACACCCGCAGCGCCTTGGCGATCTGCGCGAGCACCTCGGCGGAGGGGTTGCGCAGCCCGCGCTCGATCTGGCTGAGATACGGATTGCTCACCCCGGCCAGAGCGGCGAGCTGTCGCAGCGACACCTGCGCGGATTCCCGCTGCGACCGGATGAAACCTCCGATGTCCTGCGCCGCGTGGACGACGCGCGCCGTTTTCTCGCCGGCTCCGGACAGGTCGGGGTCTTCTGCCATCACTCACCTTCCGGTGGGTTGTACACACACGAGTGTAGGGAAAAGTGCTAGCTCTTGCAAGCACCTTGCTAGCAGGGCGCGAACTCAGCCGCCGAACATCAGATGCGACACCGTGTAGATCGCCAGCCCGGCGAGCGAGCCGACGACCGTGCCGTTGATCCGGATGAACTGCAGGTCACGACCGACCTGCAGCTCGATCTTCTTGCTCGCCTCCTCCGCGTCCCAGCGGGCGACGGTATCGGTCACCAGGGTGGAGATCTCGGCCGCGTAGTTGCCGACCAGGTAGCGCGCGCCGCGGTCGATCCAGCCGTCCACCCGGCCGCGCATCTCCTCGTCGTCGCGCAGCCGCTCGCCCAGCCTGCGTACGTTCTCGTCCACCTTGCGGCGCAGCGTGCTGTTCGGGTCGTCGGCGGACTCCAGGATCAGCCGCTTGGCCGCGCGCCAGGTGGCCTCGGCCATGCCGGTGATCTCGGCCCGCCCCATGACCTGGCTCTTGATCCGCTCCGCCTTGGCGATCATGGCCTCGTCGTGCTGCAGGTCGTGCGCGAACTCCTCGAGGAACTTGTTGGCCGCGAGCCGCAGCTCGTGCTGCGGGTCCGAGCGCACCTTCCAGGTGAACTCGACCAGCTCGCGGTAGATGCGCTCGGCGAGCATGACGTTGACGAACTTCGGCGCCCACTGCGGCGCGTCCCGGTGCACGATCCGGTCGATCGTCTCCTGGCTGCCGAGCGCCCACTGGTGCGCGCGCTCGGCGAGCAGGTCGAGCAGCGCCAGCTGCCGGTTGTCCGCGAGCAGCTCGGCGAGCACCCGCCCGATCGGCGGCCCCCACTGCGGCTCGGCGATCCGCTTGACGATGGTGTTGTCGATGATCTGCTCGACGTCCTCATCGCGCAGCGCCCCGACCACCGCGCGCAGCAGCGTCGAGCTCTCCTGCGCGACCCGCGCGGCGTTCTCCGGCGTCGCCATCCAGCGCCCGACCCGCAGCGAGACCTGTGCCGATGCCAACCGGGCCGACACCACCTCCGGAGCGAGGAAGTTGGTGCCGACGAAGCTGCCCAGGCTCGCGCCGAGCTGGTCCTTCTTCTTCCGGATGATGGCGGTGTGCGGGATCGGCAGCCCGAGCGGGTGCCGGAAGAGCGCCGTCACCGCGAACCAGTCGGCCAGCGCGCCGACCATGCCCGCCTCCGAGGCGGCGCGCACATAGCCGACCCAGGGCGCGACCCCGCCGCGCGACTCCAGCCAGCGGCAGAACAGGTAGACCACGGTGGCCAGCCCGAGCAGGCCGGTCGCGAAGACCTTCATCCGGCGCAGGTCGCGCTTCTTGGCCTCCTCGTCCATGAGGCCGGCGAGTCCCGCGGGCGCGGGCTTACGGCCGGCCGGTTCGAGCACGGCGGCGGTGCCGGGATCTGTGTGCATGTGTCCATTCTGTCCATCCGGGGGCGGAAGTGCCCAGATATGTGTTACCGGCCGCATCGGCGGCTATTCCCCCCTATCCCGCGCGCCGGGAACTAGGCTGGAGCCCGCACCGGCATCGAGCACGTCCGACAACACGACCGAGGAGTCACGCTGTCCACCGAAGACCTCGTCGATATCGGCGAAGTGACCGATCGACCGTCGGCGGTGCGGACCGGCCGGATGGACGGCCGGAAACGCCGCTGGCGCCAGCACAAGATCGACCGCCGCGAAGAACTCGTGGACGGCACGCTCGCCGCCGTCCGGGTGCGCGGCAGCACCGCGGGGATGGACGAGATCGCCGCCGAGATCGGCGTCTCCAAGACGGTGCTCTACCGCTACTTCTCGGACAAGAACGACCTGGTCCGGGCCACCATGCAGCGCTTCATCGAGACCACCCTGATGCCGAAGGTCTACGGCGCGATCAGCCTGGACGCCGACGAGTACCAGCTGGTCCGCTCGGCGCTCGCGGAGTACGTCGGCACCGTCGACGAGGACCCCGAGGTCTACCGCTTCATCATGGGCAACGGCTCGGCCGACCAGTCCTCGCTCGCCGAGTTCGAGCGGCTCTTCGCCGAGGTGGTCGCCGCCGTGATCACCGACCGCGCCACCGAGAAGGGCATCGACACCGAGGGCGCCATGCTCTGGTCGTACGTGCTGGTCGGCGGCATCCAGCTGGCCACGCACTGGTGGACAACGCACAAGACCATGGACCGCGACCAGGTCATCGACCACCTGACCATGATGACCTGGAGCGCCATCGAGGGCATGGCGCGGGCGGGCGGCTCGCGGCAGACCTTCGCCGCGCAGGAGCACGTCCTCCCAGACCCGCCGCAGGCGTAGAACCGACCGGTAACTTCGTTGGAGTGGCCCGGGTCACAGACATTCTCGACACGTCGACGGCTCCGGTTAGTCTGATCCCGAGCGGGTGGCCCACGTCACCGCGCGGGCACCAACGGAGGTACTCGATGGCGAAGCACGTGCCGACGTCCCGGCTCGCTCGCGGCACCAAACTCGGCGCGGTCGCCGCCGGCTCCATGATCCGCTCCCGGCGCACCAGGCTCTCCATGCGCGGCCGCTCCGAGGCGGTGCGCGCCAAGATGGCCGAGGAGTCGATGATCCGCACCACCGAGCAGGTGGTCATGGTGCTCGGCACCATGAAGGGCGTCGCCATGAAGCTCGGCCAGATGATGTCGGTGCTCGACCTGGACCTGGTGCCCGAGGAGCACCGCGAGCGGTTCCAGCAGCGGCTCGCGGTGCTGCGCGATGCCGCGCCGACGGTCTCCTTCGCGGCCATGCGCGCGGTGATCGAGGAGGATCTGGGCAGGCCGCTCGGCGAGCTCTTCGCCGAGTTCGGCGCGGAGCCGGTGGCCGCCGCCTCGATCGGGCAGGTGTACCTGGCCGTGCTGCACGACGGCCGCCGGGTCGCGGTGAAGGTGCAGTACCCGGGGATCGATGCCGCCGTGCGCGCCGACCTGAAGAACCTCGCCATGTTCCGCAAGGTGCTGCAGTCCGCCATGCCCTGGGTGACGCCCGCGGTGCTGGACGAGCTGCGGCTCAACATGGAGGGCGAGCTCGACTACCTGGCCGAGGCGCGGACCCAGCAGCAGATCGCCGCGCTCTACGCCGACCACCCGTTCATCGTCGTCCCGCATGCCGTCCCGGAGTTCAGCAGCACCCGGGTGCTGGTCAGCGAGTACATCGACGGCCGCGGCTTCGAGGAGATGCGCGGGCTGCTTGACGCCGAGCGGAACCGGATCGGCGAGATCATCTACCGCTTCTACGTGGGGTCGCTCTTCACCTTCGGCGAGTTCTGCGGCGACCCGCACCCGGGCAACGTGCTGCTCGCGGCCGACGGCCGGGTCGGCTTCCTCGATTTCGGGCTCTACAACCGGATGGACACCGACCACGTCCGGTTCGAGATCACCTGCCTGCGCGCCGCCGCCGAGGACCGCGCCGATGACCTGCGCGAGCTCATGATCCAGCGCGGCGTGATCGACTCACCGGAGGAGATCGGCGCCGAGGAGTGTCTGGAGTACGTGCTCTCCGCCTCCGAGTGGTGCCTGATCGACGAGGAGATCGCGATCACCCCCGAGCTGGCGAGCGGCGCCTTCCTGCTCGCGGTGGATCCGCGGGCGAGCGAGTTCACCGGCATGAAGCAGCAGAACCTGCCGCCGGAGCACCTGTTCTCCCGGCGCGCCGACTTCCTCACCTTCGGCATGCTCGGCCAGCTCGGCTGCACCGTGAACTGGCATCGCGTCGCCCGGGAGTGGCTCTACGACGAGCCGCCGGTGACCGAGCTCGGCAAGGCGCACCACGCCTGGCTGGCGGAGCGCCCGGCCGCCCGCCCGACCAGCCCGCCCGCACCGGCCGCCCGCCGCCGAACCAAACGCTCCTGACCTGCCCATCCATCGAAAGGGAAGCCGCACCCATGCCCGAACCCCGTGAACTCGACCTCGTCCTCTTCGGCGCGACCGGCTTCGTCGGCAAGATCATCGCCGAGTACCTGACCGGGGCGGCGCCCGCGGGCGCGCGGATCGGTCTGGCCGGGCGCACCAGGGCCAAGCTGGAGCAGGTGCGGAGCGGGCTCGGGCCGGTCGCGGCGGAGTGGGAGCTGATCGAGGCGGACGTGAACGACCCGTCCACGCTGAACGCCATGGTCGCGAGGACCACCGCCGTGCTCACCACGGTCGGGCCGTACCTGCGCTACGGCATGCCGCTGGTGGCGGCCTGCGCGCACGCGGGCACGCACTACGCCGACCTGACCGGCGAGGTGCCCTTCGTCCGCGAGGCCATCGACCGGTACCAGGACGTCGCGGTCGGCAGCGGCGCGAAGATCGTGAACTCCTGCGGCTACGACTCGGTGCCCTCCGATCTCAGCGTGTACCAGCTGTACAAGCGGACGCTCGCGGACAACACCGGCGAGCTCACCGACGTCACCCTGATCGCCGCGGTGAAGGGCGGGGTCAGCGGCGGCACCGTCGACTCGCTGCGCGCCATGGTCGAGGAGGCCGCGACCGACCCGGCCAAGGCCAGGCTGCTCACCCACCCGTACGCGCTGAGCCCGGACACCGAGCGTGAGCCGAAGGTCGGCAGGCAGACCGACCAGACGCTGCAGCGCGCGAGCAGCATCCACCCCGGGCTGCCCGGCTGGGTCGGCACCTTCGTGATGGCGGCGCACAACACCAAGATCGTGCGGCGCAGCAACGGCCTGCTCGGCTGGGTGTACGGCAAGAACTTCAAGTACCGCGAGGTGATGACCGCGGGCCGCTCGCCGCTGGCCCCGGTGGCCGCGGCGGCGCTGGCGGGCGGCACCGCGGCCGGCGTGGCGACCACCGCCGTGCTGAGCCGCTTCGCGATCGGGCGCAAGGTGCTCGACACCGTGCTGCCCGCGCCCGGCACCGGCCCGAGCGAGAAGACCAGGGTGAACGGCTGGTTCCGGATGAAGACCTACGCGAACACCACCTCCGGCACCACCTACCTGGCCACCTTCGCGGGCAAGGGCGACCCCGGCTACCAGGCGACCGCGGTGATGTTCGCCGAGGCCGGGCTTGCGCTCGCCTTCGACCGGGAGAAGCAGAGCGAGCTGACCGGCATCCTCACCCCCGCCGCCGCCATCGGCGACGCGCTCACCGACCGGCTGCGCGATGCCGGGATGACCATCGAGGTCGAGCCGGTCCGGTGAATCTCGCCCGCCGCACCATGAACGCGCCCGCGCTCGCCGCCGTCTACGAGCGGGCGTGGCGCCCGGCGCTGTTCTACCTGGCCAGCGGCCGCAGCATGGACACCGACCGCCGCGACGCGGTGCGCACGCTGCGGCTCTCCGGCCCCAAGCGGGTGCTCGACCTGGCCTGCGGCCCCGGCAATTTCACCAGGCACCTGAGCCGCGAGCTCACCGGCGACGGCCGGGTGATCGGCCTCGACTACTCCGAGCCCATGCTCGGGCAGGCGATCCGGGACAACGCCGCACCCCGCGCCTGCTACGTCCGCGGCGACGCCCGCACCCTCCCCTTCGCGGACGGCACCTTCGACGCCGTGTGCTGCTTCGGCGCGCTCTACCTCATCCCCGACCCGGTCCGCGCCACCCGCGAGATGATCCGGGTCCTCGCCCCCGGCGGCCGCATCGCGATCAGCACCAGCCACCGCACCCCAGGCTGGTTCGGCGCGCTGAGCACCGCCGTGGGCGGGGCGGGCGGCCTCCGCGTCTTCGACACCGAGACCTTCCCCGCGCTCTTCGCCGAGCACGGCCTCACCGACATCGACCAGCAGGTCCACCGGCTGCTGCAGTACGTGAGCGCAACCCGTCCCGCCTAGTTGCCGCTCAACTCCAGCATGCGACGCAGGATGCCGGGCGCGAAACTGATCTCGAACTCGGTTGTGCCGCCGTCGAAGACGAAGGTCACGTGGTCCGGCCTGGCGGCGCGCCCGAGCCGGACCACGCACCGCTCATCGACGATCAACCACCCGCCGCCGGTCAATGGATCGAACATGGCACCCCTCCCCACTCCCCTTTAACGGGCTGCACCAGAGCCCGTTTGGATTGTTCCAGCGAGGCCCCCGGTGGTGTCAATGCGGTAGCGGCGTGTCGTCGGCGCGTCAGGCCGCGAACCAGCGGTCCGGTTGCTGGACAACGTCGTCCACCCGGACGAGCACTCCGTCGGCGGTGTGCCGGGCGGAGCGCCGCACCAGCACAGCGGCCGGGTCGGGCAGGCTCAGGTGCTCGCGTTCGAAGGCGCTCGCCAGCCGCGCGGTGACCCGGTCGTGGCCGAACGCCACCCGCACGCCCGCCACCTCGGCCAGGTACCGGCCGGAGCCGCCGGGCAGCGCCTCGGCCCGTGCCAGCAGTGGCGCCCGCGCGGCAACGCCGGGAGCGAACCACGAGGTCACCAGCGCGGCGACCCCGGAGTCGCCGCGCACGAGGCGAATTCGCGCCACCGGCGTTCCCTCGGGGAACTCCGCGCGCAGCGAGTCCGGCGCGGGTTCGGCGCCCGCCCGCAGCAGCCGCACGGCCGGGTCGGTGACGGCGCCGCCCGCGAGGCCGGGCTCGGCGTCGGCCACCACATCCGGGGTGGCGCCGAGCGCGGGCCAGCGATAGCCCTCCCCCGGATAACCCAGATGTAGCCCCGGCTCGTCCCTGGCGATAGCCGCGACCGCCCGCTCGACCACGAAACTGCCTGACTGCGGCCGAGTCTCGATCAGCCCGAGCCTGCGCAGCTCGCGCAGCGCCTTGTTGGCGGTCAGCCGGGCCACGCTCCACTGCGCCGCCAGCTCCCGCTCCGACGGCACCTCGGCGCCCGGCGGCAGCTCGCCCTCCTCGATCCGGGCGGCGAAGTGCCTGGCGATCTGCAGGTACTTGGGCAGCGCCGGATTGTCGGCAGCGTCGCTCACGGTTCCCCTCCCCCTCGGCGATCGGGCGCCAGTCTAGGCGACAGGCTCGGCGCGCCAGATCACCCGGCACCGGCGTTTTCCGTCGACCACCGGCACATACCCGCCGGTACAGTGCGAATGAGCAGGGGTAACGCCAGAAGGGTGGGGCACATGGGGATTCCGGATACCGGGCAGTCGGCGGCGCGTGCGCTCTACGCCGCGGCGCGGGAGGGCGACCCCGGCGTCGTCGCGCTGGACGAGGATGTCGCGAGTGGGCTCGCCGCCGCCTGCGACGACCTGATCGCCGAGCTGGGCCGGATCGCCGAGCGCGGGCAGGGGCTGGACGCCGTGCGCGGCTTCCCCGCCCTGCCCACCGGCAGCGGGCTGGCGCGCGGGTTCGGCGCCAAGGGGCAGGAGTTCCTCGCCACCGTGACCGCGTTCCAGCAGACGGCGCTGTTCTACAAGGCCGCGTATCTGGCGGCGGGTCGCCGCTTCGCCGATGCCGAGGCGGCGGCGGGCGCGGCCTTCGCCCTGGCCGGAGGCAGATCGTGAGCCACCGAGATGACGCTGCCCGAGCCGGATTACGCCTCGCCGCCGCTACCGCGGCGGGGAACTGAGGCGGGGCAGTGGCCGACCACGCGGCAAGGGCCGCCGCCGACGCCATCGGGGTGCGCAGCCGCGCACTGAGCGGCGCGGGCGCCACCGACCCGCCCTACGCCCCGGTCCGCGAGCGCTTCGCCGGCTACCCGCACCGGGAGATCTGGGAGCGGGTGCACGAGCAGCTCGACCCCGCCGCACTCGGCCGCGCCGCGACCGGCTGGCAGGGCGCCGCGGACGCGCTCGGCGATACCTTCCAGTCCTTCGCCGACGCCACCGCGCCGCTTTTCGCCCGCTGGTCGGGGCAGTCGGCGGCCACCGCGGCCGCCGCGACGCGGGAGTTCACCGCCGCAGGCATCGCGGCGAGCGAGGTCTGCCGCACCATCCAGCGGCTGCTGGAGCTGAATGCCGAAGCGGCGCAGACGGTCCGCGCCGCCATCGTGCCGCCGCCGGAGTACCCGGCGCTCCCGGACCCGGTGGCCGAAGCGGTGCACGGCGGCCGCAGGCGCATGGAGTACGAGGTGCTCGCGGCGACCGCCCTGGCCGACGCGCAGGACACCATGACCCACGTCTACACCCCGACCATGCCCGCCACCGGCGACGCGGTCCCCCGCTTCGCCGCGCCGCCGGCGGGCCCGGACGGCGCGCGGTGAAGTGGGTGCTCGGCCCGGACGAGTTCAGCTACGTCTGGGAGAACGAGACCGGGCTGGACCGGCGGCCCTACCCCATCAACATGGCGCCGGCGGGCACCGTGCGCAGCGAGCGCGAGCACGCGGCGCTGCGGCTGCCGCAGCGGTTCCCACGGCAAGCCGACCCGGATCTGGCCGCCGCGCTCATGGTCTGCGCCCGCCCGGACGCCACCACGGTCACCGTCTCCGGCGAGCGCACCGTGCGCAGCCGCAACAACGGGAGCGCCCCGCACACCGAGCGCATCCTGCTCTACGCCGCCGTCGTGCACCACCACGCGAGCATCGTCGCCGCCGACCAGAAGCAGGTCACGGTGGTCATGTGCCACGCCCGCACGCTCGGCGAGCGGCTGGTCGAGCTGATCGGCTCGGCCCGGGCGGGCCGGAACCCGGCGCTGCGCGAACCGCAGGACGCCGTGCTGCACGGCCACTCCGAGACCTTCGGCTCCGGCGCCCGCCCCGGCGCGGAGACCACCGGCGAACCGGACGGGGGCGCGGCCCGCTTCCGGAAGATGCTGCGCCGCCCGGTCGACGGCCGCGGCTTCGTCACCGTGACCGTCTCGCCGGACGACCCCATGTCGCCGCCGACCAGGCACCGCAGCTGGCTCGATCTCAGCGGCGACGGCCGATACCTGCTCACCACCGCGCACGACCTCACCCTGACCCCGGTCGACGACGCGGAGTTCGCCGCGCAGCTGACCCGGCTGGCCCAGATCCGCTGAGCGGGGCCGCCCGCGTGGTAGGTGTGGGGGATGTCGCCGAACTGGACAACACCCGCCGCCGCAGCGCTCAGGGCCGACGGCCTGCGCGTCGCCGACCTCGACACCTCGGCGACGCCGGGCTTCACCGGCGACAAGGCCGCCGGGCAGCAGCTGCTCGCCGAGCGCACCGGGGTGCTCTCCGCGCTGCAGGAGAAGCTCTACGCCAACGGCCGCTCCGGTGACCACCGCAATGTGCTGCTCGTCCTGCAGGGCATGGACACCGCGGGCAAGGGCGGCATCGTCAGGCACGTGATCGGCTCGGTCGACCCGCAGGGCGTCGACCACGCCTCCTTCGGCGTCCCGACCGAGGAGGAGAAGCAGCACCACTACCTCTGGCGGATCCGCAAGGCGCTGCCGCGCGGCGGCCAGCTCGGCGTCTTCGACCGCTCGCACTACGAGGACGTGCTCGTGGTCCGGGTGCACGACCTCGTCCCGCCCGCCGAGTGGGAGCCGCGCTACGACGAGATCAACGAGTTCGAGCGCGAGCTGGTGGCGGCGGGAACCACCATCGTCAAGGTCGCCATGTTCGTCTCCCTCGACGAGCAGAAGAAGCGGCTCCGCGAGCGGCTGCAGCGCCCGGAGAAGTACTGGAAGTTCAATCCCAGCGATATCGACGAGCGCGCCTTCTGGCCGCAGTACCAGGCCGCCTACCAGGCCATGCTCGACCGCACCAGCACCGAGCAGGCCCCCTGGCACGTCATCCCCTCCGACCGCAAGTGGTACTCCCGCCTCGCCGTCACCGAACTCCTCATCGACGCCCTCACCGCCCTCGACCTGCACTGGCCCGCGGCCCAGTTCGACGTCGCCGAGCAGTTGAAGCGGCTGGAAACGGCGTAGGGGTCGTACCGACCGGTTCCCGGGCGGAGCCCGCATCCTCGGTCGAACGTCGCAGGCATCCCTGACCGAAATGCCACGATCGGGTCATGGGGACTCTCCGGGGGATCGGAATCGGGCTGGCCGGGCTCGCGGTGCTGACCGCGGTGGGGTGCGGGGGTGAGGCGGCGCAGCAGCGGGCGGCGAGCACAACGCGGCCGCCGAGCAGCACTTCTGCGCCGAGCACGACCACTGCGCCGAGCACAACGACATCGGCGAGCACCACGCCGACGACCACGGCCGGACCCGTGCCGACGACCGTGCGGCCGCTGCCGACGACCACGCAGCCGCCTGCCCCGCCACCGGTGGTGATCGTCCCGACAACCACCGTCGCAGTGCCCGCTCCACCGAAAATCGAGGCGCCCGCACCCCCGCAGGCCCCGCAGGCCCCGCAGGCCCCGCAGGCCCCGCAGGCCCCGAGCGCGTACTACCGGAACTGCGCGGCGGCACGCGCGGCGGGTGCGGCGCCGCTGCATCGCGGCGACCCCGGCTACCGCAGCGAACTCGACAGGGACGGCGACGGAACGGCCTGCGACACCTGATCGGTGATCAAGGGCACCCCGCCTGCCTTCGGAAACTCTCAGCTCCCTGCGCCAGGATGGGTCGCGATGCCCCCGGCCCGCGTTCCCGACGCGGCACTACGATCGGTGCGGCAGCGATCGGAAGCCGGACGAAAGGCGTGGTGAACGCACGGTGAGCAAGGGAAGCAACAATCCGCTGGCGGCCGCGGAGCGCGCCGACCGCAAGCGCAAGCTCCTCATCCAGGTCGCGGTCGCCGTCGTGCTGGTCGGACTGGTCGCCGCCATCGGCATCAGCATCGCGATCAAGAACGCCGCCAACAACGACGACGGGCCGACCCCCACCATCGCGGCCACCGCCCCGCAGAACCCCGCCGGCATCACCGGCTCCATCACCGACAGCGGCTACATCCGCATCGGCAAACCCGACGCGAAGACCACCGTGCGCCTCGTCGCCGACCTGCAGTGCCCCGCCTGCAAGGCCTTCGAGGCCCAGTACGGCCCGGTCCTCGAAGACGCGGTGAGCAATGGCACCGCCGCGGTCGAGTACAACATCATCGCCTTCCTGGACCGCGCCTCGAGCACCGAGTACTCCTCGCGCGCCGCCAACGCCGCCTACTGCGTCGCGGGCACCGATCCGGCCAAGTTCCAGAGCTGGCTGAAGACCATGTACGCCCAGCAGCCCGCCGAGGGCACCGCGGGCCTGCCCGACGCCTCGCTGCTGCAGATCGCCCGGACCGTCGGCTACACCGACCCCGCGATCGAGCAGTGCGTCACCGACCGCACCTACGACAAATACGTCGCCGCCCGCACCGACGAGACCCTGACCAGCGGCGTGCAGTCCACCCCGTCGGTGTTCGTGAACGGCACCCAGGTCACCCCGGACCAGCTGGCCGGCGCGATCACCGCCGCGCAGTGACCGCGGCTCCGCCCCGGGCGGCCTGGATCCTGCTGCTCGGCGGCCTGCTCGGCTGGCTGGCGGCGGTCGCGCTGACCGTCGAGCGCTTCAAGTTGTTCACCGACCCCGGCTACACGCCGTCGTGCAGCTTCAACCCGGTGCTCTCCTGCGGCTCGGTGATGACCACCGACCAGGCGGCGGTCTTCGGCTTCCCCAACCCGCTGATCGGCGTGGTCGGCTTCTCCGTTGTGGTCACGCTCGGCCTGCTCTCGGTGGCGGGCGTGAGTCTCCCGCGTTGGATCTGGGGCGGGCTCTGGCTCGGCATCCTGCTCGGGTTGATCTTCGTCGGCTGGCTGATCTTCCAGAGCCTGTACCGGATCAACGCGCTCTGCCCGTACTGCATGGTGGTCTGGGCGATCATCACGCCGCTCTTCGCGGTCGTCACCGAGCAGCTGTGGGGCAGCTCGGCGGGGCCGCTGCGGATCCTGGCCGAGTGGCGCTGGACCTTCGTCGCGGTCTTCTACGCGACCGTGCTTGTCCTGGTCTTCCTGCGCTTCCAGGACTACTGGCTCTCGCTGGCCTGACCCGCTCAGCGCGGCGGGCTCTCCGCGAGCACCGCCTCGACGACCCGGCGCCCGCCGTTCTCCAGCACCTCCAGCCGGACCACGTCGGCCGGGCGCCTGGCGTCGATCTCCGCGCGCAGCGCCTTCGCGTCCGCGATCGGGCGGCCGTCCACCGCCACCACCACGCTGCCGTCGGCGAGCCCGGCGTTCCAGGCCGGGGTGCCGTAGAGCACCACGTCCAGCCGGGCGCCGTCCGCCGCGTCGGAGATCAGCACCCCGAGCGTCGCGGTGGGACCGACGTGCACCGTCCCCGCCGATACTCCGGCGCGGATCTGCTTCACAACGGTCATGGCCCTGTCGATCGGCACCGCGTACCCGTTCGGCACCCGCCCTGCGGGCACCGGCTCGCCACCCTGCCCCGAGGCCGCGGTGATCACCCCGACCACGTCGCCGTTGCGGTCGGCCAGCGCCCCGCCGGACTGCCCCGCCGTCACCGCCGCCGCGACCTCGACCATGCCGCGCAGCGCGAGCCGGGAGAGGTCGGCGGAGTTCTGCGCGACGATCGTGCTGTTCAGATCGGTGATCCGCCCGGCGACCGCGGTCGGCGTCCCACCGACGCCGCCCGCGTTGCCGAGCGCGAGCACCTCGTCGCGCAGCCGCAGCCGGGCCGACGAGCCGAGCCGCGCGGTCGGCAGCCCGCCCGCGCCGGTGAGCGCGAGCAGCGCGATGTCGGCGGTGGCGTCGTAGCCGAGTACCTCCGCCGAGTACTCCACACCCGTCCCCACATCGGTGACCAGCACCGTCTCCGCGCCCTTGACGACGTGGTGGCTGGTGAGCACCTCGCCGTCCGCGCCGAGCACGATGCCGGAGCCCGCCGCCGCGGCGCCGAACGGCCGCAGCGTGACCGCGATATTGACCAGTGCGGGGCCGACCGTGGCCGCCACCACCGCCGGGTCGAGCGGCGGCGCGGGCGGCGCGACCTCGGCGGGCACCCGCTCCGGCCCGGTGAAGGCGTCGAGCAGGTCGGCGCGGAAACCGAGGAATCCGGCGACGGCCAGCGCCACCACCAGGAGCAGCGCGGCGCCGCGCCCGCCGCCGCGTTCGGGGTCGCGCGGGTGCCATCCGTCGTCCATGGTCGTCCCATCTCCGGCCGGCTCGAAACCTCCATTGTGGCCGCAGGCGGCGGTTCGCACCCGGCGAGCTGGGCGGCCGGTTGGCAAACCCCGGCATGCGACGGTAGGCATGTACGCATGAGCACCGCTGCCGCCTACGCCGTATCCGGCCCCGAAGGCCCGTTCGAGAAGGTCACCATCGAGCGCCGCGACCTCGGTCCGCACGACGTCCTGATCGACGTGAAGTACGCGGGCATCTGCCACTCCGACATCCACACCGCGCGCAACGAGTGGGGCGGCGCCAAGTACCCCTGCGTGCCAGGCCACGAGATCGCGGGCATCGTGGCCGCGGTCGGCTCGGCGGTCAGCAGGCACGGCGTCGGCGACCGGGTCGGCGTCGGCTGCATGGTCGACTCCTGCGGCCGCTGCGCCCCCTGCCTCGACGGCAACGAGCAGTACTGCGAGCGCGGCGCGGTGATGACCTACAACACCGCCGTCGACGAGACGGTGCAGGCCGGCGGGGTGACGCTCGGCGGGTACTCGACGCAGATCGTCGTCACCGAGAACTTCGTGCTCGCCATCCCGGAGGGCATCGGCCTCGACGTCGCCGCCCCGCTGCTCTGCGCGGGCATCACCACCTACTCGCCGCTGCGGCACTGGAACGCCGGGCCGGGCAAACAGGTGGCCATCATCGGCATGGGCGGGCTCGGGCACGTCGGCGTGCGGATCGCCGCCGCGCTCGGCGCCGAGGTGACGGTGCTCAGCCAGTCGCTGCGCAAGCGCGACGACGGGCTCCGCTTCGGCGCCACCGGCTACTACGCCACCGCCGACAAGCAGACCTTCAAGGACCTGCGCAACCGCTTCGACCTGATCATCAACACCGTCTCCGCCGACCTCCCGCTGGACAACTACCTCAAGCTGCTGAAGGTGGACGGCACGCTCGTCGCGCTCGGCCTCCCGGAGAACCCGGCGAGCATCCGCCCCTTCCTGCTCTCCAGCTACCGCCGCTCGCTCTCCGGCTCGATGATCGGCGGCATCACCGAGACCCAGGCGATGCTGAACTTCTGCGCCAAGCACGGGATCGGCGCGGAGATCGAACTCATCTCCGCCGACGAGATCGACGCCGCCTACGACCGGGTCGTCGCCAGCGACGTGCAGTACCGCTTCGTCATCGACGCGGGCACCATCTGAGCGAGGTCACCGCCGACGACGGCGTCCCGCTGCACGTCGACGTCTTCGGCACCGGCCCCGATGTCGTGATGCTCTCCGGCGGCCCCGGCTGCGTGCACTACCTCGCGGACCGGCGGCTGGCGCCGAGCGGGATGCGCACCTGGTGCCCCGAGCCGCGCGGCGTCGGGCGTTCCGGCGGCGGCCCGCACGACCTGCGGCAGGCCGTCGCCGACCTGGAGGCGGTGCGCCGGGCGGCGAACATCGAGAAGTGGGTGGTGCTCGGCCACTCCTGGGGCTCGGACCTGGCGGTGCGGTACGCGCTCGACCATCCGGACCGGGTGCGAGCGGTTGTCGGCGTCGCCGGACACGGGCTGCACAAGGACCGCACTTGGAAACAGGCGTACGAAGCCGGCCGGCACCGGGAAGCCGATATCGAGATCGCCTGGGTGCCCGCCGTACACGCCGCGCTCTCCGCGTCGTTCGTCGAGTGGATCCACGAACCCGAGCTGTTCCGCCGGTTGGCCGACTCCCCTGTCCCGATGACCTTCGTCGCGGCCGAGCACGACATCCGCCCGGCCTGGCCGCTGCGGCAGTTGGCCGCGCTGGTTCCGCGCGGCTCGTTCGAGGAGCTGCCCGGGGTCGCGCACAACTTCTGGGCCACCGATCCGGCGATCTGGGCGGCGCTCGCCACCCGCCTGTGCGCGGAAGCGAGCCGCTGAACCGGTACCTTCGGCGCTGTGGCCGCTGAGCAGACGCCGGAGAGCGGCGACACCGTGAAGCCCGACCCCGCCGAGCCGCCACCCTGGCTGTTGCGCGCGTTCCTGCTCGGGGCCGCGACCATCGCCGGGCTGATCGCCGGGTTCTGGGCGCTGCAGAAACTGCAGGGGCTGCTGACGCTGCTGCTGGTCTCGCTGTTCCTGGCGTTCGCCATCGAGCCTGCGGTGAACTGGCTTGCCGCGCGCGGGTTCCGGCGCGGCCCGGCGACCGGGCTGGTGTTCCTGGCGCTGCTCGCCATCGTGATCGGCTTCGGCTGGACGCTCGGCGCGCTGCTGGTCGCGCAGGCGACGACGCTGGTGCAGAACGCGCCGGACTACGCCGACCAGGTGGTGGACTGGGTGAACCACACCTTCCACCAGAACCTCTCCGGCACCGACATCCAGAAGTACGCCACCGAGTGGAGCTCCACCGCCGAGGGGTACCTGGTCGGGCTGGCGGGCAATGTCTGGGGCATCGGCGCCACCGCCGTCGGCGTGCTCTTCCAGGGCCTCGGAATCCTGCTCTTCACCTTCTATTTCGCGGCCGACGGGCCGCGCTTCCGGCACGCGGTCTGCTCGCTGCTTCCGCCAGCCAAGCAGTCACACGTGTTGCGCGCGTGGGACATCGCCGTGGAGAAGACCGGCGGCTACATCTACTCGCGCGGCCTGCTCGCCCTGGCCTCGACGCTCGCGCACTACGTCGCCATGCGCATCCTGGACGTGCCGTCGGCCTTCGCGCTCGCGCTCTGGGTCGGCGTGGTCTCGCAGTTCGTGCCGACGGTCGGCACCTACCTCGCCGGTGCGCTGCCCGTGATCGTCGCGCTGGTCTACGGCCCGGGCACCGCGCTCTGGCTGCTCGGCTTCATCGTGCTCTACCAGCAGTTCGAGAACTACGTCCTGCAGCCGCGGATCACCGCGACCACCCTGGACATGCACCCCGCCGTCGCCTTCGGCGCCGTCCTCGCCGGCGCGGCGCTGCTCGGCCCCACCGGCGCCCTGCTCGCCATCCCGGTCACCGCGACGGTGCAGGGCTTCGCCGGCGCCTACATCCGCCGCTACGAGGTGCGCCCGGAAGCCGCCGTCGCCCAAGCTCCCGCTCGCAGGCTCCGCACCCGCCTCACCGACCTCCTGCGGGAGCGGCGCAACCCGAAACCGTGAGCGCTCAGCCCGCGGTCACCGGCTCAGCCCGCTCGGCGAGCACCCGCCGCCGCACCCGCCGCGCGGCGGCGACCAGGTTGCGCAGCGAGGGGTCGAGCTGCCAGTAGTGCCTGGTCTTCAGCCCGCCGTCCGGATTGGCCCACAGCCGCTCCGCGCCGACGGCAGCGGCGGCGGCGGTGAGCTGCTCGTCGAGCTCGTCGATGTCGGGGATGCGGGCGGAGCGGCTCTCGTAGACGCCGGGGCCGACGCCGTGGCTGAGGCCGTTGCCGGTGGCGTAGTCCTCGGCGAGGGCGTCGATCACCCAGTCGATGGAGCGGGTGGAGATGATGGCGGTGACGTCGGCGTCGAGCTCCTCGATCGCCTGCACCACCTCGGCGCGGCCGGAGTAGCCGATGTGCGTGTGGATCTGGGTCTCCGGGCGGATGCCCGAGGTGGCGAGGCGGAAGGCGGCGACGGCCCAGCGCAGGTACTCGGGGCGGCCAGCGGGGCGGGCCGGGAGCAGCTCGCGGATGGCGGGCTCGTCGACCTGGATTATCTTGATGCCCGCGCGCTCCAGGTCGGCGACTTCGTCGCGGATGGCGAGCGCGACCTGGTCGGCGGTCTCGTAGAGCGGCTGGTCCTGGCGCACGAAGGAGCGGGCGAGCATGGTCACCGGGCCGGTCACCATGCCCTTGACCGGGCGGTCGGTGAGCGACTGCGCGTAGCTGGTCCACTCCACCGACATCGGCCCCGGCCGGGAGACGTCGCCGTAGACGATCGGCGGGCGCACGCAGCGCGAGCCGTAGACCTGGACCCAGCCGAAGCGGGTGGTCGCGAAGCCGTCGAGCAGCTCGGCGAAGTACTGGATCATGTCGTTGCGCTCGTGCTCACCGTGCACGAGCACGTCCAGGCCGATGTCCTCCTGCAGCCGGATGGTGGCCTCGATCTCGGCCTCGACCTGCTTGCGGTACTCCTCGTGGGAGATCTTGCCCGCGCCGAGGTCGTGCCGCGCCTGCCGGAGCCGCGCGGTCTGCGGGAAGGAGCCGAGCGTGGTGGCCGGCACCGGCGGGAGGTTCAGCGCCTCCTGCTGGGCCTCGCGGCGCACCGCGTACGGCTCGCGGACGCGCATGTCCGGGGTGACGGCGTAGACCCGCTGACGCACCGCGTGCTTCTGCTTGAAGTGCACCTCGGTCGGGCGCTTGCGCCACTTGTCCGACGGCCCCTCGGTGAGCGCCTTTGCCAGCGAGACGACCTCGCCGACCTTCTGCTTCGCGAAGGCGAGCCGGTCGGCCACATTGCCCTCGATGTCGTACTCGGCGAGCACGTCGTAGGGCACGTGCAGCAGCGTCGTCCCGGTGGCGACCACCAGGTCCGGGCAGACCTTCGCCAGCTCCTGCAGATACGTCAGGGTGACGTAGCGGTCCGCGCGCCAGACGTTGAGCCCGCTGATCACGCCCGCGTAGAGCCGCTTGCGCCGGATGCCAGGCACCGCGGCCAGCTCCTCGGGGGTGATCCGGTAGGTGGCCAGGTCGAGCCCGATGGCCTCGACGCCGGAGCGCGCCAGGATCCGCAGCGCCTCGCCGAAGTTGCCGTACTGCCCGGTCACCAGAATGCGCGGCCGCAGCGGCGCCTTGGATAGCCGCTGGTAGGCGTGCTCGAAGGCGGCCAGCTCCGCGGGGCTGCGCTCGCCGGTGAAGCACGGCTCGTCCAGCTGCACGCAGGTGGCGCCGCGCTTGGCCAGCAGCTCGAAGAGCTCCTCGTAGAACGGGAGCAGCCGGTCGAGCAGGCTCAGGGTGTCGAATGCGGGCTCGCCGGGCACGTGCCCGGCCTTGGAGAGCAGCAGCAGCGAGACCGGGCCGAGCACCACCGGGCGCAGTTCGATGCCGCGCGCGATCGCCCGGTCCCACTCGTCGAGCAGGTACTCGGGGTGCAGCGAGAACTCGGTGTCGGCGTCCAGCTCGGGCTGGCGGTAGTGGTAGTTGGTGCCGAACCAGCGGACCAGCTCCAGCGGGGGCAGGTCCGGCCTGCCGCGCGCCATCAGGAAGTAGAAGTCGAGCGGGTGCAGGTCTTTGCGCTCCTGCTCGAAGCGCCGCGGGACCGCGCCGAAGAGCAGCGCGTTGTCCAGCACGTGGTCGTAGAAGGAGAAGGTGTTGCCGGGCACCTGGGTGAGCCCGGTCGCGGCCAGCTCGGCGAACTGCCGCTCCTGGATGTCGCGGCCGGTCGTGATCAGCTCGTCGCGGGTGAGCGACCCCCGCCAGTACGAATCCAGGGCCCGCTTGAGTTCCCGGTGGGCGCCGATCCGGGGGTAGCCGAGAACGCTCGACCCGAAGCCGTCCGTGACGTTGACCATGCGAAACTCCTGGAGTTGCTCTGCCGCGTCGCGGCGGTATTCACAAGGTGGTGAGTCCTCCGCCGAAGCTACCCGCACGGTTCACGGCCCGGCTCGTCGTTCCGCGCTCGCAGCGCATGCGCCGCAGGCGCGAGTCGCGGGCGCGGAACGGCGAGCCCCCGAAGGGCCGTGAACCCGCCGCGCGGAGGCGCGGCACATCAGTACTGATAGAAGCCTGCGCCGGATTTCTTCCCGAGCAAGCCAGCCTCGACCATACGCATCAGGAGCGGCGGGGCGCTGTACAGCGGCTCCTTGAACTCGGCGTACATCGAATCGGCGATCGACTTCACGGTGTCGAGCCCGACCAGGTCGGTCAGGGCGAGCGGCCCCATCGGGTGGGCACAGCCGAGCACCATGGCCTTATCCACATCCTCCTTGGTGGCGAAACCGGACTCCACCATGCGGATCGAGGAGAGCAGGTACGGGACGAGCAGCGCGTTGACGACGAAGCCGGAGCGGTCGGAGGAGCGCACCACCTGCTTGCCGAGCACGTCGGCGGCGAACGCCTCGGCGCGGGCGGTCACCGGCGGGCTGGTCTTGAGCGTGGTCACCAGCTCCACCAGCGGCAGCACCGGGACCGGGTTGAAGAAGTGCATGCCGACGACGCGCTCGGGGTTGGCGGTGGCGACGGCGATCTTCATGATCGGGATGGACGAGGTGTTGGAGGCCAGCACCGCGTCCGGGTCGGTGACGACCTTGTCCAGGTCGGCGAAGATGGCGGTCTTGACCTGCTCGTCCTCCAAGACCGCCTCGACCACCAGCTGGCGGTCGGCGAAGTCGCCGAGGTCGGAGGTGAAGCGCAGGCGCCACGCGGTCTGCTCGCGCTCCCGCTCGGTGATCTTGCCGCTGCTCACGCCGCGATCCAGCGAGCGCAGGATGCGCGCGCGACCGGCGGCGGCCAGCTCTCTGGTCTGCTCGTACACCAGGACATCGACGTGCGCCCGCGCGCACACCTCGGCGATACCAGCACCCATCTGGCCGGCGCCGATGATTCCAACGCGTTGGATCTTCTCGCTGCTCACGTCCCGCTCCTGCTGGTTGTGTGGCGACATTTTCTTCAAGGTATAGGGATGCCCTCCCCGCCGGGGCTGTTCGGCGGGGAGGGCGGTACACCCCCTACCCGAGGTAGGAGATCATCTCGGGGTTCTACGAACCCCGAACCCCTGCAAGGGAACTGAGCGTTCCCGTGGCGCAGCTCAGTGGAACTGGCCTTCCTCGGTGCTGCCCTTCAGAGCGGCGGTCGAGGTGTTCGGATCGACGGTGGTGGCGATGCTGTCGAAGTAGCCGGCGCCGACCTCACGCTGGTGCTTGATGGCGGTGAAGCCACGCTCCTCGGCGGCCTTGAACTCGCGCTCCTGCAGGTCGACGAAGGCGGTCATGCCCTCGCGGGCGTAGCCGTGCGCCAGGTCGAACATGCCGTAGTTGAGCGAGTGGAAGCCGGCCAGCGTGATGAACTGGAACTTGAAGCCCATCGCGCCGAGCTCCTTCTGGAACTTCGCGATGGTCGCGTCGTCCAGGTGCGCCTTCCAGTTGAAGGAGGGCGAGCAGTTGTAGGCGAGCAGCTGGTCCGGGAACTCGCTGCGCACCGACTCGGCGAACCGCTTGGCGACCTCGAGATCCGGCACGCCGGTCTCCATCCAGATCAGGTCGGAGTAGGGCGCGTACGCCTTGGCGCGGGCGATGCAGGGCTCGATGCCGTTCTTCACGCCGTAGAAGCCCTCGGCGGTGCGGGTGCCGTCCAGGAACTCGCGATCGCGCTCGTCCACGTCGGAGGTCAGCAGGGTCGCGGCCTCGGCGTCGGTGCGGGCGATGACCACGGTCGGCACGCCCGCCACGTCGGCCGCGAGGCGGGCCGAGGTCAGGGTGCGGATGTGCTGCTGGGTCGGGATGAGCACCTTGCCACCGAGGTGGCCGCACTTCTTCTCCGAGGCCAGCTGGTCCTCCCAGTGCGAGCCGGCGACGCCGGCCGCGATCATGGCCTTCTGCAGCTCGTAGACGTTCAGCGCACCGCCGAAGCCGGCCTCGCCGTCGGCCACGATCGGGGCCAGCCAGTTGCCGACGGTGTTGTCGCCCTCGACCTTGGCGATCTCGTCGGCGCGCAGCAGCGCGTTGTTGATCCGGCGCACCACCTGCGGCACCGAGTTGGCCGGGTAGAGGCTCTGGTCCGGGTAGGTGTGGCCGGAGAGGTTCGCGTCGCCTGCGACCTGCCAGCCGGAGAGGTAGATCGCCTTGAGGCCGGCGCGCACCTGCTGCACGGCCTGGTTGCCGGTGAGGGCGCCGAGCGAGTTGATGTAGTCCTCGTTGGTGACGAGATCCCAGAGGATCTCGGAGCCGCGGCGGGCGAGGGTGTGCTCCTCGACGACGGTGCCCTGCAGCTTCACCACCTGGTCCGCGGTGTAGTTACGGGTGACGCCGTTCCAGCGCGGGTTGGTGTCCCAGTCCTGCTGGATTTCCGCAGCGGTCTTCGGGGTGCCGGTGGTCGACATCTCTACTCCACTTTCTCGTCTGTTGGTACTCGCCGGTACGGGCTAGCCGTTCGATCTGCTGGCGAGTCGCTTTACAGGCTTGCTAGGCCCTGGGGGTGTACTTCCACACGATTGCACATCACAAAACTGGCGTCTACCTGTAGTTATTGTGAATTCGAGCTAGCTTTGCGAGGTCATCTGTTAAGCCTGCGAAATTAGCCGCTCGATTGCAAAGAGCGAAGCTACCCAACGGTAGGTCTGACGTGCGGTTTCAGCGTAACGCTCGTACTGTTTGGCGCCGCGGGCGGTTCGGCCGAGCCGTGGGGTCCCCCTCCCGCACTGTGAGCACCTTCACAGCGCGGTGCGCACCCGCGCCCGCCGTGCGGCAGACTCGGACGGGTATCCGCGGCGGATCGTCGCCGCGGCGAGATCCACCGGACAGGAGCACGATGCGCAACCCCTGGACCGCGCCGGTGCGCGCACTCGCCGCGAGCGCCTGCGCGCTCGCCTGCGCCGCCACCCTCGCCGCGGGCCCCGCCGCCGCGCAGCCCGCGGCGGGCACGCCGCTCTCGGTCGAGCCGCTGCCCGCGGCGGCGGCGATGCCGGGAGCCGCGGGCACGGCCCGGCTCCTCTACCGGAGCACGACCGTCGGCGAAACGCCTGCGACGGCGAGCGCGGCCGTCTACTTCCCGGCCGGGCCCGCTCCGGCGGGCGGCTGGCCGGTGATCGCCTGGGCGCACGGCACCGTCGGCCTCGGCGACGACTGCGCGTACAGCGTCGGCGGCCCGTCGGCGGTCGAGCGCGACCGCTCCTACCTCGGCACCTGGCTGGAGCAGGGCTACGCGGTGGTGGCCGCCGACTACGCCGGGCTCGGCGTGCCCGGCGACCATCCGTACCTGAACGGCCGGGTCGCCGCACACAACGTGGTCGACGCGGTGCGCGCCGCGCACACCCGCTACCCCGAGCTGTCCAACCGCTGGGCCGTTGTCGGCCAGTCGCAGGGCGGCGGGGCCGCGGTCTTCACCGCGCGCTACGCCACCGAGTTCGGCGGGCCCGAGCTCGACTACCGCGGCGCCGTCGCGACCGGGCTGCCCGCGTATCTCGAGGAGGTGTTCCTCGCGCTCGGCCCGAACGTGCCGCCGGTCCCGATCGGCACCCACCTCACCGCCTACGTGCTCTACGTGCTCGACGGGCTGCGCCAGACCCACCCCGAGCTCGATATCGCGGGGCTGCTCACCGACGAGGGCAGGAACTTGCTCGCCCGCGCGGGCACCAGCTGCATCGAGCCCTTCTCCGACGAGCTGCGCGGCGTCGCCATCGGCGACCTGTTCGCGAGGCCGCTCGCGAGCCTGCCGGATGCCTTCGGTGTGCTGGCCCGCCAGTTCGGGCTGCCGGATTCCGGCTACGACCGCCCGCTCTTCATCGGCCAGGGGCTCTACGACACCGACGTGGTGACCCCGCAGGCGCTGCGCTGGGCCGCGGTCACCGCCGCGAAGGGCGAGCCGATCCGGCTGCACACCTACTTCGAGGACCACAGCGGAACTGTGAACGCCTCCCTCCCCGACTCCACGCCGTTCGTCCGCGAGCTCTTCGGCGGCTGACTCGACCCATAGCCGCCCGCTACCACCGAGCAACCCCGTGGCGCGGCCCGCGACGGCCCGGGGACAGCCCCCGGCTCACTGCCCGTAACCCGGGCGCAATCCCGCTCGAATACCGTCGCGAAGATGGCTTACTCCGAGCGCCGGACTGTGCTCGAACACAATGCCGGTGGAACGGTGCGCGTGCGGATCCGAGGAGTTTCCGGAGCACACCCCTATTTGTCCCGTGGGGACGATATGGTGTGCGTCACGTGCGACGACTTGGGGACGGGTGTCGATCACGATTGCCCGCCCGCGGCCGCACGCTGATCGGAGCAAGCTGATGCGCGACATCGTCGACGACCTGCTGCGGGTCTGGCATTCGGGCCGGACCGGCGGACTGGCCACCATCGTGCGCGCTGTCGGCTCCACCTCGTTGCCGGTGGGGGCCGCCACGCTGATCGATCCGGAGGGGGGTGTATTCGGATCGATCGCCTCCGGCCGGTTGGAGGAGGCGGTTTTCGAGGGGGCGCTGCGCGCGACCAGAACCGGGCATCGGGCACTGCACCGGTTCGATGTGCTCTCCGGGGTGGAGACCGCCTCGGACGGCGACGACACCGTCGACATCTTCATCGAGCCGTTCTCCCGCTGGACCTTCCCCGAGTTCCCGACCGTGGCCGCGGAGATCGCCGCGCACCGGCGGGTCACCGTCTTCACGGTGGTCTGGAATCCGGACCCGGACGTCATCGGGCAGCATCTGATCACCGACAAGAAGCACGCCACCGAGCTGGTCGCGCTCCCGGAGTCGGACGTCTTCGTCTCGTCGTTCTCGCCGCCGCCGCGGCTGATCGTCTTCGGCGCGAACGCCTACGCCGCCGCGCTCACCGCGCAGGCCAGGCTGATCGGCTGCCGGGTGACGATCTGCGATTCCCGGCCGGAGTTCGCGGTGCCGGAGTCGTTCCCCGGCGCCGAGGTGGTCTGCGACTGGCCGCACCGCTTCCTGAACACGCTGGCCGCGCAGGGCGAGATCGAGAGCGATACCGGCATCGTCGTGCTCGCGCACGAGCCCAAGTTCGAGATTCCGCTGCTCACCGTCGCGCTCCGGCTGCCATCGCTCGGCTACCTGGCGGCGCTCGGCTCCGCCACCGCGCACGCCCGCAGGCTGGACGATCTGCGCGCGGGCGGGTTCGACGAGCGCACGCTGGCCAAGCTGCACATCCCGGCCGGGCTGACCATGGGCGCGCGGAACCCGGCCGAGACCGCGGTCTTCATCACCGCCGAGCTGCTCGCCGCGCGCGGCGGGCAGGCGGAGCGGCGCGCCTCCTGGTCGGAGCGGGCCGCCGTCGGGCTGAGCGGGTAGCGCCGGGCGCGGATGGTTCGGCGCCCCCGGGTGGTTGCACCCGGGGTGAATCCACTCAGCACGCTGCTGGAGGCCGAGCTGCACATCGGCGGCTCCGCGATCCTGTGGCGCGAGATCATCGGCAACGGTTTCGGGCTGGCCTCGGCCGTCGGCGGCATGCGGCGCCGGGTGTGGGCGTGGCCGGTCGGGATCGTCGGGAACGGGCTGCTGTTCACGGTGTTCGTCGGCGGCGTCTTCAATACGCCGCAGCAGGTGAACATGGCCGGGCAGGCCGGGCGGCAGCTGGTTTTCCTCGCGGTCGGGGTGTACGGGTGGTGGCGCTGGTACCGGAGCCGCGGCGGCGGGGCGCCCGCGGTGCTGCCGCGCTGGGCGACCGGGCGGGAGCGGGTGCTGCTCGGGCTCGCGATGGTCGTCGGCACCGGGGTGTTCGCGGTGCTCTTCGCGCGAATCGGCTCGTACGGGCCGCTCGCCGAGGCGTGGATCTTCACCGGCTCGGTGCTCGCCACCTACGGGATGGCGCGCGGGCTGGCCGAGTTCTGGCTGATCTGGATCGGGGTCGATCTGGTGGGGGTGCCGCTGCTGCTGAAGGCCGGGTACTACCCGTCTGCCGTGCTCTATCTGGTGTACGCCGGGTTCGTGGTGTGGGGCTTCGTCGTGTGGGTGCGCAGCATGCGCCCCGCGGTGACCCCGCTCGCCAATGCCCCGGCCGGAGCGGGCTGATTCGCCGGTCGGCGGCGCTTCCCGCTTGCGCCCGCTGCTCAGGCGTGGAGAGTGGGTGACGTGATCCTCACCGTGACAATGAGTCCCGCGTACGACACGACCTATCGGGTGGAGCGGCTGGAGCGCGGCGGGGCGCACCGGGTGAGCTCGGTGGAGCAGCGCATCGGGGGCAAGGGGGTCAATGTCACGCGGGTGCTGAACCAGCTCGGCCGCTACGCCAGGGCCACCGGCTTCGCCGATCACGCCTTCGCCGCCGCCGCCGAGCTGGAGCTGCCGAACGACTTCGTGCTCGCACTCCCCTGGGTCCGGCGCACCCTGATGATCGGCGAATCCGCCGACGGCACCGCCACCGAATTCGCCGAGCCCGGCGCGCGGGTCTCCCATCCGCACGCCGCCGACCAGCTCTCGGTCCGCATCCGGGGCCTGCTCCCCGGCAGCACCGGGCTGGTGATCGCCGGAACCCTGCCGATCGGCATCGAGGACTCGCTACCCGCCGAACTCGCCACCGCCGCGATCGAGGCGGGCGTCCCCACCGTCTGCGACCTCAGCGGCGAAGCGCTGCGGCTGGCCGCCCGAGTGCCAGGCGTCGTGCTCTGCGGCAGCTTCGCCGACCTGACCGGAGGCAGCGGCGACCTCGACGCGCTGCTCCCCGCCACCGAGCGGTTGATCGCAGGCGGGGCCGCGGGCGTCGTCGCCGTCCGCGGCCCCGCCGACCTGGTTGCCCGCACCCCCGACGGATGCTGGTGGGCCCGGCTCCCCGACCCACCCGCGGGCAACCCGACCGGTGCGGGCGATGCCGCCACCGCCGCGGTGATCGCCGCCCTCTCGCACACCCCGTCCCCCGGTTGGCCTGCCCTGCTCACCGACGCTGTCGCCACCTCCGCTGCCGCGGTGGTCGTTCCGGCGGCCGGGGAGATCGATCGGGCGTTGCGGGAGCGGGTCTTGTCCGAGGTCGTCGTCACCGAAGCGGAGCCGTCACCGCTGCCGTAGTACCGGCGCCGACATCGGAAGTCACGCGCTGAGTGCGAGTTTCGATGCAGAACGACCGGCCTCCGCTAGGGAGACCGGCCGTCGCTGGCGGGAAAACAAGCATTCGATGTTCGTACTCGAGGCATCGGCGCGGTTCGATCTCGTGCGGGCACCGGGGATGGCGGGGAGGCGGCGGGAGCCGGCGGTGAGGTCGATGGCGAGGTCCTGGTAGCCGAGGGCGAGTTCGGCGAGGAGTTCCCAGGCCTCGTGCACCTGCCCCTTCGGGGCGGAGGAGAGGGCGGCGTGCGCGAGGGCGCAGTGCTCGGCCAGGCGGTCGAGGACGGAGCCGAGGGTTTCGGTGTGCATGCGAGCGCCGCCGCGCGGGACGGGAAGTTCGGCGGCGACCCAGTGGTCGATCGCGAGGGCAAGGGTCTGGCGGCCGGCGTGGAAGTGGGTCGCGTCCACTTCCTCGCGCAGTCGGCGCTCGTGCAGCCCGGCCAGTAGGTGGATGCCGCGGAGGAGGGGGTGGTCGTCGCGGGGCTCTACTCGACAGGCAAGCAGCAGAGCATCTTTGGCGGGCAGGACCGCGTGCTTCATCTCGCCGCCCCCTGAAGTGGCCGCGCGGCCGATGACCAGCCGAAGCGCCGCCCGGACTCGCCGAGACGGCCTTTCTCCCATGGCGATTCATTGACGGCGAGGGTGACCGCTTCCAGCGCGGTGAGGCCGAGCAGCAGGGTCAGCGCCTGCAGCGACGCCAGTTCCTCGACGGTGCGCATGGCGGCCGTCGCCTGCTCGGTGGTGAGCGTGCGCCCGCGCAGATACGAGACGACCCAGCTGTCCTCGGCCACGCGTCTGGCCTGATGTCTGCTTCGTTCGGTCACCATCCAGCGACCATCGATGACATGTACGGACATAGCCCCTAACCCCTTGCTCTCCCCCGGCCCCGACGGTGACGAGACCGTGTGACAGCAGCCACGCTACTGTCGTAAACTATACAAGTCAACTTACGATAAGAAGTCCAACGGCAGGCGGCAGTAGGATCCCGCCATGCCCTTGTCACCCGCGGTCGCGCGTTGGGAGCTGGCACGGCGCTTGCGGCAGCGGCGCCTCGAGCTCGGTATCGGCGCCGCTGCACTCACCACGCAGCTCGACGTCTCGGCCGCTTACTGGTCGCACATCGAGAACGAGCGGAATCTGGTGCCCGAGGACAAACTCGAACAGCTTCTCGACATCCTGGAGATCGACGAGAGCGAACAGCACGAATTCCTCGCCCTGCGCGAGGCCGCGCGGCAACGCGGCTGGTGGGCCGCGCATCCCGGGCTCTTCGACGAGGAGCTCACCCGCTACTACGGCATGGAGTGGGGCGCGCACACCATCCGCAGCTATGAGAGCGTGATGATGCCCGGGCTGCTCCAGGGCGAGGAATTCATTCGCGCGCTGATGAATTCGCGCAGCGCCACCGTCGCGCCGGTCGAGGCGGAGGAGCGGGTGCGGGCGCGGCTCACCCGGCAGCGCCGGCTCACCGACGCGGAGGATCCGCTGCACCTCACCGTCGTGCTCGGCGAGGCGGTGCTGCACCAGCAGCTCGGCGGGCCCGAGGTGCTCGCCAGGCAGCTACGGCACCTGGTCGTGGTGGCGGAGGAGCACCCGGCGACGGTCGACCTCCGCGTGATCCCCTTCGCCGACGCGGGTTTCGTGCCCGCGGGATCGACATTCCACCTGCTCGACTTCGACCGGCCCAAGCTGCCGACGCTCGCCTGGTACGAGTCGGCCGTCTTCGGCGAGACCGTCGTGGACGATCCGGCGCGCAACCAGAACCGGGTCCGCGACCTCACCTACCTCTTCGAGCGCATGCACCGCGAAGCGCTCGGGCAGGTCGAATCGCTTGCCCTGATCCTGGATCGGGCCGCGGCGTTGGACGGTGCGCGATGAGCGAATGGTTCGTCTCGTCGTACTCGAGTGATCGGCAGACCTGCGTTGAGGTGCGGTTCCGCACGGGGCGCGTCGAGGTGCGCGACAGCAAATCGCCGAGCGGGAGCCCGGTTCTGAGCTGGCCCGCACATGAGTGGACGGCATTCACCGCAGCCATTCGGGCGGGCGCACTTCGCTGACCGGATCGCGGTCGTCGGGCAACCGCAGCCCGCGACGGCCGAAGGCCGTGACCAGGTCGGCGTAGCTGTCTGCCAGCTCGGCCAGCCGGAACCAGGCCGCGTGCACGCGGAGTGCCGCGAGGTCGTCGGCGGTCATGAGCAGGTGATAGGCCCGGACCTGCGTATAGGCGATGCGGTCGACGACTACGCCGAGAGTCTCGCCGGATGGGCGGGCGTCGGCGCGAGGCGCGGGTAGGTGACGCGCCGCCCAGGTGTCGACGGAAGAGATGAGTTCCTCTCGCCTACCGGGAAATTCGAGCTCCTGGTACAGCGCTCCGAGTTCGGTCGCGAGACGGGCTACCGGATGCGGGCCCACGTGATGCCCCCTGATCGCCGCGCACAGCTCCTCCGCCGATGGCGGGAGCTGGAACATCGCCGTACGACCCCGATCGGACAGCTCGTCAAGAGGTGGCTCGAGCCAGTAGCGTTGGGCAACATGAGCGACGTTGACCCGACGGCGCGAGCTGTACCCGCGAGCAAGCGACTGGCAGGGGAACTGCGCCACGCCATCGCTACGGGCGAACTCGGCCCCGGCGCACGCCTCCCGTCCGAGCGGGCACTCGCCGAGACTCATCGTGTAGCGCGCAATACCGCCAGGGAGGCCGTGCGGCTTCTCGCGGACGAAGGGCTGGTCACAGCGGTGCACGGCAAAGGCGTATTCGTTCGGGAACCGCAGCGGCTCCTGCGATTCGGGAGCAGCCGGTATTCGAATCAGCTGCGGGAGCGGACCGGGCTGTCGCCCTTCCGGGCCGAGGTCGCGGAGCAGGGCAGGGTGGCGCGGGTCGACTGCACGTCGATCACCCGGGTTGCGCCACCGGAGCGAGTGGCAGCTCGGCTCGGCCTCGATCCGGAGAGCGGCACCGTGGCCCGCCGGGAGAACTGGTACTACGCCGACGACGAGCCCGTGCAGGTCGGCGTGACCTACATTCCGTGGGCGGTCGCGGAGGACTCGGTCCTGGCGAGCTCGGCGCAGTTGGGCAAGGGCAGCCTGTATGCGCGTTTCGAGGAACGCGGACATCGGATCACCCGGATCCGGGAGGAGGTGTCCGCTCGGATGCCGTCACCGGACGAGGTCCGCGGGTTGGCGATCCCCGACGGAGTCCCGGTCCTCGAAGTGCTGCACACCGGAATCGACCAGGATGATCAGCCATTTGAGGTCACGCATTTCATCATGCGCGCCGATCTCAACGCTGTGGACTACAACATGCCCGTGGAGGACCGTTGACCGTCACCGTGCGCCCGCGAGCGGCGACCGACCTCGAGGCTTGCGCCCGGCTTCTGGTCGAGGTGCACCGAACCGACGGATATCCGGTCGAAGGTGTTGCCGAGCCGATTTCCTGGCTGACCCCGGGTAACGCCGTCGAAGCGTGGGTCGGCGAGGTCGAAGGGGCGGTGGTCGGGCACGCGCTGGTCTGCGCGGCGACAACTGCCGACGACGCTGCGCGGCTCTGGCTCGAACGAACGGCGGAGCCGCTTACGCGGGTGCTGGTATTCGGCCGCCTCTTCGTCGGCACCGCGGGCCGGAATCACGGTGTCGGCGAACGACTCGTGCGCACGGCGATGGCCTACGCGACCGACCGGGACAAGCGGCTCGTGCTCGATGTCATGGACAAGGACCGAGCCGCCATCCGGCTGTACGAGCGGCTCGGCTGGCAGCACATCGGCACCGTGACCCACCACTTCGGGGAGGGCGGAGAAACGGGCGCGCAGTGCTATGCGGCTCCCAGCTGATTCACAGGGGTATGCCGAGCAATTCGGAGCAACGGCGAGCAGGATGGACTGCGTCGTCATCGGACGACGGAATCACCGCCGGAGCGGATCAACTGCCCTGATCGTCCGGCGCGACGGCCGGTGCCGCTGCCCCCTCGCAGGCGGCACCGGCCGATTTCCGCTCCGGGGCGGCGAGCGGGGGCGCGAGCGAGCGGCCGGTGGCGGCGAGGTGCGCGGCGACCCGCGCGATGTCGTCGGGGCCCGCCTTCTCCTTGGCCAGGTCGCCGATGGCGGCGGCGATGTCCGTCGCCGTGATGTCGGTGCGGCCGCGGCCGCGCGCGAGTTCCTCGGCGACCAGTACGATCTCGGTGTCGGTGAGGTCGCGGTGCAGGACGGCGAGCAGCGCGACGTAGTCCGACTGCGGGACGCCCTGCGGGTACCCGGTGCGCAGCCAGTCGACGATGCGGCGCAGTAGGCCGGTTCGGTCGCTCATCGAATCCCCTCAGGCGCCGAAGATGTGCACGCCGAGCTTTGCCGCGAGGAACGCCTTCGCGACCCACAGCACCCCGCAGACGACGGCGGCGACGACGATCCCGAAGCAGGCGTACGCGCCCGCCCGCGCGAGGGCGCCGCCGACGGCGTAGAAGCGCACGCCGAAGGCGAAGACGGCGGGCAGCCCGGCGCCGAAGACGATGCCGGCGAGCACCACCTCGAGCAGCGCGTTCAGGTTGGTGACGACGGTGTTCACGCGGACTCCCGGTCGGCGGCGGGCAGCCGGTCGCCCGGCCACTCGTTGACATTGGCATCGGTGACCGGCGCGCGCCGGGAGCGCAGGTACATGAGCGTGGCGAGCGCGATCAGCACGGTGAAGACCACGAGCACCCCGGGCAGCCCGCCGACGAAGTGCGCCACCGCCCAGCACACCGCGCCGACCAGCCCGGCCATCGGCAGGGTGAGCAACCAGGCCACCGCCATGTGCCCCATGACCCGCCAGCGCACCTCGGCGCCCTTGCCGAGCCCGCTGCCGAGGATCGAGCCGGTGGCGGTCTGCGTGGTGGAGAGCGGCAGCCCGAAGTGCGCGGAGGTGAGGATGATGGCGGCGGCGGAGCTCTCGGCCGCCAGCCCCTGCGGGGAGTCGATCTCGACCAGCCCCCTGCCCAGTGTGCGGATGATTCGCCAGCCCCCCAGGTAGGTGCCTGCCGCGATGGCGACGGCGCAGGCCGCCATCACCCAGAGCGGCATTTCATCGTTAGCTGTGAGTGTGCCGTTGGCGACAAGCGCGAGGAAGATCACGCCCATGGTCTTCTGCGCGTCGTTGGTGCCGTGCGCCAGCGAGACCAGCGAGGCGGAGCCGATCTGCCCCCAGCGGAAGCCGGTCCGGACCGTATCGGCGTCGGCCCCCCTGGTGATCCGGTAGACGGCGCGGGTGCCGAGCGCGGCGACCAGCGCTGCCACCACCGGCGCGAGCAGCGCGGGTACGACGATCTTGGCGAGCACGCCGTCCGACCCGGCCTGCCAGATCACCCCGCTCCAGCCGAGCGCCGCGAGCGTGGCGCCGATGAGCCCACCGAACAGCGCGTGCGATGAACTCGATGGGAGCCCGAAAAGCCAGGTCAGCAGGTTCCAGAGGATGCCGCCGACGAGTCCGGCGAAGACGATGACGAGCAGTTCCTGCCCGCTGACGGCATCGAGCCGGACGATGCCCTTGGCCACCGTCGCGGCCACCGCCACCGAGAGGAAGGCGCCGATCAGGTTCAACACGGCGGAGAGCGCCACCGCCACCCGGGGCCGCAGCGCCCCGGTCGCGATGGAGGTGGCCATCGCATTGGCGGTGTCGTGGAACCCGTTCGTGAAGTCGAAGGCGAGCGCGGTGATCACGACGATCACGAGAACCAGGAGCTCTACGGACACCTCCACAGTGTGGCGGGTTCACCCTGCATTTACCACCAGTTTGCCCATCGTTGTGAATGGGTAATGGGTCACAGCAGCAGGGCCCTGATCGCATCGATGGTGTCCGCCTCGGCGGGCGTTTTGTCCGGCCGGTACCGCACCACCCTGGCGAAACGCAGCGCGACGCCGCCGGGGTAGCGGGTGCTGGTCTGCACCCCGTCCAGCGCGATCTCCACCACCAGCGCCGGGTGCAGCAGCACGGTGTGCTCGTCCCTGGCGCGCTCGTGCCGGGGGAACTCCGCGGTCTGCCAGTGCAGCAGGGCGTCGGTGAGGCCCTTGAAGGTCTTGCCGACCATGATCGGCTCGCCGCCGTCCGGGTCGCGGGCGCCGAGGTGCAGGTTGGAGAGGTAGCCGGTGCGCCTGCCGTACCCCCACTCGGCGCCGAGGACCACCAGGTCGACGGTGTGCGTCGGCTTGATCTTCTGCCAGGCCCTTCCGCGCCTGCCCGCGGCGTACGGCGCGGTCAGCGACTTGACCATGACGCCCTCGTGCCCGGCGGCGAGCGCGCCGTCGAAGTACTCGGCGGCGGTCTCGGCGTCGGGGCGCAGCAGCGCGGGGATGCAGTGCTCGGCGGCGACCTGCTCCAGCGCCTGCCTGCGCTCGGCGAGCGGGGCGTCGAGCAGGTCGCGGCCGTCCAGGTGCAGGCAGTCGAAGAAGTAGGGGTGCAGGAGGAGCTCGCGGGTGGAGGCGACCGGGCGGACGGCGGGGTCGTCGCTGCCCGCCGGGACCGGGCGGGCAGCACCGTCCGCCGGCTCCAGGATGGCGAAGCGGCTCATGGTCTCCTGGAACGGGCGCGGGCGGCCCGCGTCGGTGAGCGCGAGGGTCTCGCCGTCCAGCACCACCGAGGTGCACGGCAGCGCGCGGACCAGGCGGACCAGTTCGGGCACGCTCGCGGTGATGTCGCGCAGGGTGCGGGTGTAGACGCTGACCTCGTCGCCGTCGCGGTGCACCTGGATCCGGGCGCCGTCCAGCTTGTGCTCCAGGCCGACCTCGCCGTCGAACTCGCCGAGCGCCTCCTCCAGGCTGGCGCCGGGCGCGGCGAGCATGGGCTGCACCGGGCGCCCGACCTCCAGTCGGAACTCGGCCAGCGCGGCCGCGCCGCCGCGGCGGGCGGTGACGGCGGTGAGCGGCAGCTCGCCGCAGAGCATGTGCGCGCGGCGCACCGCGGCCACCGGGATGCCCTCGGCCTTGGCGACTGCCTCGGCGACCAGTGCGGTGAGCGCGCCCTGGCGCAGTTCGCCGGTGAGCAGGCGGATCAGGAACTCGCGCTCGGCGGAGGTCGCGCTGCCGAACAGCTCGGTGAGCAGCTCCTTCCGGTGGGCCGCCGAGCCGGCGCCGGAGATCCCGGCCAGCTCGGTGAAGGCGGCGTCGACCTCGGCCACGGAGAGTCGCGGTTCCTCGGCCGGGGCCACATCCAGCCCGGACAGCGTGCGCCACCCGGTCCCGATCCGGCCCTGGCGCAGCTCACCGGAGAGCCACGCGGTCACAGCCGCGAGTTCGGCGTCTTCCCCGGCGGCGCGCAACACCTCGGCGAGCGCTTCGGTCTTCGTTTTCCGTGATCGGGTGGCCCGCACGCTCTCCGAGACCCGCACGACATCGGCGAACAGCACGTACTCGAATCTAGCCGCAGGCACCGACAGCAAACCCCGGTGCTGTGACCAGCATTGCTAACTCCGTTATGGCCGGACTGCTAATCAGTTCGTAGACTCGGCCGCATGGCTAAAACCTACGTCGGCGCGCGGCTCCGCCAGCTGCGCACCGAGCGAGGGCTGAGCCAGGTCTCGCTCGCGCAGAAGCTGGAGATCTCGGCGAGCTACCTCAATCAGATCGAGCACGATGTACGCCCGCTGACCGTACCGGTGCTGCTCAAGATCAGCGAGCTGTTCGGCGTCGACGCCACCTTCTTCTCCTCGCAGGACGACACGCGCCTCATCGCCGAGCTGCAGGAGGTGGTGCTGGATCAGGAGCTGGGCATCGAGGCCGACACCAAGGAGATCGCGGACATCGTCTCGGCGCACCCGAGCATGGCCCGCGCCCTCGTCGCCATGCACAACCGGTACCGCAACACCTCCGCCCAGCTGGCCGCGGCCACCGAGGACCGGTTCTCCGACGGCTCGGGCAGCGGCGCCATCAGCAAGCCGCACGAGGAGGTGCGCGACTACTTCTACCAGCGGCAGAACTACATCCACGAGCTGGACACCGCCGCCGAGGACCTGACCACCCGGATCCGCTTCCACGGCGCCGACGTGAACATCGAGGTGGCCAGGATGCTGCGCGGCCACGGGGTGCGGATCGCGGAGCGGATCGATCTCGGCGAGGGCGTGCTGCACCGGTACGACCCGGCGGAGAAGCTGCTGGAGATCGCGCCGCACCTCTCCGGCGGGCAGCGCAGCTTCAAGCTCGCGGCGGAGCTGGCCTACTTCGAGTGCGGCGAGCTGATGGAGAAGCTGGTCGACGAGGGCAACTTCGCCTCCGACGACGCCCGCAAGCTGGCCCTGCTCGGGCTGGCCAGCTACTACGCCGCCGCGATCGTGCTGCCGTACACGCACTTCCACGAGGTCGCCGAGGACTTCCGGTACGACATCGAGCGGCTCTCGGCCTTCTTCACGCAGAGCTACGAGACCGTCTGCCACCGGCTCTCCACGCTGCAGCGGCCGGAGCTGCGCGGGGTCCCGTTCTCCTTCGTCCGGGTGGACCGGGCGGGCAATATGTCGAAGCGGCAGTCCGCGACCGGTTTCCACTTCTCCTCCAGCGGCGGCACCTGCCCGCTCTGGAACGTCTACGAGACCTTCGCCTACCCGGGCAAGATCATGACCCAGATCGCGCAGATGCCGGACGGCCGCAAATACCTGTGGGTGGCGCGCACGGTGGAACGCAGGGCGACCCGCTACGGCCAGCCGAGCAAGACCTTCGCCATCGGCCTCGGCTGCGAGCTGCGGCACGCGGGCCGGGTGGTCTACGCCGACGGCATCGACCTGCCCGAGGTGCAGCCGACCCCGATCGGGGCGGGCTGCCGGGTGTGCGAGCGGGCCAACTGCCCGCAGCGCGCCTTTCCGCCGCTCGGCAAGAAGCTGGACATCAGCGAGCACCGCAGCTCGGTCTCGCCGTACGTCCTGCAGTAGCGGTCAGAAGGCGGCTTCGTCCAGCTCCATGATGTCGTTGTCCAGCTCGGCGAGCACCCCGCGGACGGCGGTCAGCCCGGGCAGCACATTCCGCGCGAAGAACTGCGCCGCGGCGATCTTGCCGGTGTAGAAGTCCCGGTCGGCCGCGGGCGGCTCGGTGGCCAGCGCGGCCGCGGCGGCCTCCGCCTGGACCAGCAGCCGCCAGGCGATGAGCAGGTCGCCGACGGCGAGCAGGAAGCGCACCGAGCCGAGCCCGATCTTGTACAGCTCGGCCGAGTCCTGCTGCGACGCGCCGAGATACCCGGTCAGGATGCCCGCCATCGCCTGTACGTCGGCGAGCGCGGTGGCGAGCAGGGCGCGCTCCCGGACCAGCCGCCCGGTCCCCACCTCGAGGAAGCCCTGGATCTGCCCCGCGACGTGGCCGAGCGCGACCCCGCGATCCCGGATGATCTTGCGGAAGAAGAAGTCCTGGGCCTGGATGGCGGTGGTTCCCTCGTAGAGGGAGTCGATCTTGGCGTCCCGGATGTACTGCTCGATCGGGTAGTCCTGCAGGTACCCCGAGCCGCCCAGGGTCTGCAGCGATTCGGTCAGGTACTGGTAGGCGCGCTCGGAGCCGACGCCCTTGACGATCGGCAGCAGCAGGTCGTTCACCCGGGCGGCGGTGTCCGCGTCGGCGCCGGAGACCAGCTGCGCAACGTCCTCGTTCTGGTGCGCCGCCGTGTAGAGGTAGACCGCGCGCAGCCCCTCGGCGTACGCCTTTTGCATGGCCAGGCTGCGCCGCACGTCCGGGTGGTGGGTGATGGTGACCCGCGGCGCGGCCTTGTCCGCCATCTTGGTGAGGTCGGCGCCCTGCACGCGCTGCTTGGCGTAGTCGAGCGCGGTCAGGTAGCCGGCGGAGAGCGTGCCGGTGGACTTGACGCCGACCATCATGCGCGCGTTCTCGATCACCTGGAACATCTGCGCGATGCCGTCGTGCACCTCGCCGACCAGCCAGCCGACCGCGGGCACGCCGTTGCCGCCGAAGGTGAGTTCGCAGGTGGGCGAGGACTTGAGCCCCATCTTGTGCTCGAGGCCGGTGACGACGACGCCGTTGCGCGCGCCGAGCTCGAGGGTCTCCGGGTCGAAGTGGAACTTGGGCACGTAGAAGAGCGAGAGCCCCTTGGTGCCCGGCCGCGCGCCCTCGGGGCGGGCGAGCACCAGGTGGAAGATGTTCTCGGTGAGATCGCCCAGGTCGGCGCCGGAGATGAAGCGCTTGACGCCGTCGATGTGCCAGGTGCCGTCCGGCTGCTGGACCGCCTTGGTGCGGCCGGAGCCGACGTCGGAACCCGCGTCCGGCTCGGTGAGCACCATGGTGCCCTGCCAGCCGCGCGCGAAGCCCTCGCGCGCCCAGTGCTGCTGCTGCTCGGTGCCGACGGTGTAGAGCACCTTCGCCATCACCGCGCCCATGGTGTAGAAGGCCGCCGACGAGTTGGCGCAGGTGATCATCTCGTTCACCGCCCAGGCCAGCACCGCGGGGGCGGGGGTGCCGCCCATGCCCTCTGGCAGCGCGAGCGCGCCCCACCCGGCGTCGTAGACCGCGCGCACCGAGCGGGCGAGCGGCTCCGGCACCGAGACGTCGCCGGTGGCGGGGTCGAAGGTGGGCGGCTCGCGGTCGGCGGCGGCGAAGGACTCCGCCACCGGCCCCTCGGCCAGCCTGCGCACCTCGTCCAGGATGGCCCGCGCGGTCTCGGAGTCGAGGTCGCCGTAGGCGCCGGTGTCGAGCAGTTTGTCGAGTTCGAACACCTCGAACAGGTTGAACTCGATGTCCCGCAGATTCGCCCTGTAGTGGCCCACCGCTCCTCCTGACCCAACCGCGATTGACATTTTCCGCAGCCTGCCGCAGGGACTTCGGGCTACGCAACCGTAGGCGGCGGACGCCGCTCACCGCCGGTCACAGCGCGGTCTCGGCAAGGTTTCACACGGGCGAAACATCGGCAACGAATTCGTCACCGACAGATATTCCTCGGCAACAGAAGCGGCCTACCGTTCATCGCGGATACGGCCTCTGTATACATCCTGACGTGGGCGTATTCGGCTTGTTCGATGAGGAGAAGGGTTCGCCCCCATGTCAGATTCCCGTTCGAAACGACTGCGTCGTGCAGTCGCGGTGCCGGCCGCGATCGCACTCGCCGGACTCCTGGTGACCGCCTGCGGCGCCAAGGACGACGCCTCGACAAGCGGCTCGGATGCCGCGTCCTGCGTCGACACGTCGCAGCCGACCATCAAGGTCGGCTCGCTGCACTCGCTCTCCGGCACCATGGCGATCTCCGAGGTCACCGTGGCGAACTCGACCAAGCTGGCGGTGGACCAGATCAACGCGGCCGGCGGCGTGCTCGGCAAGCAGATCCAGATCGTCCTGGAGGACGGCGCCTCGGACCCGAAGACCTTCGCGGAGAAGGCCGAGAAGCTGATCAGCTCGGACTGCGTGGCCGCGGTCTTCGGCGGCTGGACCTCGTCCAGCCGCAAGGCCATGAAGCCCAAGTTCGAGAGCCTGAACTCGCTGCTCTACTACCCCGTGCAGTACGAGGGGCTGGAGGACAGCAAGAACATCTTCTACACCGGCGCCACCACGAACCAGCAGATCATCCCGGCGCTCGACTACCTGAAGCAGAAGGGCGTGAAGTCGCTCTACCTGGTCGGCTCGGACTACGTCTTCCCGCAGACCGCGAACCGCGAGATCAAGGCGTACGCGGCGGCGAACGGGATCGAGATCAAGGGTGAGGACTACACCCCGCTCGGCTCCACCGACTTCTCCACCATCGTCAACAAGGTGCGCACCGCAGACGCGGACGCCGTCTTCAACACCCTGAACGGCGACTCCAACGTCGCCTTCTTCCGCGAGTACACCAACGCCGGGCTCAAGGCCGCCGACATGCCGGTGGTCTCGGTGTCGATCGCCGAGGAGGAGGTCGCGGGCATCGGCGCGCAGAACATCGCGGGCCAGCTGACCGCCTGGAACTACTACCAGACCGTCGACTCGCCGGAGAACAAGGCGTTCGTGGCCGCGTACAAGGCCGCCTTCGGTGCGGACAAGCCCACCTCGGACCCGATGGAGGCGGCGTACGCCTCGGTCTTCCTGTGGAAGAACACGGTGGAGAAGGCGAACTCGTTCGCGGTCGCCGATGTGCAGGGCGCGGCCGACGGCGTCAGCTTCGCGGCGCCCGAGGGGCCGGTCACCATCGACGGCAAGAACCACCACATCACCAAGACCGCCCGGATCGGCGAGATCCGCCCCGACGGCCTGATCTACACGGTCTGGGATTCGGGCACGCCGATCAAGCCGGACCCGTACCTCGAGTCCTACCCCTGGGCCGACGGCCTGAAGTAACTCCCCGACACCGGTGCGGGGCGGCGCTGCCGCCCCGCACCGGCTCGATCCCGAAGGGGGTACTCCTCGATGGACGTCATGATCGGCCAGCTCTTCACCGGGCTGAGCCTCGGATCGATTCTCCTGCTCGCCGCGCTCGGCCTCTCGCTGACCTTCGGACAGATGGGCGTCATCAACATGGCGCACGGCGAGTTCATCATGGCCGGCTGCTACACCACCTACGTCGTGCAGACGGTGGTCTCCTCGGCAGGCGTCTCGCTGCTCATCTCGCTGGTGATCGGCTTCCTGGTCGGCGGCCTGCTCGGCGCCGCGCTGGAGATGGGGCTCATCCGCTGGATGTACGACCGGCCGCTGGACACCCTGCTGGTGACCTTCGGCGTCGGGCTCGTGCTGCAGCAGCTGGCCCGCGACATCTTCGGCGCCCCGGCCAAGAACGTGCTGGTGCCGGAGTTCCTCAGCGGCGGCGTCACCATTCTCGGCGCGGTGGTGCCGAAGACCCGCATCTTCATCCTGGTGCTGGCGATCCTCGCGGTGACGGCGCTGGCCGTCGCGCTGAAGACCACCCCGCTCGGCAGGCGGATCCGGGCCGTCGTGCAGAACCGCAGCCTGGCCGAGACCAGCGGCGTCTCCAGCCGGTTCACCGATATCAGCACCTTCTTCATCGGCTCCGGGCTGGCCGGCGTGGCCGGCGTCGCGCTCACCCTGATCGGCTCGACCAGCCCGACCATCGGGCAGAGCTACCTGATCGACGCCTTCCTGGTGGTCGTGATCGGCGGGCTCGGGCAGATCAAGGGGACGGTGATCGCCGCGTTCGCGCTCGGGCTGCTCAATTCGTTCATCGAGTACTCCACAACGGCCTCGATCGCCAAGGTGATCGTCTTCGTGATCATCGTGATCTTCCTGCAGGTCCGGCCGCAGGGGCTCTTCACCGTCCGGACAAGGAGTCTGGCATGACCACGCTCATCCAACGGTGGCGCGCGAACTCCAGGGTCACCACGCTGGCCGGCTTCGCGGTGGCCGCCGTGCTGCTCTTCGCGGTGGCCCCGGCCGTGCTCAGCGACTTCCGGCTGAACCTGCTCGCCAAGTTCCTCTGCTTCGCCATCGTGGCGGCCGGGATCGGGCTGGCCTGGGGCCGGGGCGGCATGCTCACCCTCGGCCAGGGCGTGTTCTTCGGGATCGGCGCCTACATCATGGCCATGCACCTGCAGCTGGCCGATGCCGAGCGGCTCGGCAACGACGTGCCCGAGTTCATGGACATCTCCGGGATCAGGGAGCTGCCCGCGCTCTGGGTGCCGTTCGCCTCGGCTCCGGTCGCGCTGCTCGGCATTCTCGTGATCCCCGCGCTGGTCGCGGCGGTGCTCGGGTACGGGGTGTTCAAGCGCCGGGTGAAGGGCGCGTACTTCGCGATCCTGAGCCAGGCGCTGGCGGCCGCGCTGGCGATCCTGCTCACCGGGCAGCAGGCGCTCGGCGGCTTCACCGGGCTGTCGGACTTCCGCGCCTTCTTCGGCTTCAAGCTCTCCGACCCGGCGAACCGGCAGATGCTGTTCTTCATTGCCGCGGGCACGCTGCTCGTGGTGGTGGCGATCGTGCGCCAGCTCATGCGCAGCCGCTACGGCGAGCTGCTCGTCGCGGTGCGCGACCAGGAGGAGCGGGTTCGCTTCCTCGGCTACGACCCGGCCAATATCAAGATCGTGGCGTACGTGGTGGCGGCGTTCTTCGCCGGGATCGCGGGGGCGCTGTTCACGCCGATCGTCGGGATCATCTCGCCCGCCGACATCGGCGTCGTCCCCTCCATCGCCTTCCTGATCGGGGTCGCGATCGGCGGCCGCACCACGCTGCTCGGGCCGGTGCTCGGCGCGATCGGCGTCGCCTGGGCGCAGACCTCGCTCTCCGAGCAGTTCCCGTCCGGCTGGACCTACCTGCAGGGCGTGCTGTTCATCGTGGTGGTCGGCTTCATCCCGGCCGGGCTGGCCGGAATCTGGCCGATGCTCAAGGGCCGCGTCGACTTCGGACGGTTCCGGCGCAAGCCGGAGCCGGAGCCCGCGGCCCCCGAACGAGAGAAGGTGGCGGCGCCATGAGTGCACCGGCCAAGGCGGGGATGTCCGCCGAGTACCTGGAGGTGCGCGGCCTCTCGGTGAGCTTCGACGGCTTCAAGGCCGTCACCGAGGTGGATCTGACCGTGCTGCAGGGCGACCTGCGCTTCCTGATCGGCCCGAACGGCGCGGGCAAGACCACCCTGATCGACGCCATCACCGGCCTCGTGCCCGGCACCGGGTCGGTGCAGAAGACCGGGGTCGAGCTGCTCGGCAAGAAGGTGCACCAGATCGCGCGCGCCGGGATCGGGCGGACCTTCCAGACGGCGAGCGTGTTCGAGCAGCTCACCGTCCTGCAGAACCTGGACATCGCGGCGGGCGCGGGCCGCTCGGCGCTGACCCTGCTGCGCACCCGCAAGGGGGTGCTGCCCGCCATCGAGGAGGCGCTGGAGACCACCGGCCTCACCGCGCTGCGGGACAAGCCCGCCGGGGTGCTCGCGCACGGCCAGAAGCAGTGGCTGGAGATCGGCATGCTGCTGGTGCAGAACGCCACCGTGCTGCTGCTGGACGAGCCGGTCGCGGGCATGAGCGCCGAGGAGCGCGAGGAGACCGGGAACCTGCTGCGCCGGATCGGCGGCGAGCGGGTCGTCGTCGTGGTCGAGCACGACATGGACTTCATGCGTGCCTTCGCCAACTCGGTGACGGTGCTGGCCGGCGGCAAGCTGCTCAGCGAGGGCAGCGTCGAGCAGGTGCAGGCCGACCCGAAGGTGCAGGAGGTGTACCTCGGCACGGCCGCCGAGATCGACAGCACCGGAGCCGATCTGAGCGATGTCACCACTATCGCCGCCGAAGAGGAGACCGACGATGCTCGAGCTCGATGACGTGCGCTCCGGCTACGGCCGCACCGAGGTGATCCACGGCGCCACGCTGACCGTCCCCGACGACAGCGTCGTCGCGGTGATGGGCCACAACGGCGCGGGCAAGACCACCCTGCTGCGCACCGCGGTCGGGCTGATCGGGGTGAAATCCGGGCGGATCGCCTTCGACGGCGAGACCATCACCAAGCTCGCCCCCTCCAAGCGGGTGCGCCGCGGCATCGCCTACGTGCCGCAGGGGCAGCAGAGCTTCGGCCAGCTCAGCACCATGGAGAACCTGCAGGTGGTGGCGGACGGCCGCAAGCGCGGCAAGGCGCTGATCGACGAGGCGCTCGACCTCTTCCCCGCGCTGCGCGAACTACTACCGCGCAAGGCCGGGTTGCTCTCCGGCGGCCAGCGCCAGCAGCTCGCCATCGCGCGGGCGCTGATCACCGAGCCGAAGCTGCTCATCCTGGACGAGCCGACCGAGGGCATCCAGCCCTCGGTGGTGGCCGAGATCGAACGCACCATCATCGAGCTGACCGGGCGCGGCGGGCTGAGCGTGCTGCTGGTCGAGCAGCACATCGGCTTCGCGTTGCAGGCGGCGCAGCACTACTACGTGTTGCAGTCCGGCCGGATCAGCTCCAGCGGGGAGGGTGGGGCAGGCGCGGAGACCGCGGTCCGCTCCGCCATGGCGATCTGAGCGCCTGCCATGGCGCGGATTCCGCTGCGCGAGCAGGTCTACGACGCACTGCGGCGTGACCTCGCGGGCGGCGCGCTGCCCGCCACCGAGCGGCTCCGCGAGGAGCGGCTGGCCGCCGGGTACGGCGTCTCCCGCACCCCCGTGCGGGAGGCGCTGGCCCGGCTGCTCGCCGACGGGCTGGTGCAGCGGCATGCCGACGGGCTGTACCCGTTCCGGCCCCGGTTGGACGAGCTGGACAACCTGTACGAGCTGCGCATCGTGCTCGAGGCGCGGGGATTGCAGCGGGCGCTGCCCGGCCCCGCCGGGGTAATTGCCGCTGCCGAGGGCAGGGCCGCCGGCGCGTCCAGGACCGACGCACCGCTGGATGCGGGCGAAACCTCGGCGACTCTTCCCCGGCACGACCTCACGGAGGTACGGGCCGAACTCGCGGTGTGGCAGTTGCTGCGCGACGATCCGCCGGAGCCGGGCCCTGCGCTCGTCGCCGCGGACGAGCGATTCCACCTGACGCTGCTGCGCGCCGCGGGGAACCCGGCGCTGGCCGATGCGCTGCACACCGTGTACGAGCGGGTGCGCCCGGTGCGCACCATGGACCTGCCGAACCCCGAGCGGATCGCGGTGATGACCGCCGAGCACATCACGGTCGCCGAGCACCTGCTCGCCGGCGACCTGGATGCGGCACTGCGCGCGCTCACCACCCACATCGACACCTCGCGCGCGCACGTCCGGCTCCGCGCCGAACAGGCCATGGAATACACGAAACTGGCGCGCGCAGTGCGAGATTGACCGCTCAGCAGTCGGGTTGCAGTGGGAAGCAGGCCGGCGGCCGCGTGCTGGAAGCGGGCGGCGGGGTGCTGGTGGCGCTGGGCGCGACCGGCTCCCCGGTGTCGCCGTCGTCGTGGATCAGCGCGGTCGCGACCACCCCGAAGACCACGAAGAGCCCGAGCAGCGCCGCCAGGATGATGGCCCAGGTGGTGCTGCGGTGGTGCCGGTGCGGTTCGCGCGGGGTCGGCGCGACCCGGGGCACCACCGGCGGCGGGATCACCGACGGCCGCTGCTGCTCCGGCGACTGGTCGAAGCCGGCGGCGAGCAGCTCGGCGCGCGGCGGCACCGCCTCCCCCGCGCCGAGTTCCCGGCAGGCGCCGAGCACCCCGTCGGCGGTCCAGGTGCGCGGCCCCTTCGCGAAGTTCTCCAGGTAGATGCGGAGTTCGGTGGTGTCGGCGGCATTGCCGACCACCACGTCCAGCCCCGGCCGCAGCGTGGTGCGGGCCGGGCGCACCACCACCCCGCGGAACGGGACGAGCACCGCCGCCCCGCAGACGTGGCCGGGGTCGCGCAGCCCGCGCTCCAGCGCCGCGCGCACCGCGTAGGCGCTCTGCTCCACCCGGTCCGCGAGGTCGCCCGAGCCCTGCTGCTCCAGGTCGAGCGGGGAATCGCTGATCAGCCACGGCTTTCCGGGAACGGCCGTGAGGATGCCGCTCTGCCTGCGCCGGAAGCCGAAGACCTCGAGCACGGTCAGCCCGGTCGGGGTGAAGAGCACCGCCCCGACCCGCCTGGCGCCACCGCTCTCCCCGATCGGCACGTCGAGCAGCGCGAGCCCGGTGGACGGCAGGGCCCCGAGACATTCCGCGAATTCCCGCTCGGCGCCGGAGAGTTCCGCCCCGGGCCGTACCCGCACCAGCATGAGGTTGTCCCCCCGACGATCTAGTTTTTCAGTGCAGGCAAAGTATCGCGCCGAATGCGGAGGGTCGTGATGGTTGCGGCCAAACCGTCGTATTGATTGACCAGCAGGACGATTTCGATGAGCTCGCGCTCGCCGTAGTGCGCGGCAAGCGCCTGCCAGGTGGCGTCGTCCAGGTCGCGCTCGGCGACCAGTTGGTCCACCGCGGCGAGCAGGGCGCGGTGCTTCTCCGACCAGCCGTCGGCGCCCGGCCCGGTGCGCAGCCGCTCCGCGATCTCAGGGGTCACCCCGGCCCGGCGGCCGAGCCGCAGGTGGTGGTCGTATTCGTAGTCGCAGTCCCGCAATTGGGCCACCCGCAGGATCACCAGCTCGGCCTCGTGCCGCGGCAGCCGCCCGCCCGGCATGAGCTTGCCGGAGTAGTGCAGCCAGCCGCGGAACAGCCCGCGGGTGCGGCCGAGCGTGCTGAACAGCTGCGCGTCCCTGGTCCCGGCGGCGCGGGAGAGCGCCTGCCAGACGAGCCAGTTGATCGGACCGAGTTCGCTCAGCCGTCCGGGGGCGATCCGCGGGGTGCTCATAGGGGGTGAGTTTAGTTGCCGGGTGTCGCCGGGCGGGGTTCGCGGCGCGAACCGTCAGGGCTCGATGAGGTCGGCGAATCCGGCCAGTACGCGGTTCAGGCCGAACTCGTAGGCGTGTTCGGCGCTGTAGGCGGCGTCGTGCGCCTGGCCTGCTGCGGCGCCGACGCGGGTGGCGAGGGGGTAGCGGGCCGGGTCGATGACCCGTTCCAGCACCGGGCCGACCCGAGCCCACCACCGCGCGTCGTCCATGCCGGTCGCGGCGGCATTGCGGGCCAGGTCGATGCCGATCCGCGCGGCGGCGGTGACGAAGCCGAGCAGGTGGGTGAGCGCGGCGTCCATGGTGACGTCGTCCAGGCCGAGGCCGTCGAAGGCGGCGAGCTCGTGCTCGTACTTGGCCAGCTGGCCGGGGCCGAGCGGCGGGCGGGTGGCGGGGAGATCGGCCACCCAGGGGTGCCGGGCGAGCAGCGCGCGATTGCCTGCGGCGACCGCGCGCACCCGGGCGCGCCAGGGCAGTCCGGCCGGGTCGGTGCGGTCCATCGCGGCGTAGACGCTGTCCAGCATGAGGTCGAGCAGCTCCGCCTTGCCCGGCACGTAGGTGTAGGTGGCCATCGGGGTGAGGCCGAGCCGGTCGGCCACCGCGCGCATGGTGAGCGCGCCGAGCCCGTCCGCGTCGGCCAGCGCGACGGCCGCCGCCACCACCTCGTCCACGCTGCGGCGCTGCCTGGGGCCGCGGCCGCGCGGGCGCGCACCCGGCTCGCGCCAGAGCAGCTCCAGCGTGCGCGCCGGATCGTTCTTCTCGCTTGCCATCCGCCGATCTTACATGTACAACGTATAGAGTACTTAGTACAGAGTTTATGGGAGGTCTCGTGCACATCACCGCTTCGTGCGTTTCGCTCAATGTCCCCGACCCGCGCGCCTCGGCCGACTTCGCCATCAGGCACCTCGGCTTCACCGAGCACAACTCGGCCGACGGCTACATCGCGCTGAGCAGGGCGGACGCGGGTTTCGACCTGGTCTTCCTGAAGACCGGGCTGGGCAGTTTCAAACCGGCCAGGATCGCGGGCAGCGCGGGCGAGGGGTTGCTGGTGGCGTTCGTGGTGGACGACATCGACGCCGAGTACGCCCGGCTGCGCGCGGCGGGCGCGCCGATCGAGACCCCCATCGAGACCGAGGAGTGGGGCGAGCGCTACTTCCAGTTCACGGACCCGAACGGCATCGTGCTGCAGCTGGTGCAGTGGGTCTCCGGCCCGGAAGGCACCGGGCCGGAGCACTGAGTCAGAGCGCGGCGCGGAATACCGACTCGGCGGTGACAGCCGGACGGCCGATGAGCTTCACCAGGTCACCGGAGGTGACGTCGAGCGCGCCCGCCTCGATACCGGCGTCGGAGTCGGCGAACACCTCGGCCATCGGGGCGGGGAGCCCGGAGTCGATGAGCGCGGCGGTGTAGCCAGCGCGGCCCAGGTTCTCGTACCGCACCGGGGTGCCGAGCGCGGCGGCCATGGCGTCGGCGAGCTCGGCGTGCGAGAGCGGCTGATCGCCGCCGAGCTCGTAGACCCGGCCGCCCTGGTCGTCGGCGGTCAGGACGGCGGCGGCAGCCTCGGCGTAGTCGGCCCTGGCCGCGCCGGCGATCCGGCCGCCCGCCGCGGCGCCAGAGAACGCGCCGGTCGCCCTGGCCTGCTGCAGGCTGCCGAGGTAGTTCTCCCAGTACCAGCCGTTGCGGAGCAGGACGAGCGGGACCGCACCCGCGCGCAGGATCTCCTCGGTGGCGCGGTGCTCGTTCGCCAGGATCAGCGGGGTGGTGTCGGCGTCCGGGATGCTCGTGTAGGCGAGCAGCTCGACGCCGGCTCGCTCGGCGGCGCGCAGCACGGTGGTGTGCTGCGCGACCCGCTGCCCGAACTCGTTGCCGGAGACCAGCAGCAGCCGGGTTACGCCTGCGAGCGCGGCATCGAGCTGGTCCGGGTCGTCGTACGCCGCCCGGCGCACCTCGATGCCGCGCTCGGCGAGGTCGGCGATCTTCTCCGGGGTGCGGGCGATCGCGATCGGCGCGGCGCCCTTGCGCGCCAGTGCCTCGACGACGAGCCGGCCGAGCTGGCCGCTTGCTCCGGTGACGGCGACGGTCATGGGTTTCCTCCTGCGGTTCGGACTGTTCCACAGCACTAACTTTTCGTAAGCACTATTCATTCCCCGGTATCGTCGAGGGATGGAATCGGAGCACGACCCGCAGCTGGAGTCGGATGTCTTCGCCCGCAACTGCACCTCTCGCCCGGTGCTGCAGAACCTGGCGGGCCGCTGGGGCATCCTCGCGCTCGTCGCGCTGCGCGCGGGGCCGTACCGGTTCAGCGCGCTGCGCCGCCGGGTGGACGGGGTCAGCGAGCGGATGCTCGCCCAGACCCTCCGGGCGCTGGAGCGCGACGGCATGGTGCACCGCGAGGTGCTGGAGGCCATCCCGCCGCGGGTCGAGTACACCCTCACCGAGCTCGGCGCCGAGATCGCCGACCAGCTGGAGGCGCTGGTGAAACTGGTCGAGCTGAACATGCCGCGGGTGCGCGCGGCACAGGATGCCTACGACCGGGATTGACCTGCGCCCCGCCGCGGTTGTTCCTGCCATGGAACTCGACCGCGCCCTCGAATTCGCCCGCAGCACCACCCGCTCGGTGCTCACCACGCTGCGCCGGGACGGCCGCCCGCAGCTCTCCAACGTCCTGCACGTGACCGGTGCCGACGGGAAGATCCGCATCTCCATCACCGCCGACCGGGCCAAGTACCCCAACCTGCGCAGGCAGCCCTGGGCCGCGCTGCACGTCACCGACGACTCCTTCGGCTCCTATGCCGTGCTCGAAGCGGACGCCGAGCTGACCGACGTCGCCACCGACCCCGGCGACCCGGCCGTCGACGCCCTCGTCGCCTATTACCGGGCCGGCTCCGGCGAGCACCCGGACTGGGACGAGTACCGCCGGGTCATGGTCGCCGACCGCCGCGTCCTCCTCACCCTCACCCCGACCCGGGCGTACGGGTTGCTGCGCTGAGGGGTCAGCCGCGCTTGCGGCGGGTGCTCGCCAGGCGTCGGTTGGGAGCATTGCCGAGTGCGGTGCGCGGGTGCCTGACCACCCGCGCCCCCGGCGGCCGGTTCGCGGCCGCGCCCCCGCCTCGATTCGACTCGACCTCCCGCAGCACGGCGGCGATCGGCTCGAGCAGCGCCATGACCGGTTCCAGTACGGCCGCCACGTCGACGCGCACCTGCTCCCGCTGGTCCGGCGCCTCGTCGGACCCGGCGCCGCCGCGTGGGTACGCCGGGGACAGGTACACGTCGATCAGATTCTGCAGCGCGACCGTCTCCGCCGCCCCCGGTCGCCGATGCGCCGCGACAGCCTGCTCGATCACCGCGCGCAACCACGCACCGGTGGACACCCCGCGCTCCTGCGCGAGCGAACGCGCGGCACGCAGCGTGGACTTCGGCAGCCGCAGGCTGTAGCCGGCCATCGGCGACGATTCGCTCGGCTCGTGCGCGGTCAGGGTCGCCGCCGCGATATCCGCCGCGACATCGTGCGAGTCGTAGTAGTCGGCTGCTTCTTCCATGCGAGTGCGCTGCTCAGAACTCATGACCTTCGAACTTTCTTCCGGTACTCCCGCTTCTCGGCCTGTGTCATCTCCCGAGCGGTGCAGACGAAGTGACGGCCGTCCGCGGCCTCCGCGAGGACCACCGTCAGGAAGCGCCCCGCATAGCTGCGCCCGAGCAGGATGGTGGTTCCGTCCCGACCCGGGAACGTGTGGAACGGCACCTCCGTAGCCTCGTCCACCTCCTCGGGCGCCACGTCATGTCGAGCTATGTGCGCCTCCGAGCTCTCTGTCCACATCAACTCGAACACGGAACAGCGTATCACGTTCGTAATACGCCCCGAGATCCAATATCAGCGCAGCTCCGACACCCGGACGAACCGATACCCCTGTCCGCGCAACTCCCCGACGATCCGCGGCAGCGCGGCCAGCGCCTCGCCGGTCCCGTACGGCGGCGATATCGGCGGCCGCGGACGATTCCGGCTCCACGTCCCACATCACCGTGGTCCGCCCGTGCTCGGCCAGGTACCGCGGCAGCGCGAGGAACTTCTTCCCGTAGGGCGGCCGGAAGGTGATCTCGCCGGTGTACCCGGCGGCGCGGATGGCGACGTCGGTGCGCTCGACCTCGTCGCGCACGGCGCCCGGGGGCGCGCTCGCTCGGCCCATCGTCCAGGGTCAGCGCGACCACCTTCGAGGCGATCCACCGCACCCGCCCATCCAAACAGCGACGCCCCGGCCGCGAAAGCCGGGGCGTCGGGAAAGGCGGGGGTCAGAAGTTGATCATGTGCCCGGCGAGCCCGTGGAACGCCTCCTGCAGCGCCTCACTGAGCGTCGGATGGGTGTGCACGTTGCGGGTGAGCTCGTTGACCGTGAGGTCCCACTTCTGCGCGAGGGTGAGCTCGGGCAGCAGCTCGGAGACATCGTGCCCGATGAGGTGGCCGCCGATGAGCTCGCCGTACTTCTTGTCCGAGATCAGCTTGACGAAGCCGGTCGGGTCGCCGAGGCCGTGCGCCTTGCCGTTCGCGGTGAGCGGGAAGGTGGCGACCTGCACGTCGTACCCCTCGTCGCGGGCCTGCGCCTCGGTCAGCCCGAAGCTGGCGACCTGCGGCTGGCAGAAGGTGGCGCGCGGCATCATGCGGTAGTCGCCGAGCGGCACGGTGGGCGCGCCTGCGATGGTCTCGGCGGCGACCACGCCCTGCGCCTCCGCGACGTGCGCGAGCTGCAGCTTGGCGGTGACGTCGCCGATGGCGTAGATGTGCGGCACGTTGGTGCGCATGTGGTCGTCGATGGCGATGGCGCCGCGCTCGGTCAGCTCGACGCCGGTGTTCTCCAGGCCGTAGCCATCGACCCGGGGCGCGAAGCCGACGGCCTGCAGCACCTTGTCCACGGTGACGGTCTCCACCGAGCCGCTCTTGTTGTCCTTGATCGCGACGGTGACCTTGGCGCCGTCGTCGTCGATGGACTGCACGGCGGCACCGGTGCTGATGGTGATGCCGAGCTTCTTGTACGCCTTGGTGATCTCCTTGGAGACGTCGGCGTCCTCGTTCGGCAGCGCGCGGTCGAGGAACTCGACGATGCGCACGTCGACGCCGTAGTTCTTGAGGACGTAGCCGAACTCCATGCCGATGGCGCCCGCGCCGACGATGAGGATCGAGCCGGGCAGGTCACGGGTGAGGATCTGCTCCTCGTAGGTGACCACGTTCTCGCTCAGCGAGGTGCCGGGCAGCAGCTTGGTGTTGGTGCCGGTGGAGATGATGGCATTGTCGAACGTGACCGTCTCGGTGCCGCCCTTGGACAGCTCCACCGAGATCGTGTTCGCGTCGGTGAAGGTGCCCTTCCCGTCGAACTCGTCGATCTTGTTCTTCTTCATCAGGAAGTGGACGCCCTTGACCCGGCCGTCCGCGACCTTCCGGCTGCGGTCGTACGCCGCGCCGAAGTCGAACGAGACGTCCCCCGAGATGCCGAAGGTCTTGGCTTCCTTGGTGAAGATGTGGGCGAGTTCGGCGTTGCGCAGCAGCGCCTTCGACGGGATGCAGCCCACGTTCAGGCACACACCGCCCCAGTATTTCTGCTCGACGATCGCTGTTCGCAAGCCGAGTTGAGCGGCGCGGATCGCGGCGACGTAACCGCCGGGACCAGCGCCGAGAACGACGACATCGTAGTGGGAAGTCACGGCATCGAGCGTAGTCCTGTATGCGCGGTCCGGCCCAGCCACCCGGGAGCGAACGCCGCGCCGCCGGGCCGCGCTCCGGCGCGTCCGCCACAATATGGGGATGACCGGCAGCGTTGACCCCAGTGCAAGCGACCCCCACCTGTGGCTGGAGGAGGTCACCGACGAGGCGGTGCTGGACTGGGCGCGCGCCCGCAACGAGGTCACGGTCGAGCGTTTCGCGTCGTCGGACCGGTTCCACGGGCTGCAGCGCCGGATCCTCGACATGCTGGACACCGACACCAAGATCGCCTTCCCGAACCGGCGCGGCCAGTGGCTGTACAACTACTGGCGCGATGCCGGGCACCCGCGCGGGCTCTGGCGGCGCACCACCTTCGACGAGTACGCGGGCGGTTCGCCGGACTGGGACGTGCTGATCGACCTGGACGCGGTCGCCGCCGCCGAGGACGAGAACTGGGTGTGGGCGGGCGCGGTCGTGCTCCGCCCGGAGCAGAGCCGCGCGCTGATCAGCGTCTCCCGCGGCGGCGCGGACGCCAAGGTGGTGCGCGAGTTCGACCTGGAGACCAGGCGCTTCGTCGAGCCCGCTGAAGGCGGCTTCTTCCTGCCGGAGGCGAAGTCGCGGCTGAGCTGGATCGACCGGGACACCGTCTACGTCGGCACCGACTTCGGCCCCGGCTCGCTCACCGACTCCGGCTACCCGCGGATCGCGAAGCGCTGGCACCGCGGCACGCCGCTGGCCGAGGCGGTCACCGTGTTCGAGGGCGAGCCCGCGGACGTCTCGGTCTCGGCCGGGTACGACCGCACCCCCGGCTTCGAGCGGCACTACATCGCCAGGGCCACCGACTTCTACAACGAGGAGGTGTCGCTGCTCGCCCCGGACGGCACCCGCACCCGGATCGATGTCCCCACCGACGCCGACGTCTCCTGGTACCGGGACCGGCTGCTGGTCCGGCTCAAGTCGGCGTGGCGGCCCGCGCGGACCGAGTTCCCGGCCGGTGCGCTGCTGGTCGCCGAGCTCGCCGCGTTCCTCGACGGCGGCCGCGAGTTCGAGGTGCTCTTCGCCCCCGACCCGCACACCGCCCTGTACGGCGTCGGCTGGACCGAGAACCATCTGCTGCTGGTGACGCTGCGCGACGTGCGCACCGAACTGCACGTGCTCACGCCGGGCCCGGACGGCTGGCAGCGCAGGTCGCTCGCGGACACCCCGCCCATGTCGACCACCGGCATCTCGAACCTGGACCCGCTGGAGTCCGGTGACGAGTTCATGCTCACCACCAGCGGCTTCACCACCCCGCCGACGCTGCTGGCGAGCTCGGTCGGCGGCGAGACGGTGGAGCTGGCCAGGGAGCCCGCGTTCTACGACGCCACCGGCATCGAGACCGAGCAGTTCTTCGCCACCTCGGACGACGGGACCGCGGTGCCCTACTTCGTGGTCAGGCACCGCGACCGGCGCGGCACCCCCGGCCCGGCCGTGATGTACGGGTACGGCGGCTTCGAGTCCTCCTACACCCCCGCCTACGCCGCCACCGCGGGCATGGGCTGGCTGGAGCAGGGCGGCACCTGGGTGGTCACCAATATCCGCGGCGGCGGCGAGTACGGGCCGGAGTGGCACACCTCGGTCCTGAAGGCGAACCGGCACAGGGTGTACGAGGATTTCGCCGCTATCGCCAGGGACCTGGTCGCCCGCGGCATCACCACCGCCGACCAGCTCGGCGCGGTGGGCGGCAGCAACGGCGGGCTGCTGATGGGCGTCATGCTCACCCGCTACCCGGAGCTGTTCGGCGCCATCGTCTGCCGGGTGCCGCTGCTCGACATGCGGCGCTACCACCTGCTGCTGGCCGGCGCCTCCTGGGTGGCCGAGTACGGCGACCCGGACAAGCCGGAGGAGTGGGAGTACCTGAGCCGCTACTCGCCCTACCAGAACACCGACCCCGACCGCGCCTACCCGCCGATCCTGCTCACCTCCTCCACCAGGGACGACCGGGTGCACCCGGGGCACGCGCGCAAGATGGCGGCGCTGCTGGCGGAGCAGGGCCACCCGGTCTGGTACCACGAGAACATCGAGGGCGGGCACGGCGGCGCGGCCGACAACAAGCAGTCGGCGTTCCAGACCGCGCTCATGTACGAGTTCTTCGGCTCCATGCTGCGCGACGGCGGGAGTCCGGGGCGCGGCTGAATCAGCGGTCGCGCAGCCACTTCTCGACCCGGTCGACGGTGCTGCCGCACTCCCGGATCCAGCCGTTGTGACCGAGCCGCTCCGGCTGGGTCCAGGTGGTCACCTCGGCCGCGGGCAGCTTGCGCACCAGGTGCGCGGCCGAGGAGGCGGGGGCGATCTCGTCGCCGGTCATGGTGATCGAGAGGACCGGCAGCTTCAGCCTGCCGATCCGCTCCTCGTAGTCGATGTCCGCGCCCATCGGCACGAAGCGGCCGGTGCGGGCGAGCCGGGCCCAGTCCGAGATCAGCACCTTCGACTGCCTGCCGAACCCGGCCAGGCCGCCGATCCGGTCGCCCGGCCAGTACCCGGCGATGCCTGCGGTGAGCGCGACCGCCGCTGTGCCGAGCAGCATTCCGGGGCCGGAGAGGCCGCGGAAGCCGCGGTGGTACGGGGTGCCGGAGGCGACCAGGATCAGCCCGCCGAGCCTGCCCCTGATCCGGGCCGCGTAGAGCACCGAGAGCTGGCCGCCGATGCTGTGCCCGAGCAGGTACGGGGTGCTCTGCGGGAAGCGGTTGCGGACCACCTGGAAGATCGCGGGGAAATCGACCGAGACCAGTTCGTGGTAGCCGTAGGCGCTGTCCGCGTCCGGTTCGGGGCTGCTGTCGCCATTGCCGCGCAATTCGCCGATGGCGGTGTCGAATCCGCGCGCGGCGAGGTCGCGGGCGACGGATTCGTAGTAGCCGCCGGGCACGCCGAGGCCGGGCACGATCACCACGGCCGGGCGCGGGGCATCCGGCGTCACCGGGTGCCGGTGCGCGCCCGCGGCGCCGAGCAGCCGCACCGGGACGGTCGAGCCGTCCGGCATCTGGATCGGAACGGTCTCCATACGCGCACGCTACCGCGCGTCAGGCCCGCACCGCCCCCAGGATCACCCGGCTCAGCACCGCGATGACGTCGTCCAGCGGGGGGCGCGGGTCGGCGCCGCTCCAGGCGTCGACCACGTAGTTCACCGCGCCGATCACCGCGAGCACCCGCATGTCGTAGTCCCCGGACGGGACCTCGCCGTGGCCCGCGGCCGCCTCCACCGCCTCGGCGAGCATCGCGCCCCAGACCCGGCGCAGCTCCAGCCGGAACTTCTCCACCTTCGGCCCGGCGCCGACCACCTCGACCAGCGCCACCCGCGCCCGGCGCGGATCGGTGCCGACCGACTCGATGTAGGCGCGGGTGGCGGCGTCGATGCGGACCAGCGCGCTCGCATCCCCGGTCACCGCAAGCGCTTTCGTGACCGCGTCCCTGCACTCGCGATCGATGTGTTCATAGAGTTCGAGCAGCAGCGACTCGCGGCCGCTGAACTCCTCGTAGAACTGCCGCGAGGAGAGCCCGGCGTCCTTACAGATCGCCCCGACCGAACTGTTGGCGTACCCGTCCCTGGCGAATACCGTCAGGCCCGATTCCAGAAAACGCGCACGCCGTTGACGTTGCCGGTCCTCGACGGGCTGCCCGGCATACATACGCCCCGTATTCGCATCCTGTGACATCGCCGCAGACAATACAGAAGGGCCCGATCCCCTCGTCATGGATCAGGCCCTTCGCCCGAACCTCCGGCGAACCGCGCGTTAGCCGGAAGTTGGCAGTGCGACGGCTAATCCATGTGCCTCCCGAACAGCGTGGGTACCAGGCGTTTGCCGATCAGAGGTTACGCACCGCGCCGGAATTCCGGGGCGGATTTTGACGGAGTTTCTTAGATTTTTTTCGGAAGCAAGCGCGGGAATGTCCGAAGAGCGTTCGCCGGGCTCGAATGGGAGCCCGGCGAAATAGGTCCGGCTGCCTAGGCTGAGCGCATGGGAACCGCACTGCTCTTCGGCCTCGGCACCGCCGTGCCGTTGGTGCTCGGCGCATTCGTCGGGCTGCGCTGGTCGCTGCCGAAACAGGTACTCGCGACGCTCATGGCGTTCGGCGCGGGGACCATGATCGCCGCGGTCTCCGAGGAACTCTTCGGCCCCGCTTTCGCCCAGGCCGGGGTCACCGTCGCCGGGCTCGCGCTCTTCGCCGGGGCCGGGCTCTACGTCGGCGCCAACCACCTGCTGGAGACGCGGCTCGGGGCGAGCGCCGTCGGCTGGGCGCTCATGCTCGGCACCGTGCTGGACGGGATCCCGGAGAACACCGCGCTCGGCGTCACGCTGACCGAGTCGGGCGGGCTGGTGCTGCTCGTCGCCATCGCGGTCGGCAACGTGCCGGAGGCGATCAGCGGCTCCGCCCTGCTGCGCCGGGACAAGAACTTCCCGCCGCGCCGCGCCCTCCTGCTCTGGACCGCGACCGGCATCGTCCTGGTCGCGGTCACCGTCGTCGGCGACCTGCTCTCCGACAACCTCTCCGCCACCAGCATCAGCACCGTCCAGGCCTTCGCGGGCGGCGCCACCCTCGCCGTGCTCGCCGACTCCCTCATGCCGGAGGCGTACCGCGAGGGCGGCTGGTGGGTCGGGCTCGCCACCGCCGCGGGCTTCCTGGTCGCCTTCGTGCTCGGCGGGTAGAAACGCCGGAAGCCGGCCCCCGAGGGGACCGGCTTCCGGAGCGCGAGAGGCGGACTCAGAAGTCCATGCCGCCCATGCCACCGGTCGGGTCGCCGGCGGGAGCGGCGGACTTCTCCGGCTTGTCGGCGACGACGGCCTCGGTGGTGAGGAACAGGGCCGCGATGGAGGCCGCGTTCTGCAGCGCCGAGCGGGTGACCTTGACCGGGTCGGCAACGCCGGCGGCCAGCAGGTCCTCGTACTCGCCGGTGTCGGCGTTCAGGCCGTGGCCGTCGGGAAGGTTCGAGACCTTCTCGGCGACGACGCCGGGCTCGAGGCCGGCGTTGAAGGCGATCTGCTTCAGCGGAGCCGAGAGCGCGACGCGGACGATGTTCGCGCCGGTGGCCTCGTCACCGGTGAGGGACAGCGCGTCCAGCGCGGGGCCGGACTGCAGCAGGGCCACGCCGCCACCGGCGACGATGCCCTCCTCGACGGCGGCCTTCGCGTTGCGAACGGCATCCTCGATGCGGTGCTTGCGCTCCTTGAGCTCGACCTCGGTGGCCGCGCCCGCGCGGATCACCGCGACGCCGCCGGCCAGCTTGGCCAGCCGCTCCTGCAGCTTCTCGCGGTCGTAGTCGGAGTCCGAGTTCTCGATCTCGGAGCGGATCTGCGCGACCCGGCCCTTGATCGCCTCGGCGTCGCCCGCGCCCTCGACGATGGTGGTCTCGTCCTTGGTCACGACGACCTTGCGGGCCTGGCCGAGGAGCTCGATGCCCGCGGTCTCCAGGGAGAGCCCGACCTCTTCGCTGACGACCTCGCCACCGGTCAGGATGGCGATGTCGGCGAGCTGCGCCTTGCGGCGGTCACCGAAGCCGGGCGCCTTGACGGCGACGGACTTGAAGGTGCCGCGGATCTTGTTCACGACCAGGGTCGACAGGGCCTCGCCCTCGACGTCCTCGGCGATGATCAGCAGCGGCTTGCCCGCCTGGATGACCTTCTCCAGCAGCGGGAGCAGGTCCTTCACGGTGGAGACCTTGGAGCCGACCAGCAGCAGGTACGGATCCTCGAGGACCGCTTCCTGACGCTCGGGGTCGGTCACGAAGTAACCGGAGATGTAGCCCTTGTCGAAGCGCATGCCCTCGGTCAGCTCCAGCTGGAGCCCGAAGGTGTTGCTCTCCTCGACGGTGATGACGCCTTCCTTGCCGACCTTGTCGAGCGCCTCGGCGATGAGCTCACCGATGGACGCGTCGCCGGCCGAGATACCGGCGGTAGCGGCGATCTGCTCCTTGGTCTCGACCTCCTTGGCGGTCTCTAGCAGCTTGGCGGTGACGGCCTCGACGGCCTTCTCGATGCCGCGCTTCAGACCCAGCGGGTTCGCGCCGGCCGCGACGTTGCGCAGCCCCTCGCGCACCAGCGCCTGGGCCAGGACGGTAGCGGTGGTGGTGCCGTCGCCCGCGACGTCATCCGTCTTCTTGGCGACTTCCTTGACCAGCTCGGCGCCGATCTTCTCGTACGGGTCCTCGAGCTCGATCTCCTTGGCGATGGAGACACCATCGTTGGTGATCGTGGGGGCGCCCCACTTCTTCTCCAGGACGACGTTGCGACCCTTGGGGCCCAGCGTCACCTTGACCGCGTCGGCGAGGCTGTTGAGGCCGCGCTCGAGGCCGCGACGGGCCTCTTCGTCGTACGCAATTGTCTTGGCCATTGCGTTGAGATCCTCCATGTGGATGGCTGACACACAGGACGATCCCATGTCGGGTCGCCCCATTTACGCTGGCCAGGTTCGGTGCCCGCGACGGACGACCGGGGGTGTCGAGGTACCCGGTCTCACCGTCCCGACCTGGCACTCGCCTGTGGTGAGTGCCAACGCCATTTCTAGCACTCGAGCATGCCGAGTGCAAGGTTACCGGGTTCAGCCGGGGTAGCCGGGGATCCACTGCCGGTCGTCGATGCGCAGCAGCAGGGCCACGAAGGCGTCCACCCGGCGCTGCTCCGGATCGCGCGGCTCCTCGTTCTCCACGGTGACCAGCTCCGCGTCGTGCAGCAGCAGCTCGGCCTCCACCCGCATGATCGCCCGGATGAAAGGCGGGGCGACCTCGGGCGGCAGATCACCGTTGACGATGTACTCGCCGTCCGGGCCGGATTCGGTGGACACGTAGGTCAGCGCGCGGACCAGATCCGCTCGCCGCTCCCCCGCCACCAGGTCGGAATCCGGGTCATCCGCCATTGCTATATCTTATCCGGCTCGGGCCGGAATGCCGGGTGGGCGACGCGGCGGGCCGGTACCGGAGGTCCCGCCTACAGTGGCGAGGTGAGTGAAAAACCCGGCCGTCCCGACGTCACGGGGGCATTGGCGCGGCTCTACGCCGACGCGGTGCCGGTGTACTGGGCGGGCGATAACCCCTGGTCGACGGGGGGTACCGAGCCGCTGGACGGCATCTCGGCCTACCGCCGCACCGCCCCGATGCCGCACTGGCACTACGCGACCAACGGCCTCTCCGCGATCTTCGAACACGGCCAGCGTTTCGAGTTCACCATGCGGGTGCTGAGCACCGCCGAGGCGACCGAGCCGCCGCAGTGGCCGGTGGATTTCCTGCAGAACCTGAGCCGGTTCGTCTTCCAGTCCGGGGAGTGGTTCGAGCCGGGCGACGCGGTGAAATCGGCGGTGCCGCTCGGCGCGCCGGACTCCGCGCTGCGCGCCGCGGGCTTCGTGCCCGACCCGGAGCTCGGCACCGTCGGCGGGCTGATGTTCCTGCAGATCGTGGGGTTGACCACGGCCGAGTACCGGACCGCGCGCGGCCGCGATCTGCTCGACCTGCTGGCCAGGCTGGAGCCGTCGCTGCCGCTGTACGTCACCGACGTCACCCGCGATTCGCTGGTGCCTGAGCCGCCGCCCGCGGCGCGCTGGCCGCGCTGGGGCGGGGGTCTGGCGGGCAGGTCGTGACGGCGCCGGGAAAGATGAGCACCATGACGCTGCCGTTCGACTCGCTGTACCGGCACGGCTTCGCGCGGGTGGCCGTCGCGGTGCCGACGCTGCGGGTGGCCGACCCCGCCTTCAACGCCGAGCGCACGATCGAGCTGGCCCGCGCGGCCGCGGCCGACGGCACGGTGCTCACCGTCTTCCCGGAACTCGGCCTCTCCAGCTACACCGCCGACGACCTGTTCCACCAGGACGCGCTCGACCTCGCGGTGCGGCAGGCGCTGGCCGACATCGTCGAGGCCAGCCGGGAGATCGCGACCGTGCTGGTGGTCGGCGCCCCGGTGCGGGCCCAGGGCAGGCTGTTCAACTGCGGGATCGTGATCGCCGACGGCGCGGTGCTCGGCGCGGTGCCGAAGAGCTACCTGCCGAACTACCGCGAGTTCTACGAGAAGCGGCAGTTCGCGGCGGCCCGCGAGGTGCTCGCCGACACGGTCGAGATCGCCGGGCAGGAGGTTCCCTTCGGCGCCGACCTGCTCTTCCCGACGGATGTCGACGGCTTCACCTTCCACCTGGAGATCTGCGAGGACGGCTGGGTGCCGCTGCCGCCGAGCGGCTTCGCCGCGCTGGCCGGGGCGACCGTGCTGGTGAACCTCTCGGCCAGCAATATCGTCGTCGGCAAGGCCGACTACCGGCGCGCGCTCTGCACCGGGCACTCGGCCCGCTACCTGGCCGCCTACCTGTACTCGGCGGCGGGCACCGGCGAGTCGACCACCGACATGGCCTGGGACGGGCAGGCGCTGGTCTGCGAGAACGGCGACCTGCTCGCCGAGGGCGAGCGCTTCGCCGACCACCCCCGGCTGGTCAGCGCCGACCTGGACCTGCAGCGGCTGGCCGCGGACCGGGTGCGCACCACGAGCTTCGCGGACAACGTGCACGACCACCGCGAGCGGCTCGGCCGGTTCCGGAAGGTGCCGGTCACCCTGCCGGTGCCGGCGGGAACGGTGGCGCTGCGCCGGGAGATCCCGCGCTTCCCGTACGTCCCCGCCGACCCGGCGGCGCGCAACGAGCGCTGCGCCGAGGTGCACCACATCCAGGTGGAGGGGCTGAGCACCCGGCTGCGCGCGGCGGGCGCCCAGCGGCTGGTGATCGGGGTCTCCGGCGGGCTGGACTCCACCCAGGCGCTGATCGTCGCGGCCAAGACCATGGACCGGCTCGGGCTGCCGCGCACGAACGTGCTGGCCTACACCATGCCCGGCTTCGCGACCAGCACCAGGACCAAGACCGACGCGCACCGGCTGATGGCCGCGCTCGGCGTGACGGCGCACGAGATCGATATCCGGCCGTCGGCCGAGCAGATGCTGCGCGACCTGGGGCACCCCGCCGCGGACGGGGCGCCGCAGTACGACGTCACCTACGAGAACGTGCAGGCGGGCGAGCGCACCTCACACCTGTTCCGGCTGGCGAACATGCACGACGCGCTGGTGGTCGGCACCGGCGACCTGAGCGAGCTGGCCCAGGGCTGGTGCACCTTCGGCGTCGGCGACCACATGGCGCACTACAGCGTGAACGCCTCGGTGCCGAAGACGCTGATCCGCTACCTCATCGCCTGGGCCGCCGAGACCGGGCAGTTCGGGGCGGCAGCGAACGCGGCGCTGACCTCCGTCCTTGCCACCGAGATCTCGCCGGAGCTGGTGCCGTCGGCCGACGGCGACGAGGCGCCCGGCCAGAGCTCGGAGGCAACCGTCGGGCCGTACGAACTCCAGGATCTGCACCTCTACCAGCTGCTCCGCTTCGGCTACCGGCCGAGCCGGATCGCCTACCTGGCGCAGGCGGCGTGGTCGGACCGGACCAGGGGGCGCTGGCCCGACCTGATCCCGGAGGACCAGCGCAACGAGTACGACCTCGCCACCATCAAGCACTGGCTCCGGCTCTTCCTGCGCCGCTTCGTGCAGACCAGCCAGTTCAAGCGCTCCACGCTGCCGAACGCGCCGAAGGTCGGCTCGGGCGGCTCGCTCTCGCCGCGCGGCGACTGGCGGGCGCCGAGCGACGCGGTGGCGACGGCCTGGCTGGACGAGCTGGAGCGCAACGTCCCGGACTAGCCGCCGAGCCCGGCCAGGATCTCCAGCAGGTGCGCCTCCACCCGCGCCTTGTCCAGCCCGGCCCCGTTGAGCACGCCGGTGCCGTTCTCCTGCTCCAGCAGCGCGAGCAGCACGTGCTCGGTGCCGACGTAGTTGTGGCCGAGCCGGACCGCCTCGCGGAAGGTGAGCTCCAGCGCCTTCTTGGACTCGGCGTCGAAGGGGATGAGCGCCGGGATCGGCTCGCCGCTCGGCTCCGGCAGCGCGGCCGCGGCGGCCGCGGCGACGGCGTCGAGGGTGACCCCCTGGGTCTCGATCTCCTTCGCGGCGAGCCCCTCCGGCTGGGTGAGCAGCCCGAGCACCAGGTGCGGCAGCCCGATCACGGTGTGGCCGGAGTTGCGCGCCGCCTCCTGCGAGGCGGCGACGGCGCTGCGGGCGCGCGGGGTGAAGCGGGCGAAACCGGCGGCCGGGTCGAGCCCGGCGTCCTCCGGCCCCTTCGGCACGAAGCGCTTCTGCGCGGCCTGCTTGCTGACGCCCATGCTGGCGCCGATATCGGTCCACGAGGCGCCGGAGCGGCGGGCCTGGTCGACGAAGTGGCCGATCAGGTGATCGGCCACCTCGCCGAGCGTTCCCGCGGTCACCACCGCGTCGGAGAGTTGTTCCAGGACATCGTCGGGGCGGGCCTTCTTGATGCCGTCGATCAGGTCGTCGAGTCGTACGTTCGTCATGCGTCAACCATAGGTTGACGCAGCCCTGCCGTCAACCCTTGGTTGACGATCAGAGCCCGGCGGGCAGCCCCGCCTGCCTGGCGGCGAAGCGCACGATCCGCTCCTTGAGCCAGGCGCCCGGCCTGCCGGTGATCACGAGGCGGGCGGGCGAGTCGTCGGCGTGCACCACGTGCAGCAGGCCGTCGCCGCGGCCGAGGCTGTAGCACTGCACCTGGTAGCGGAAGCGGAACTCGCGTGGCTCGGCGCCGCGTGCCCGCGCGCCGATGGCGGTCGCGGCGTAGCCGCCCTGCGGCAGCGCGGTGGCGCAGGCCATCCGGAGCTGCCTGCCGTCCCGGCCCGCGGTGGCGGCGGCGTCGCCGACGGCGTAGACGTCCGGGTGCGAGAGCGAGCGCAGGGTGGCGTCGGTGCGCACCCGGCCGGAGCCGTCCACCGCGAGCCCGGCCGCCGCGGCCAGCGGCGGCACGCGGAAGCCGGTGGTCCAGAGGACGGCGTCGGCTGCCACCTCGGTGCCGTCGGCCAGCCGGACCCCGGCGGCGGTCACCGCGGTGACCTTGGCATCGGTGCGCACCTCGACGCCGAGCCGGTCGAGCACCCGGCGCACGTGCGCGCGGGCGCGGGGCGCGAGCGCGGCCATCGGCTCGTCCGCGCCGAGCAGCAGCACCCGCAGGTCGGGGTGGGTCTCGGCGAGTTCGGTGGCGAGTTCGACGCCGGTCGCGCCCGCGCCGACCACGAGGGCGAGGCCGGACGGCGGGGCGGCGTCGGCGAGATCCTCCGGGGTGGCGACGGCGAGCGCGTGCTCGGCGGCGCCGGGCACGTCGGCGGTGCCAGCGGCCGAGCCGAGCGCGTAGACCAGGGTGTCGTAGGGCAGCGCGGCGCCGTCGGCCGTCCGGACCTCGCGCGCGTCGAGATCCAGCTCGACGGTTCTGCCGTGCACGAAGCGGATCCCCCTGCGGCCGAGGACCTCGGCGAGGTCCCACTCCGGGATGGCCTGCCCGGCGGCGCGCTGGTGCAGCCGGACCCGCTCGACGAAGCGCTCGCGCGCGTCGAGCACGGTGATCGCGGCGCCGGGGGCGGTGCGGACCAGTCTCCGCGCGGTGGCGAGCCCCGCGTACCCCGCGCCGAGGACGACGATGCGCTGATCGGTCATGATGTGGCTCCTTTGCGAGCTGCGGGAGATCCCGCACCCCGGGCGGCGCGCGCGGCGGGTTACCGCGCGGTCCGCTCCGGGCCTGACATCATCCAGACCGCGGCCGCGGCCGATCCCTGACAGCTCGGCGCTGTGAAGCCGATCACCGGAAGCGGGCGAGCTTCGCCGGGTTCAGCACGAAGGAGAGCCCGGTGAGCCGCGGCCCCTCCGGCGATTCGCCGAACTCCGGCGCGGCGACCACGTAGACCGCACCGTCCACCCGCGCCACCAGCCCGGCCCCGCCGTTGATCTCCTCGATCGCCAGGGGGAACCCGGCGGGCGCCTTGCGCACCAGCCCGAGCAGGAAGGCCGCCACCTTGTCGATGCCGACGACCGGGCGCCGGGCCGCGCTCACCACGCCGCCGCCGTCCGAGGTGGCGACGACGTCGGCGGCGAGCAGTGCGCGCAGCCCGTCCACATCACCCTCGGCGGCCGCGGCCAGGAACCGCTCGAGCAGTTCCTTCGCCCGGTCCACCGAGACCTCGAAGCGGGTGCGCCCCGCGCGCACCCGGACGCTCGCGCGCGAGTAGATCTGCTGCGAATTCGCCTCGGAGAGCTCCAGCATGGCGGCGATCTCGCGGTGCGGGTAGCCGAAGGCCTCGCGCAGCACGAAGACCGCGCGCTCCACCGGGTTCAGCCGCTCCAGCGCGGCGAGCAGGGCCAGCGAGACCAGCTCGCGCTGCTGCGCCGTCTCCAGCGGGCCGAGGTCGGTGTCCGGGGTCGGCACCGGCTCGGGCAGCCACGGGCCGACGTAGCTCTCCCGGCGGGCCCTGGCCGAGACCAGCCAGGAGCGGCAGAGGTTCACCGTCACCGTGGTCAGCCAGGCCTCGGCGGAGCGGATCCCTTCGGTCTCCGCGGCGGCCCAGCGCAGGTAGGTCTCCTGCACCGCGTCCTCGGCCTCGCTCGCGCTGCCCAGCATCCGGTAGGCGAGCGCGAACAGCCGCGGCCGCTGGCGCAGGAACTCGTCGAGCTCGGAGCCGCTCATCGGTCGCGGCTCCGGTCAGCCGCGGCGCTGGTCGTGCGGGCGGTTGTTCCCACCGGGCCTGCGCAGCCGCAGCCGGGCGGTGGAGATGGCCGGACGCGGCAGGCTCGGCCTGCGCCGGTTCGCGCGGCGCTGCGCCCTGCGCTCGGCGGGCTTGTCCTGCCAGGTCTCCGGCCGAGCCGCGACCCAGCGCTGCGAGCGCCAGGCGAACGGGATGTGCACCAGGTACAGCCCGATCAGGACCAGCAGCAGCACGATCGGGAAGGTCACCAGCGCGGCGGCCGCGATCGCCACCAGCACCAGCAGCAGCGCCGCCGCCTGCGGCGCCACCCGCACCGACTTCATCGCCAGCGTCGGGATGGTGCTCACGCAGAGCAGCGCGGAGAACGCGGTCCAGGCGGCGACCTCGTAGAAGCCGGCCCACCAGCCGTCGCCGAACTGCTCGAGCAGCGCGATCGGCGTCAGCGCGATGAGCGCGCCCGCGGGGGCCGGAACCCCGACGAAGTACTCGCGCGACCACTCCGGCCTGGTGTCGTCGTCCATCAGGGTGTTGAACCGGGCCAGCCGCAGCACGATGCTGACCGCGAAGAGCAGCGCGACGATCCAGCCCGCGCTGTACTCGTCGAGCAGCGCCACGTAGAGCACCAGCGCGGGGGCGACGCCGAAGGAGATGGCGTCGGAGAGCGAGTCCAGCTCGGCGCCGATCTTGGTGGTGGCGTCGAGCATCCGCGCCAGCCTGCCGTCGAGCGTGTCGAAGACGGCAGCGGCGCCGACCATGGCCAGCGCGGTCGACAGGTCGCCGTCGAGGCCGAACTTCACCGCGGAGAGCCCCGAGCAGAGCGCCAGGATGGTGACCATGCTCGGCAGCAGCCGGACGCTGCGCCTGCGGCGCCCCTCGGTCTGCTCCGCCCGCGCGATCACGACAGGACGGCGAGGACGGTCTCGCCGCCGATGGTGCGCTGCCCAGGCAGCACCAGCAGGTCGGTGCCCGCCGGGAAGTAGGTGTCGACCCGGGAGCCGAAGCGGATCAGGCCGTAGGTGTCGCCGATGGTCAGCACGTCACCCGCGCGCGCCTCGTTCACGATCCGGCGGGCGATCAGCCCGGCGATCTGGACGACGACGACCTGCTTGCCGCCGGGGGTCTCCAGGACCATGCCGGTGCGCTCGTTCACCGAGCTGGCCTCCGGCAGGTCGGCGGAGCGGAACTGGCCGGGCTGGTGCACGACGGTGCGCACGGTGCCGGAGACCGGGGTGCGCTGCACGTGCACGTCGAGCACCGAGAGGAAGATGCTGACCCGGGGCAGCGGGGCGTCGCCGAGGCCGAGCTCCGGCGGCGGGACCGCGGAGTCGACCAGCGCGACCTCGCCGTCCGCGGCGGCGACAACGGCGCCCCTGATGTTCGGCGGCACCCGGTGCGGGTGCCGGAAGAACCCGGCGCAGGCCGCGGCCGTCAGCAGTCCGGCCCGGCGCACCCAGCGCCGCTTGCGGCCGAGCGCGGCCACCGCGAGCGGGGCGGCCACGAAGGGCAGCCCGGCGGGGTGCAGCGGGGGGATCGAGGACCGGATCAGGTCGGCGATGTGGCCGACTCCGGTGGTCTCGGGGGTGCCGGACGGGGTCGGGCGGCGTGCCACAGGCTCCTCTTTCGGTTTCGGGTACGGGCACCACACCTTACGCCGCGGCGACCCCCCGATCGTGGTCGGCGCCGAGCGTATCCCCGGCAACCGTGCGGGCAGGCGAAATCGGCGCCGCCGAGGTCCGGGCGGCGCCGATTACCGCGCGCGCTGGGTCAGTGCACCGGTCGCCGACCGGTGACGAGCTTGACCAGGAACAGCAGGATGGCCGCGCCGGCGAGGCAGGTCAGGAAGCTGAAGATGAGGCCGCCACCCTCGACGTCGACGCCGAAGAGCTTGAGCAGGAAGCCACCGAGCAGACCGCCGATGACACCGACGACGATATTGAGCAGGATGCCCTGCTGCGCGTCCGTCTTCATGAACTTGCTGGCGATCCAGCCGGCCAGGCCGCCGATGATGATCCAGCCGATAATCCCGAGACCGAGCATTGTGTCCTCGCATCGTTAGTTGGGTGCGCGCCGCTTCGAGCCATCGCCGCGCTATACGTCGCATACCCCCGGTCGGGGGGAATACGCGCGCGTGTCAGTGGGGTGGAGATAATATGAGGAAGCCTCATGTCCAGCGTTCCGGACAACACCCGGCAACGCTGGACGGCAACCACCGACGCCACCCGCCGGCTCGGCCGTGGGGACAGGAGACGCACATGGTCGCTCGAATCGCCCAGACGACCGGAGTTGAGCACACCGCCATCCTCGGGCTGGGGGTGTACCGGCCCGCGCGCATCGTCACGAACGACGAGGTCGCCGGGGCGATCGACTCCAGCGACGAATGGATCCGCACCCGCTCCGGCATCCGGACCCGCCGCTTCGCCGACGACACCGAGACGGTGCGGAGCATGAGCGTCGCCGCCGCCACGGGCGCGCTGGAGTCGGCGGGGGTCGCGGTCGACCAGGTGGACACCGTCATCGTCGCGACCTCGACGCACCTCCTGCTCACCCCGGCCGCAGCGCCGCAGATCGCCACCGAGCTCGGGATGAACGGCGCCGCCGCCTTCGACATCTCGGCGGGCTGCGCCGGCTTCTGTCACGCGCTCGCGCTCGCCTCCGACCTGGTGCGGTCGGGCACCGCGGGGCACGTGCTGGTGATCGGCGTGGAGAAGCTGACCGACACCATCAACAAGAACGACCGCTCCACCGCGTTCCTCTTCGCCGACGGCGCAGGCGCCGTGATCGTCGGCCCGGCCGAGGACCAGGGCATCGGCCCGACGGTGTGGGGCTCGGACGGCACCCAGAGCCACGCCATCCGGCAGGACAAGGACTGGCTGGAGTTCTTCGCCGAGATCGAGGAGAAGGGGCTGGACGCGGTCCGCCCCTACCTGACGATGGAGGGCACCGCGGTCTTCCGCTGGGCCGCGCACTCGCTGGAGAAGGTCTGCCGGGACGCCATCGACCGCGCCGGGCTCGCCACCGACGACCTGGACGCGATGATCCCGCACCAGGCCAACGGCCGGATCATCGAGATCATGGCCAGGGTGCTCAAGCTGCCGGAGAACTGCGCGCTCGCCAATGACATCGAGGAGACCGGCAACACCTCGGCCGCCTCGATCCCGCTGGCCATGGAGCAGCTGCTGCGCACCGGGCAGTCGAAGCCGGGCGACACCGCGCTGCTCATCGCCTTCGGCGCCGGGCTGTCGTACGCCGCACAGGTGGTCCGGCTGCCGAACTGGGTCTGAGCGTCAGGCCGGGGTCTCGACCGCCGCCTTGATCCCGGCCAGGGTCTGACGCATCCCGTCGACCAGCTTGATGTCGAACGACTCCGCGCCGCCGAGCACCGCGTTGATGGCGGTCCGGGAGAACGCCGTCGTGCCGTCGGAGGTGTCCCTGACCTGGGTGAGCCGGGTGCCGGTCGCGGTCGGCTCCAGGGTGAAGCGCCAGGTGCTGCGGTTCTCGGTGACCTTGAAGGCGAACTCCCGGTTCGGCTCGAAGGTCACGATGCGGGAGGTGGTCGGCCAGTACTTCCAGCCATCCCGGTTCAGGTTGACGGTCCAGGTGCCCGCCTTCACCGCGCCGAGCGGCTGCATCCGCACGCACTGCGGGCTGAACTCGGGAATCCGCTTGGGATCGGCCACCACGGCCCACACCCGCTCCGGCGGGGCGATGATGTCGACGGTCGCTTCCAGATTCTTCGGCAACGCTGCCTCCTGTTCGCGGTACTGCGGGACACACCAATTCTAGTCGGGCGATCTCCCGCTGTTCGCCCTGGGCAGAGCAATGCGACAGGTCGGTTCGCTGCGCGCATACTCGATGGGTGACTTCCCCCGCCGCCGATAAACCGCTCATTCTCAGCGTCGACGACGATCCGGGCGTCTCCCGCGCGGTCGTGCGCGACCTGCGCCGCCGCTACGGCGCCGATTACCGGATCCTGCGGGCCGAGTCCGGGCCGTCCGCGCTGGAGGCGCTGCGCGAGGTGAAGCTGCGCGGCCAGCAGGTCGCGGTGCTCATCGCCGACTTCCGGATGCCGGGCATGGACGGCATCGAGTTCCTGGAGCAGGCCATGGACCTGCACCCCTTCGCGCGCCGCGTGCTGCTCACCGCCTACGCCGACACCACCGCCGCGATCAACGCCATCAACGTGGTCGACCTGGACCACTACCTGCTCAAGCCGTGGGACCCGCCGGAGGAGAAGCTGTACCCGGTGCTGGACGGCCTGTTGGAGGCGTGGCGCGGCGACGCTCAGCGCCCGGTGCACGGCACCAAGGTGATCGGCACCCGCTGGTCGCCCGCCTGCTCGCAGGTGCGCGAGTTCCTTGCCCGCAACCAGCTGCCGTACCGCTGGTACCCGGCGGACGAGCCGGAGGGCGCGAAGCTGCTCGCCGCCGCGGGCAAGGACATCAGCTGCTGTCCGGTGGTGATCACCACCGAGGGCGAGCCGCTGGTGCAGCCGACCGATGGCGAGCTGGCCGAGCGGGTCGGGCTGAACACCACGCCCACCGGCGAGTTCTACGACCTGATCGTGGTCGGCGGCGGCCCGGCCGGGCTCGGCGCCGCGGTGTACGGCGCCTCCGAGGGGCTGCGCACGGTGCTGGTCGAGCGCACCGCCACCGGCGGCCAGGCCGGGCAGAGCTCGCGGATCGAGAACTACCTCGGCTTCCCGGACGGCGTCTCCGGCGGCCAGCTGGCCGACCGGGCCAGGCGCCAGGCCGGGAAGTTCGGCGCGGAGCTGGTGACCACCCGCGAAGTGGTCGGGCTGGAGGTGAACGGCTCGGCGCGCACCGTGCGCTTCGCCGACGGCGGGCGGCTCTGCGCGCACACCGTGATCATCGCGACCGGCGTCGACTACCGCAGGCACCCGGCGCGCGGGGTGGACGAGTTCACCGGCCGCGGCGTCTACTACGGCTCGGCCATGACCGAGGCGGCGGAGTGCGCGGGCCACGAGGTCTACATCGTCGGCGGCGCCAACTCGGCCGGGCAGGCCGCGGTCTTCCTCTCCCGCAATGCCGGGCGGGTGCACCTGGTGGTGCGGGCCGACTCGCTGGACAAGTCCATGTCGCACTACCTGGTCCAGCAGATCGCAGGCATCGAGAACATCGAGGTGCACACCTGCACCGAGGTGATCGCGGCCGACGGCGACGACCATCTGCGCGGCATCGTGCTGCGGAACAACGAGACCGGGCGCGAGGAGAAGGCCGAGACCGAGCGGCTCTTCCTCTTCATCGGCGCCGCGCCGCAGACCGACTGGCTGGACGGCACGATCGCCCGCGACCCGGCCGGGTTCGTGCTGGCCGGGCCGGACCTCACCCCCGACGGCGGCCGCCCCGCGGGCTGGGAGATCTCCCGCGCCCCGCACCACCTGGAGACCAGCGTGCCCGGCGTCTTCGTCGCCGGTGACGTGCACGCGGAGTCGGCGAAGCGGGTGGCCTCGGCCGTCGGCGAGGGTGCCATGGCCGTCATGTTCGTGCACCGCTACCTGGCATAGGAGGGAAAAACATGAGCGAGCTTGTCTGCGATCCGGCGGAGCTGCGTGAGCTCTTCCTGTTCGAGCGGCTGGACGACGAGCAGCTGGCCTGGCTGTGCCGGGACGGGCGGATCGAGCAGCTCGAGCCCGGCCTCGCCTTCCGCGAGGGCGACCCGGCCACCTGCTTCTACGTGCTCATGGACGGCGAGCTGCGGCTCACCAAGCTCTCCGCGGGCACCGAGATCGAGCTGACCCGCACCGACCACCGCGGCTCCTACGTCGGCGCCTGGACCGCGTACCTGGGCGACCGGGCGGAGCAGAGCTACGTCTCGACCATGTACCTCACCCGGCCCTCGCGCTTCTTCGTGCTGGACGCCGCGACGTTCTCCGCCATGATGCGCGAGTGGTTCCCGATGGCGGTGCACCTGCTGGAGGGCGCCTTCTTCGGGAACCGGGACAAGCACGAGCGGGTGGCCGAGCGGGAGCGGCTGCTCGCGCTCGGCTCGCTCTCCGCCGGGCTCACGCACGAGCTGAACAACCCCGCCGCGGCCGCGGTGCGCGCCACCTCCGGGCTGCGCGAGCGGGTCGCCGGGATGCGGCACAAGCTCGGCATGATGGCGCAGGGCAAGTTCACCCCCGAGGTGCTGCTCACCCTGGTCCGGCTGCAGGAGGACGCGGCCGAGCTGGTGGCGAAGGCGCCCGAGCTCACCCCGCTGGAGGCCGCGGACCGCGAGGACGCCGTCGGCGACTGGTTCGAGGAGCACGAGATCGCCGACGGCTGGAACCTGGCGCCCAACTTCGTCCAGGCGGGCATCGACATCGACTGGCTGGAGCGGGTGGCCGGCACCCTGGAGGGCTGCACCGAGCAGGTCTTCGAGGGCGCGATCCGGTGGCTGAACTACACCATCGAGACCGAGCTGCTGATGAACGAGATCGCCGACTCGACCGCGCGGATCTCCACCCTGGTCGGCGCGGCCAAGCAGTACTCGCAGATGGACCGGGCCCCGTTCCAGGTGGTCGATGTGCACGAGCTGCTGGACAGCACCCTGGTGATGCTGAACCGCAAGCTCGGCGATGGCATCGCGCTGGTCAAGGAGTACGACCGCACGCTGCCGCCGATCCCCTGCTTCGCGGCCGAGCTGAACCAGGTGTGGACCAACCTGATCGACAACGCGGTCTACGCCATGGACGGCTCCGGCACGCTCACCATCCGCACCTACCGCGACGACGTGTGCCTCGCGGTCTCCATCGGCGACACCGGGCCCGGCATCCCGGCCGACGTCCGGCGCCGCATCTTCGAGCCGTTCTTCACCACCAAGCCGGTCGGCGACGGCACCGGGCTCGGCCTCGACATCAGCTTCCGGATCGTGGTGAACAAGCACCACGGCGACATCGAGGTGCAGTCCGAGCCGGGCTCGACGGTGTTCACCGTCCGCATCCCGCTGGAGCGTCCCACCCCGCCCGAATAGCCCCTCACCTGCAACACGTTCCACTACACTCCCGACATGGAACGCCTCACCGGACTCGATGCCAGCTTCCTGTATCTGGAGACCGGGACGCAGCACCTGCACGTGTGCGCACTCCTCGTGCTCGACCCCACCGCGGACGGCGGCGACTACTCGTTCGACACCTTCAAGGCCGAGCTCGGGCGCAGGCTGGCCTTCGTCCCGCAGATGCGCCGGAAGCTGCGGGCGGTGCCGCTGGAGCTGGACTATCCGTACTGGGTCGAGGCGGGCGACTACGACCTGGACTACCACGTCCGGCGCTACGGCCTGCCCGCGCCGGGCGGGCGCGCGGAGCTGGCCGAGCTGGTCGGCGACATCGCGGGCACGCCGATGGACCGCAACCACCCGCTCTGGCAGGTGCGGGTGGTCGAGGGCGTCGAGGGCGACAAGGTCGCGGTGATCCTCAAGTACCACCACGCCGCGGTGGACGGCGTCACCGGCGCCGAGCTGCTCATGGCGCTGTGCGACGCCGAGCCGGGCAAGCGCGGGAGCGAGGGGCCGCCCGCGCCGCTCGGTCGCGAGCCGGAGCCGAGCGACCTGCGGCTGCTCGCCGAGGCGGCGCTGCGCTTCCCGGCCCGCGCCGGGGTGCTGCGGATGGTGCCGAAGACCGTCGGCAGGCTGGCCGGGATGGTGCGCAGGCGGGTCGGGAACCGCTCCGGCATGGCGCTGCCGCTGACCGCGCCGCGCACCCCGTTCAACGGGGCCATCACCCCGCACCGAGCGGTGGCCTTCACCGAGGTCGAGCTGGCCGCGGTGAAGCGGATCAAGAACGCCTTCGGGGTGAAGATCAACGACGTGGTGCTGGCCGTGGTCGGCGGTGCGCTGCGCGACTACCTGGCCGAGCGCGGCGAGCTGCCGGAGGAGAAGTCGCTCATCGCGACCATCCCGGTGTCGGTGCACGAGTCGTCGCGGCACACACGGGGGATCAACAAGGTCTCCTCGCTCTTCTGCCAGCTCGGCACCGATATCGCCGACCCCGTGCAGCGGCTGAAGCGGGTGGCGGAGGCGAACCGGGCCGCCAAGGAGGAGCACGAGGAGCTCATCGGCCCCGACTTCCTGCAGGACTGGACGCAGTACGCGCCGCCGAACACCTTCCGGATCGCGATGCGGCTGTACTCCTCGCTGGAGCTCGCGGAGCACCACCCGGTGGTGCACAACCTGGTGGTCTCCAATGTCGCCGGGCCGCCGCTGCCGCTGTACTTCCTCGGGGTGCGGCTGCTCAGTTCGTACCCGTTCGGCCCGATCTTCCACGGCTCCGGGCTGAACATCACCGCGCTCTCCTACGACGGCAAACTCGACTTCGGGCTGATCGCCTGCCGGGAGCTGGTGCCGGACCTGGCCGAGCTGACCGACCGGATCCCCGGCGTGGTCGATGCCCTGCGCGCGGCCGCCGAGCAGACGGCCTGAGCGGCACCCGGTACAGTGCTGCCGACGCGCCGGAGCCGCCGGCGCCGCGAACGACCCACGGGGGATCCATCATGCAGCGACTCTCCGCCGCCGTGCTCGCCGCCGGTGTGCTCGCCCTGGTCGTCAGCGGTTGCGGATCGGACGAATCGACCGACGCCAACGGGCTGCGCAAGGGGAGCACCGGCGCCGTCGCCAGCAGCACCACCGCCGCCGGTACGCCGAGTAGCGCCGCGCCGAGCAGCGCGACGGCCGCGCCGGGCGGGGCCCCGAGCACGACGCCGGCCGCGGCGCCGAGCGGGTCGGGCGCCGACATCACCTGCGCCGAGTTCAGGAAGCTCGACACCGAGCAGGAGAAGGCGGTGATCGAGCTGATCCTCGCCGCGAACCCGGACAGCCCGTTCACCGGCAGCCCGAATGTCGCGCTCGGCACCGCGAAGCTGGTCTGCCTCGCGCCGAGCGTCGCCGACGAGCCCGTGGCGACCGCCGCCGGGCTCGTCGCCGAGTAGGGACCCCCGGGTGCCGTCGGCGCGCAGCGTCTCGACTACGAGCGCGTGCCTGCGCGGCTGCTCGCTGCCCGGGGGGCGGCTCGCCACGGCGCCCATACCCGCGCAGCGGGTAAGAATGGGGCGGTGGCCGAACTTTCGCTGACCGCCCGTCTCAACCCCTCCGCGGCCGATGCCCGCAGGGGGGTGGTGCGGCTGCATCCGGAGGCACTCGCCGCGCTCGGGCTGCGGGAGTGGGACGGGATCGCGCTGACCGGCTCCCGGCGCACCGCGGCGGTGGCCGGGCTGGCCCCGGCAGGCACCCCGGCCGGGGTCGCGCTGCTGGACGACGTCACGCTCTCCAACGCCGGGCTGCGCGAGGACGCCACCGTGGTGATCGCGCCGGCGACGGTGTTCGGGGCCAAGCAGATCCGGGTCAGCGGCTCGCTGCACGCCACTCGCTCGATTCCGGCGAACACCCTGCGCCAGGCGTTGCTCGGCAAGGTGGTGACGGTGGGCGACGCCGTCTCGCTGCTCCCCCGCGACCTCGGCCCCGACATCAGCTCGGCCGCCACCACCCAGGCGCTCTCCAGGACCTTCGGCATCGCCTGGACCACCGAGCTGCTCACCGTCACCGGCACCGAACCGGCAGGCCCGGTCAGCGTGCAGCCCAACTCGGCCGTCGACTGGGGGCAAGGCGTCGTGACGTCGGCCCTGCCGGGCGAGCCCGCCGCGGAGCTCCGACCGGGCGTCCCTGGCACGGCGGCGGGCGGCTTCGGGGCGGAGTCACAGCCCGGCGGCTTCGGGTCGGGGCCGCAGCCGGGCGGGCCAGGGTCTCTCCCGACCGCGGCCGGGGGGGACCGGATTCCGCTGCCCGCCACTGTGACCAGGGGTAGACCTGCCCCCGCTGCCGCCGACCTGATCGGCGTGCAGGGCCAGTCCGCCAAACTCGGCGAGTGGCTGGCGCTCGCCCTGGACGAGCCGGAGCTACTGCGCACCCTCGGTGCGCCCCCGCACCTCGGGGTGCTGATCACCGGCCCGCACGGGGTCGGCAAGGCCACCCTGGCCAGGGCGGTCGCCGCCCCGCGCCGGGTCGTCGAGCTGGACGGCCCGTCGATCGGCGCCACCGAGAGCGGCGCCCGGCTGCGCACGGTGGCCGCCGCCGTCGCCGAGGTGAGCTCGGGGCAGGGCGGCATCCTGCTGGTCACCGATATCGACGCGCTCCTGCCGAGCACCGCCGAGCCGGTCGCGACGCTGATCCTGGACCAGCTCCGCGCCGCCGTCGCCACCCCGTGCGTCGCCTTCCTCACCACCACCGCGCACCCGGGCGAGATCGACGCCAGGCTGCGCGCCCCCGACCTCTGCGACCGCGAGATCGCGCTCCCGCTGCCCACCGCAGCGGTCCGCGAGGCGCTGCTCGACTTCCTGCTCCGCGCGGTGCCGACCGGCGAACTCCAGCTGGCCGAGATCGCCGCCCGCACCCCCGGTTTCGTCGTCTCCGACCTGGCCGCGCTCTGCCGCGAGGCCGCGCTGCGCGCCGCCTCCCGCACCGGCCGCGAACACACCGACCCGCGGCTGCTGCAGGCCGACCTGGCGGGCGCGCTGGAGGTGATCCGCCCGCTCTCCCGCTCCGGCAGCGAGGAACTGGCGATCGGCAGCCTCGGCCTCGACGACGTCGGCGACATGGTGCAGACCAAGCAGGCACTCACCGAGGCGGTGCTCTGGCCGCTGCGCCACCCCGACTCCTTCGCCCGGCTCGGCATCGAGCCACCGCGCGGCGTGCTGCTCTACGGTCCGCCCGGCTGCGGCAAGACCTTCCTGGTCCGCGCGCTCGCCAGCACCGGGCAGCTCAGCGTGCACGCGGTGAAGGGCGCCGAGCTGATGGACAAGTGGGTCGGCGCGTCGGAGCGCGCGGTGCGCGAGCTCTTCCAGCGGGCCCGCGACTCCGCGCCGTCGCTGATCTTCCTGGACGAGGTGGACGCGCTCGCCCCGCGCCGCGGCCAGAGCGGCGACTCCGGGGTCGGCGACCGGGTGGTCGCCGCGCTGCTCACCGAGCTCGACGGGGTCGAGCCGCTGCGCGACGTCGTCGTGCTCGGCGCCACCAACCGCCCCGAGCTGATCGACCCCGCCCTGCTCCGCCCCGGGCGGCTGGAGCGGCTGGTCTTCGTGCCGCCGCCGGACGCCGAGGCGCGGGTGGCGATCCTGCGCACCGCTGGCCGCGCGGTGCCGCTCGCTGCCGACGTCGACCTGGCCGCGCTGGCAAAGGACCTGGACGGCTACTCCGCCGCCGACTGCGCCGCGCTGCTGCGCGAGGCCGCGCTCACCGCCATGCGCAGGGACATCGACGCCGCCGACGTGTCCGCCGCCGACATCGCCGCCGCGCGCGCCGCGGTGCGCCCCTCGCTCGACCCGGAGCAGGTGGAGTCGCTGCGCCGGTACGCGGAGAACCGCAGCTGACCCGGAGTATGCCCGAAGATTGCCGGAGTACCGGCGGAGTGACGAACGCCGCTCCGGCCAGCACCGGCAACGGTCCTGGCCACACGCCCAAGTAGGATCGACCCGGACGACCGCCCGCCCGAGACGACGGAGCGTAGTTTGCTCGTAATCCTGCTCGCACATGCCCTTGCCGCCGTGGTGGCCCCCCTGTGCGTTCGGATCGCGGGTCGAAAAGCCTTCTATCCGCTCGCGGCGGTCCCGCTCGCCTGCCTCGGCTGGGTGGTGGCCCACTGGGGCACCACCCAGGTGGTCAGCGTGGCGTGGGCCCCCGCGATCGGGATGAACATCGACCTGCGATTCGATTCGCTCGCCGCCGTTATGGCGGTGCTGGTGCTCGGCATCGGCACCCTCATCCTCTGCTACTGCGCCAGCTACTTCGACGACGACGAACCGCGGCTCGGTGCCTTCGCGGCCCAGCTGGTCGGCTTCTCCGGCGCCATGTTCGGCGTCGTGACCAGCGACAACATGCTGCTGCTCTACGTCTTCTGGGAGATCACGACGGTCCTGTCGTTCCTCCTGGTGGGGCACAACGCGGACAGGGCGGCGAGCAGGCGCGCGGCCATCCAGGCGCTGCTCGTCACCGGCGCGGGCGGGCTCACCATGCTCACCGGCATCGTGCTGCTCGGCCACCTCTCCGGCAGCTTCCTGCTCTCCGACCTGCTGGACGGCGGGGCGCCGAGCGGGGTGGCGGCGAGCGTCGCGGTCGGGCTGATCCTGGTCGGCGCGCTGAGCAAGTCCGCGATCGTGCCGCTGCACTTCTGGCTCCCCGGCGCCATGGCCGCCCCGACCCCGGTGAGCGCCTACCTGCACGCGGCCGCCATGGTGAAGGCGGGCGTCTACCTGATCGCGCGGCTCGCGCCCGCCTTCGCCGAGTCGCCGGTCTGGCATCCGCTGGTGCTGACACTCGGCGCGGTCTCGATGGTGCTGGCCGGCTGGCGCGCGCTGCAGGTGACCGACCTCAAGCTGGTGCTCGCCTTCGGCACCGTCAGCCAGCTCGGCTTCCTGGTCATGCTGGTCGGCATCGGCACCCCGGACGCCGCGCTGGCCGGCATCGCCATGGTGGTGGCGCACGCGCTGTTCAAGGCCTGTCTGTTCATGGTGGTCGGCATCGTCGACCACGGCGCGGGCACCCGGGAGCTGGGCAGCCTCTCCGGGCTCGGCCGCCGCGAGCCGGTGCTGTTCGGCGCCGCCGCGCTGGCCGCGCTGAGTATGGCGGGCATCCCGCCGCTGCTCGGCTTCGTCGGCAAGGAGAGCGCGCTGGCCGCCGCGCAGCACGCGGAGGTGCTGGCCGGACCGGTCCGGGTCGCGCTGCTCGCGGTCTTCGTGGTCGGCTCGATGCTCACCGTGGCCTACAGCGCCCGGTTCGTCTGGGGCGCCTTCGCCGACAAGGACGGCGTCGAGCCCCTGCGGCACTGGCACGGCCCGGATCTCGCCTTCCTCGCGCCACCGGTGCTGCTCGCGCTGGCCGGGCTCGCCGCCGGGCTCGCCGCGCCCTGGGTCGACACGCTGCTCGCGCCCTACGCCCGCACGCTGCCCGGCCCCGCCCCCGAGCAGCTGGCGCTCTGGCACGGCTTCACGCTGCCGCTGCTGCTCACCGTGGTCGTCGTGGCGGGCGGGCTCGCGGTCTTCGCGGTGCACGGCCGGATCCACGAGTCGGCGCACCCGATCCTCGGCAATGCCGACCGGGTCTACGACGCCACGCTCAAGCAGATGGACCGGCTCTCGCTGCGGATGACCGCGGCGACCCAGCGCGGCTCGCTGCCGCTGAACCAGGCAACCATCCTCGGCACCATGACCCTGCTGCCCGCGGTCGCGCTTGCCATCGCCGGGCCGAGCGAATTCCGGATGCGGCTCTGGGACACCCCGATGCAGCTGGTGATCGCGCTGGTCATGATCGCCTCCGCGCTGGCGGCGACGGTGGCGCGGAACCGGCTGGCCGCGGTGCTCGTCGTCGGTGTCACCGGCTACGGCTGCGGCGTCATCTTCGCGCTGCACGGCGCCCCCGACCTCGCGCTCACCCAGTTCCTGGTGGAGACGCTGCTGCTGGTGGTGTTCGTGCTGGTGCTGCGCGCCTTCCCGGCGGAGATCGAGGAGAGCAGGCTGGCCGCATCGAAGGGCAGCAGGGCGGTGCTCGGCATCGCGGTCGGCTCGGTGGTCGCTGTCCTCGGCGCGGTGGCCGTCGCGGCGCGCAGCGCGACGCCGATCTGGCAGCTGATCCCGGAGGCCGCCTACACCGTCGGCGGCGGCAAGAACGCGGTGAACGTGCTGCTCGTCGATATCCGCGCCTGGGACACCATGGGCGAGATCTCGGTGCTGGTCGTCGCCGCGACCGGGGTGGCATCGCTGGTCTTCCGGGTGCGCCGGTTCGGCAGCGCGCCGCGCGCGGCGGATGCCCCCGACTACGACCCGGACCGGGTGGGCTGGCTCTCCGCGGGCCGCCTCATCTCCAGGGAGAACCGGTCGATGATCCTGCAGATCGCGACCAGGCTGGTGTTCCCGACGATCATGGTGCTCTCGGTGTACTTCTTCTTCTCCGGGCACAACGCGCCGGGCGGCGGCTTCGCGGGCGGGCTCACCGCCGGGCTCGCGCTCACCCTGCGCTACCTGGCGGGCGGCCGCTACGAGCTGGGCGAGGCGCTCCCGGTGGACGCCGGGCACATGCTCGGCGCCGGGCTCATCCTCGCGGCGGGCACCGCGGCGGCCTCGCTGCTGGTCGGGGCGCCGCCGCTCTCCTCGGCGATCGTCGAGGTGACGCTGCCGCTCTTCGGCGAGATCAAGCTGGTGACGGCGCTCTTCTTCGACCTCGGCGTCTACCTCATCGTGGTCGGGCTGGTCCTGGACGTGCTGCGCTCGCTCGGCGCGCGCCTGGACAGCGAGCTCGACTCGGACACGCCGGTCGGCGCGAAGGGAGGCTACGCGTGACCGCCAACCTCACCCTGCTCGTCGTCATCGGCGTGCTGGTGGCCTGCGGCGTCTACCTGATCCTGGAGCGCGCGGTCTCCAAGATGCTGCTCGGCATGATCCTCTTCGGCAACGCGGTGAATCTGCTGATCCTCACCGTCGGCGGCCCGGACGGGAACCCGCCGCTGCGCAACGCCGAGGCGGCCGACCAGGACATGGCCGACCCGCTGGCCCAGGCCATGGTGCTCACCGCCATCGTCATCACCATGGGGCTCACCGCCTTCGTGCTCGCCCTCGCCTACCGCGCGCGGATGCTCACCACCACCGACGACGTGCCCGACGACCCCGAGGACGCCGACGTCGCGGGGCGGCGCGAGCGAGAGGACCCGGAGGATTGAGTCCAGATTCCAGCCTGCTGTCCATATTGGCTCCCCTTCCGGTCCTCATCCCGCTGATCGCCGCCGCCATCACGCTGATCTTCGGCCGCAGGCCGCGGCTGCAGAGCCTGGTCACGCTGATCGCGCTGAGCGCGGTGGTCGCCGTCTGCGCGGCGCTGCTCTACCTGGCCGATCGCGACGGCACCACCGCCGTCCAGGTCGGCGGCTGGGACGTCCCGATCGGCATCACGCTGGTGGTGGACCGGCTCTCCGCGGTGATGATGCTGGTCTCCTCGATCGTGCTGCTCGTCGTCTCCGTCTACGGCGCCGGCCAGAACATCAGGGACGGCGACGAGCGCCAGCCCACCTCGATCTACCGCCCCACCTACCTGGTGCTGACCGCGGGCGTCGGCACCACCTTCCTCGCCGGTGATCTGTTCAACCTGTTCGTCGGCTTCGAGATCCTGCTCGGCGCCTCCTTCGTGCTGCTCACCGTCGGCGCGACCGCCGAGCGGGTGCGCGCGGGCGTCGCCTATGTCATGGTCTCCATGCTCAGTTCGCTGATCTTCCTGGTCGGCATCGCGCTGGCCTACGCCGCGACCGGGACGCTGAACCTGGCCCAGCTGGCGCTGCGGATCGGGGCGGCGCCGGAGGGTGTGCGCAACGCGGTGTACGCGGTGCTGCTGGTGGCGTTCGGCATCAAGGCGGCGATCTTCCCGCTCTCCAACTGGCTGCCGGACTCCTACCCGACCGCGCCCGCGCCGGTCACCGCGGTCTTCGCCGGGCTGCTCACCAAGGTCGGTGTCTACGCCATCATCCGGACGCACGCGCTCTTCTTCCCGGAGAGCGGCTTCGACACCCTGCTGCTCGTCGCCGGGTTGCTGACCATGCTGGTCGGCATCTTCGGCGCCATCGCGCAGAGCGACATCCGGCGGCTGCTCTCGTTCACCCTGGTCAGCCATATCGGCTACATGCTCTTCGGGATCGGGCTGGCCAGCGAGGCCGGGCTCGGCGGCGCGGTGTACTACGTGGCGCACCACATCCTCGTGCAGACCGCGCTCTTCCTCGTGGTCGGGCTGATCGAGCGGCAGGCCGGGTCGGTCTCGCTGCGCAGGCTCGGCGGGCTGGCGGGAGCGAGCCCGCTGCTCGGGTTGCTGTTCCTGATCCCGGCGCTGAACCTCGGCGGGATTCCGCCGTTCTCGGGGTTCATCGGGAAGGTCGCGCTGCTGCAGGCAGGCGCCGCGGACGGCGGCTGGCTGGCCTGGGTGCTGGTGGCGGGCGCGGTGACCACCAGCCTGCTGACGCTGTACGTGGTGGCGCTGGTCTGGAGCAAGGCGTTCTGGCGGCCGCGCTCCGAGGCGCCGGAGGGGCACCTGGCGATGGCCCGCCCCGCGAACCTGGTGGAGGAGACCACCGACGTGCTCTACGACGAACGCACCGACCCCGGCCGGATGCCGGCGCTCATGGTCGGCGCGACCGCGGCGCTGGTCCTCGTCGGCTTCGCGCTGACCGTGCTGGCCGGGCCGATCCTCGGCATCACCGACCGGGCCGCCGCCGAGCTGGACAATCCCGGCGTCTACGTCAGCGCGGTGCTCGGCGACGACCCGGAGGCGTACCGGTGAGCCGGGAGAGCCTCGGCCGGGTCGGCGTCGTGCTCTGGCTCGCGCTCGTCTACACGCTGCTCTGGGGCACGCTGACGCTGGGCAACCTGGTCGCCGGGCTGCTGATCGGGATCGTCATCGTGGTGGTGCTCCCGCTGCCCGCCATGCCGGTGACCGGCCGGTTCAACCCGATCGCCTTCGCCGAGCTGGTCGCGGTGAGCACCTACTACGCGCTGCACTCCAGCCTGCAGGTGGCCTGGCTCGGGATCCGGCCCGGACCGCAGCCGGTCTCCGGGGTGCTGCGGGTGCGGCTGGACATCCAGTCCGAGCTGGTGCTCGCGCTCTGTGTCGACCTGCTCAACCTGATCCCGGGGACCATGGTGCTCGAGATCGACCGGGACCGCCGGGTGGTCTACGTGCACGTGCTCGACGTGGGCAGCGAGGCCGCGGTCGCGCAGTTCTACCGCACCACCCGCAGGCTGGAGCGGCTGCTCGTCTCGTCCTTCGAGCGGCGGCTCGAGCCGGAAACTTCCGCCGAGGAGGCGAAATCATGACCGTCGTCGCCGGTATCGCCGCGGTGCTGCTCTCGGTGGCCGCGCTGCTCACGCTGTTCCGGGTGCTGACCGGGCCGAGCACGCTGGACCGGGTGGTCGGGGTCGACTCGCTCACCGCCATGATGGCGGCCGGGCTCGCGGTGTACGCGGCCTGGAGCAAGGACACCTCGGTGGTGCCCGCCATCGTCGCGCTGGCGCTGGTCGGGTTCCTCGGGTCGGCCGCGGTCTCCCGCTTCCGGGTCAGGGACGACCGGTGAGCGCGCTGGAGTGGGTCTCCGCGGTCCTCATCCTCTTCGGCTCGACGCTGGCGCTCACCGCGGCCATCGCGCTGGTCCGCTTCCGGGACACCCTCGCCCGGATGCACGCCGCGACCAAGCCGCAGGTGGTCGGGCTGGTGCTGATACTGCTCGGCGCCGCCATCCAGGTGCGCGGTGACGTGAACGCCTGGATGCTCGTGCTGATGATGCTGTTCGTGCTGCTCACCGCACCGGTGATCGCGCACCTCATCGGGCGCACCGCCTACCGGGAGCAGCGCTACCGGGACGGTTTGCTCCAGATCAACGAACTGGGCGACGAAGAAGTGCAGTAATTCCCCGGCGGAATCAGCGGGCGGGCTCGGGGATGGCGGGCTCGGGGACGATGGACTTCGGCGCGGCGAACCAGGTCGCGTGGAAGGCCGCGGCCACGGCGGCGAGCAGGGCGAGGATCGCCGTCCCGGCGAAGACCGGGTACTCCGCCATCGGCACCGCGAGGAAGCGGTAGGCGAGCAGCAGCGTCAGCAGGACGGCGGCGCTGAAGAGTACGAGGCGCCAGCGGAACCACCCGTACCCGCGCTCGGGATCGCGCAGCGCCGACTCGACGGCGAGGCAGAGCACGGCGCCCGCGACCAGGTCGACCCCGTAGTGGTACCCGAAGCCGAGCGTCGCGGTGAGCGTCGCGCAGAGCCAGAAGGTGCCGCCCCAGCGCAGCCAGCGCGGCGCGGGCGAGCCGTCCATACCCCGCCTGGTGTGCAGGAAGACGGCGAGCGCCCAGGCCGTGTGCATGGACGGCATGCAGTTGCGCGGCGTCACCTGGTCGAAGGGGAGCACGCCGGGGCTGCGGTCGATCGGCGGAACGAACTGCGGCCAGTAGTTCCCCACCTGCAGCCCGTTCCCGTCCGCGCCGAAGGCGAACATCGGCCCGACCACCGGGAAGATCAGGTACACCACCGGCCCGGCCAGCCCGAGCACAAGGAAGGTGCGCACCAGGTAGTGCCCCGGCCAGCGCCCGGACGAGACCACCCGGCGCAGCTGCCACACCGCGACCACGATCGCCGCCAGCGGCAGCTCGATGTAGACCCAGTGCAGCACCGCGTACACCACCGGCCCGAGCGCGTCGACCACCCGGCCGAGCACCCAGGACGGATCGCCGAGCGCGTGATCGGCCAGCATGACGTACTCGTCCAGCACCCCGGGGTGCGCGAGGATGGTGACGTGCAGCCAGACGTCGCCGACCTTGGTGGCCAGGATGAGTAGCGCGCCGAGCGCGACCGCGTGCAGCGCGGTCCGGCGCCGCAGCCCGCTCCAGCGCCACAGCGCGAGCACGGTGATCCCGGCGAGCACCCAGACCGGCCCGTTGCCGACGGTCGGCGGGTCACCGGCGAGCAGCCGCGCGCCCGCGCCGATCAAGTCGATGCCGATCGCCGCGCCCGCCGCGACGAACCGGTCCCGCACGCGCAGCCCGACCAGGGCGAGCACCAGCCCGGCCCAGGGCACCGTCATCGACTTGGGGGTACCGGCGAAGTCCTTCCAGAGGCTGGTCAGCGGCCCCTCGAAGCCCTGCCACAGCGCCACCGCCTGGAGCCCCGCCAGCAGCAGGCCGACCGCCGCGACGAGCACGATCGAGAGCTGCGCCCGGCGGCTGCGCCGGACAGGGTCCTCCACAAGCATCCGCCCATAGTAAACGGCGTGTGAACAACACCGTCCCCGGTGCTTGAACGGGAGGTCTCCGTCAGGGATTCAGCTCGCGCACCAGCGAATCCACCACCGCGATCAGATCGCCCTGGCTGGCCGCCGCCACCCGGCGTTGCCGCTGGTAGTTGGCGCCGCCGCGCGGGATCTCGGCGACCGCGCGCAGCTCGTCGGCGCAGCCCAGCTTGGCGGCGGTCGGCTCCAGCCGGTTCAGCAGGTCGTCCAGGTCGTCGGTGACCAGCCGCTCGTTGCTGTCCGAGTCGGTGATGACGATGGCGTCCAGCCCGTACCTGGCCGCGCGCCACTTGTTCTCCTGCACATGCCATACCGGCAGCGTGGGCAGCGTCTCACCGGCCTCGACCCGATTGTCCAGGTCGACGATCAGGCAGTGGATGAACGCGGCCAGCGCGCCGAGCTCCCGGTGCGTGGAGACGCCGTCGCAGATCCGCACCTCGATCGTGCCCCACTTCGGCGCGGGCCTGATGTCCCAGTGCATGCCGCCGAGCTGCTCGAAGACCCCGGTCTTGAACTGGTCGTGCACGAACCCCTCGAACTGCGACCACTTCTCGAACTGGAACGGCAACCCGGCGGTGGGCAGCTGCTGGAACATGAGCGCCCGGTTCGAGGCGTAGCCGGTGTCCGAGCCGGACCACATGGGCGAGGAGGCGGAGAGCGCGAGCAGGTGCGGGTAGGAGGGCAGCATCGCGTTCAGGATCGGGAAGACCTTCTCCCGGTGCGACACTCCCACGTGCACGTGCACGCCCCAGATGAGCATCTGCCTGCCCCACCACTGGGTGCGCTCGATCAGCTCGTCGTAGTGCTCGGAGCGGGTGAGCTGCTGCGCCGACCACTGCGCGAACGGGTGCGTGCCCGCGCAGAACAGATCGACCCCGAGCGGGTCGGCGGCCCGGCGCAGCACGTTCATGGTGCCGGTGAGGTCGTCCAGCGCGGCGCCGACGGTGTCGTGCACACCGGTGACCAGCTCGACGGTGTTGCGCAGCAGCTCCTTCGAGAGCTGCGGGGTGCCGTCGTGCGCGCGCACCTCGCCGACCTCGTCGAAGACGGCGGCGGCGGTGTTGGAGAGATCGCGGGTCACCTTGTCGACCAGCGCGATCTCCCACTCGATGCCGATGGTCGGCCGGGGCGAACCGTGGAACTCGACGCTCGTTCCGCTGCCCCTGCGATCAGCCCCGGGCATACCGCTCCCCCTAGTGGATGACGCCACAGGCGACGCGGCCCCCCGCGTCACCGGTGGCGAGGGTGGCCTCGTCCGGCCCGGCGACGCCGTCGGCGCGCTGGTACCGGTTCGGGATGTTGCCGAAGTTGTCGGCGTCGGCGTGCACCACGATCGCCTTGTCCTTGATGTCCGCCAGCGTGACGGTGTCGGAGGTGGTGACCAGCGAGGCGGTGCCGTCGCCGCGCACCTGCAGCGACGTCAGGTCGCCGCTGGCCGGGTGGCTGTTCGCGCTGCCGACCTGGAGGTGCCCGCCCGCGGAGAGGAAGTCGCCCGCGGGGCCGCCGGTGGGGGCAACCGAGTTGACCTCGCACTTGCCGACCGAGTGGATGTGCAGCCCGTGGAAGCCGGGGCGCAGCCCGCGCGCCTCGACGGTGACCTGCAGGTGCCCGCCGACCTCGGCGAAGCTGACGGTGCCGACCGCCTGGCCCGACGCGTCCTTCAGGTCGGCGCTCGCGCCCGACTCCGAACCGGAGTGCTCGCCGCCGTGCGCGGACTCGCCCGCGGGGGCGGGGGACGCGGTGAAGACCGGCGGGGTGGTCCCCGTGACATCGGTCGACTCCTGGCTGTTGGAGCAGCCGGCCAGGCCGAACGCCGCGATCGCGAGTACCGGGGTCACGATCCGCCAGGACGGGCGACGGGACGGGGACGAGGCCATCGGAATGACTCCTTCACGGATGTGGACGGGCTTCGTGCCGATCTTGCCACGCGAGAGCAGCCGGATCGTGACAGGGTGACCCGCGTCTATGCCGCTCAGTTACCCGTGACGATGACGATCACACCCGGCTCGGAGCCCGAGATTCCGGCGAAGCGCGGTTCGGCGACCGCGCCGATCTCCGCGGCGATGGCCTCGGCGGCCGCCTGCTCGGCGGGGGAATCGCCGTAGAAGACGGTGGTTTTGGGCAGCGTGCCGCCCGCGTAGTTGCCGGTTCCGACATTGCTCCAGCCGTTCGCGCCGAGCTCGCTCGCGGTGCGCCCGGCCAGCCCGGCCACCAGGCTGTTGTTCAGCACCCGCACCGGGACCGCGCGGTTCACCGACGGCGCGGTCGGCGGGGGCGGAGGCGGCGGGGCCGCGGTGGTGGTGGTGGTGGTCTCGACCGCGGTCGGGGTCTCCGGCACCGTCGAGGTGGTGCTGGTGGCCGCCGCGGCGCTCGTCGTCACGCGGGGGGCGGTGGTCGTCGGAGCGGCGGTGCTCGTCTCCGCGCCGGGAGCCTCCGCGCTGGAATCGGAGTCCGACAGCGACATCGCACCCAGCCCGGCGAACACGATGGCCAGCGCGATCAACACCATCGCCAGCGCGCGCAGCGGCGGACCGCCGGAGGTGGGATTCGGGTTGCTCACCCGCTCGAGCCTAGTCGCTCCGTCCGGCGTTCGAGGCCGGTGCCGCCGACACGCGGCACTCCCGGCTCAGACCTGAAAACCGAGGCGCCGCGCGGCCCTTGCCTTCTGCCTGCTCGCGCGCAGCCTGCGCAGCCGCTTCACCAGCATCGGGTCGGCGGCGAGCGCCTCCGGCCGGTCGACGACGGCGTTCAGCACCTGGTAGTAGCGGGTGGGGGACATACCGAACAGTTCGCGGATCGCCTCTTCCTTCGCGCCCGCGTACTTCCACCACTGCCGCTCGAAGGCGAGGATCTCCTGATCGCGCCGGGAGAGGCCGCTCGCGTCCTCGAGCACCGGCTCGTCGGCATCCTCCCGGGTGCCGGATGGATTCCGAGCAGCTGCGCCGTCCATCTCGCTCCCTCGCCGAGTTCCCATCACGTGCTGGTCCGACCGGATCATTGAACCACGGGGTGCGGACGGATTCCGGCCGAGCACCCGGCGTGTTCACTACCTTCCGGTAACCGCAATAATTGCCGCATGGCAATCCTCCCGATCGTGATCGTCGGCGACCCGGTGCTGCACAACCCGACCGAAAAGGTCATCGAGCCGCCGGAGGAGCTGGCGCCGCTGATCGCCGACATGTACGAGACCCTCGACGCCGCGAACGGCGTCGGGCTCGCGGCCAACCAGGTCGGCATCGCCAAGCGGCTCTTCGTCTACGACTGCCCGGACCGGACCGCCGACGGGACGACCGTGCGGCGCAGGGGCGCCGTGGTGAACCCGATCCTGGAGACCTCCGCGCTGCCCGAGACCATGCCCGATCCGGACGACGACGACGAGGGCTGTCTCTCCGTCCCCGGCGAGCAGTACCCCACCGGCCGCGCCGACTGGGCGAGGGTCACCGGCACCGACGAGAAGGGCGAGCCGGTCGAGCTGGAGGGCACCGGGTTCTTCGCCAGGATGCTGCAGCACGAGGTCGGCCACCTGGACGGCTTCCTCTACGTGGACGTGCTGGTCGGCAGGCACGCCCGTGCCGCGAAGAAGGCGATCAAGCGGAACGGCTGGGGCACACCGGGGCTGAGCTGGCTCCCGGGCACCGTGCCCGACCCGTTCGGGCACGACTGATGAGCATCGAGCCGCCGACGGCCGAGCGGCTTCCCGCCGTCGGCGACCGGGTGGTCATGCGGTACCGGTTGCCCGAGGGGTATCCCCAGCCGCTCACCGACGTGCTCGGTGAGCTCGTCTCGGTCGAGCCGCCGACCGTGCGCACCGCGGACGGCGCGCTGGTCGAGGTGGCGCCGGACAAGGTGGTCGCGCTGCGCGTGATCCCGTCCCGGCCCATCCGCACCTCGGAGATCAGGGCGCTGGAGTACGCGGGCGCGGCGGGCTGGCCGGGGGTGCAGCAGACCTGGCTGGACGGCTGGCTGCTGCGCGCGGGCCACGGCTACACGCACCGCGCCAATTCCGCGCTGCCGCTCGGTGATTCGAGCGGTCCGGCGATCGTCGGCCGGGACACGCTGTACCGGATCGGCGCCTGGTACACCGAGCACGGCCTCCCGGTGCAGCTCTGCCTGCCGGACCGGCTGGCCGCGACCCCGCCCGGCTGGCACACCTGGAACGAGACGGTGGTGCTCGGCATCGATATCGAGACCATGGTGCTGCCGCAGGGGCCGTCCATGGTGCGCGTCTCACCGGCGCCCTCGCAGGCGTGGCTGGAGCTGTACCGGTACCGCGGCGGCATCCCGGACCCGGTCGTGCCCCCGCCGCCGCGGCCGGCGCCGGACGTGCTCAACGCCGTCCGGGACGGTTCGCTCGGCTTCGCCGTGCTCGGCGTCCCGCAGCCGATCGCGGTGGCCCGCGGCGCCGTCACGACCGCGCCGGACGGGCGGGTGTGGGTGGGGCTCTCCTGCGTCGCGGTCGCCACCGAGCACCGGCGGCACGGCCTCGGCGCGCTGGTCTGCGCGGAGCTGCTGCGCTGGGGTCGGGAGCGCGGGGCGGGGTACGCCTACGTGCAGGTGGCCGCGGACAACCCGGACGGGCTCGGGCTCTTCCGGGAGATGGGGTTCGTCGAGCACCACCGCTACCGATACGCCGCCCCGCGGCCCAGCTGAAAGGTCATCCGTGCGGATCGCCACCTGGAACGTCAACTCCATTCGCTCCCGGATCGACCGGGTGATCGGCTTCCTCGACCGGCAGGACGTCGACGTCCTCGCCATCCAGGAGACCAAGTGCCGGGACGACCAGTTCCCGTTCGAGCGGTTCGACGAGGCCGGGTACGAGGTCGCGCACCTCGGCGTCAACCAGTGGAACGGGGTCGCGATCGCCTCCCGGGTGGGGCTCGCCGGCGTGGAGGCGGCCTTTCCCGGGCAGCCGGGGTTCGACAAGGACGCCGGGGAGTCGCTGCTCGGGGCGCCGGTGGTGGAGTCGCGGGCGCTCGGCGCGACCTGCGGCGGGGTCCGGGTGTGGAGTCTGTACGTGCCGAACGGGCGCGCGCTGGACGACCCGCACTACCGCTACAAGCTGGAGTGGCTCGACGCGCTGCGGCGCACCGGCGAGCAGTGGCTGAGCGCCGACCCGGCGGCGAAGATCGCGCTGGTCGGCGACTGGAATATCGCGCCGACCGACGACGATGTCTGGTCCCCGGAGTACTTCGAGAACAAAACGCACACCTCGCAGCCGGAGCGGGACGCCTTCGCCGCGATCGTCGACACCGGGTACACCGACGTCATGCGGCCTTTCGCGCCCGGGCCCGGCGTCTACACCTACTGGGACTACACCCAGCTGCGCTTCGCCAGGAAGGAGGGCATGCGGATCGATTTCGTGCTGGCCTCCCCCGCGCTCGCGGCCGGGGTCACCGACGCGGTGGTCGACCGGCAGGAGCGCAAGGGCAAGGGCGCGAGCGATCATGCCCCGGTGCTCGTGGAGTTCACCGACTGAGACGGATCAATGCTGGTAGGAGCGTTTTCCGGTAAAACCAGCCATCTGGTCTTGTTCCGCCACGTGACGGGTTCACGCTGCTAGGGTTACCGGCCATGGGTAGTGAGTCGGCCGTCCGGCCGCGGCAGCGGGCACAGCATCTCGGCCCGCAGCGCAGGCGGCCACAGGTGCTCGACACCGCCCTCACCCTCGCGGTCTCCGAGGGGCTCTCCGCCGTCACCATGGCCTCGATCGCGGACCGGATGCGGGTCACCCGCCCTGTCGTCTACGCCTGCTTCGCGGACCGGGTGCAGCTGATCGACGCGCTGCGCCGGCGCGAGGAGAACTACCTGATCCACGACCTGCTCGCCACGCTCCCCGGCCGCGATCTCGGCGAGGACGAGACCGCCGTCGTCACCAGCTTCCGCACGCTGCTGCAGCTCACCGCCGCGCGCCCGGAGTCCTGGCGCTTCCTCGCCGAGACCCCCGACCCGGTGATCTCCGAGGAGTTCGGCCGGGGCAGGCGGCTCGCGGTGAACCGCTGCACCGCGCTGCTGCGCGGCTCCATGCTCGGCTGGGGCACCACCGCCGCCGACCGCAAGCTGCCGGTCCTGGTCGACCAGTGGTTGGCCGCGGGCGAGGGCGCGGTGCAGACGCTGATGGCAGGCACCGCCGACTGGGCGCCGGAGGATCTCGGCGATTTCGTCGGGGGTCAGGTGTTCCGGATGCTGCGCGACGCGTAGCGGAATAACAAAGACTGATTCCGTGTAGTATCGGCTGCGAGCAAGGAACCGGTCCTCTGGGCTTCGAGCCCCGACAGCTGGTCTGGCCCTCGGTGTAGCTACGGCAGCCGGGGGCTGCTCTCTTTCCAGGGTCAGGTGAGCGGGTCGACGAAGTGCACCCGATCCGCGATCAGATCGAACAGCCGGTGGGTTCCGTCCCGGTGGGTGATGCGCCGCCGGTAGGCCGAGGCGACCAGATCCGGCAGCCACAGCAGTCGTTCCACGCTCGGCGAGGTCTGCAGCAGGCGGGTCTGCCGCGGCACCAGCCCGGCCGAGACCAGCTCCCGGTGATTGAGCTCGTCCCGCTTGCGGAAGTTGTGCTGATTGCGCTCCTCGAGGACCAGGAGCTCGACCGGGTCCCAGGCACTCTCGCAGCCGCCCGCGAGCGCGATGGCGAGGCTGCGGTAACAGGCCCGTCGGGCCGCCTCCCCGTCGTTGTCGGCCGCCTCGACCGGCACCTGGTAGGCGATGATGCAGGTCTCTGGCCCCTCGGCGAGGAACTCCAGCATGTCCCCGGCTCTTTCTCGACCCCGAGAGTGCTGCAGCGCCTCGGTCGTGTGCCAGAAGGTGTCGTCGGCGATCTTCGACAGCCCATCCCGCAGCTCCGCCATCTCCTTGCGCTGCACGATCACCGCCGTGAAGATGTAGAACGTCGAGGTCGGAGCCACCACCGGGTCGGCCGTTTGATACGACTCGTCCAGGTAGGCCACCGGCCCCTTCGCCCGCCGATACGCCTCCTGCAGAACGCCCGATCTCCCCACCTCGCGCATCGGGCCATCCTAGGGCGCGCTTCGAGATGGGCTGCGCGCGCTCGACGATTCGGCCGGGGCAGAATCTGCGGTGACGCCCAGCGAGAGGACGATGCCGTGACCGACGCCTTCTACCTACCCGACCCGGACGACGAGCAGCGCTACCACTCGACCGAGCTGACCCGCGGCCCGTGGTCCCCGGACGCGCAGCACGCGGGACCGCCGTCGGCCCTGCTCGGGCACGTGCTGGAGCGGTGCGAGCCGAAGCAGGGGTTCCAGATCGGGCGGGTGGCGGTGGAGATTCTGGGACCGGTGCCGCTGGCGCCGCTCACCGCGAAGGCGCGGCTGGTGCGGCCGGGGCGGAGTGTCGAGCTGCTGGAGGCCACGCTGGAGTCGGAGCGCGGGCCGGTGATGCGGGCGAATGCCTGGCGCTTCAAGCTGGCCGAGCCGGAGCTGGACGTGCCCGCCGAGTTCCTGCCGACCGGCTCGCGACCCGGCCCCGAGCAGGCGCCGGATCCGGAGGTGTTTCCCTCGACCCAGCCGATCGGGTTCCACACTGGCATCGAGTACCGATTCGCGGCGGGCTCGTTCATGAAGCCGGGTCCGGCGGTGTGCTGGATCCGGCTCAAGTACCCGATCGTCGCGGGCACCACCCCGAGCCCCCTGGAGCGCACCCTGGCCGCCGCCGACTCCGGCAACGGGGTCAGCTCCGTCCTGGACTGGGACCGCTACCTGTTCATCAATACCGATCTCACCGTCACCCTGCATCGCCACCCGGCGGGCGAGTGGGTCTGCCTGGACGCCGTCACCCTCCCGCAGCGGCACGGCATCGGCCTCGCCGAGACCGCCCTCTTCGACGAGAAGGGCCCCCTCGGCCGCGGCACCCAGACCCTCTACCTCGGCCGCCGCTGACCGTCGACCTCGGTCCGGTCGGTCGCGAGCGGGCGGCGGACCACGGCGCGGACCGAAACGCCCGCTCACCGCTTCCCGCGATACTCCCAGCGCCCAGCGAACTCCCCGGGGGCGGGGGGCGGTCCGGGTAAGGCAGGCCCGTCGGACTCCATCCCGGCGACGAGCAGAGCCAATGTGCGCCTGCGTAACTCGACCGACCGCGCCGGGTCCGGCACCGTGACGGCGGAGCACGCCTCCAGCACCAGACTCAGGTCGGACGCCTCGACATCGGCGCGCAACCGCCCGCTCTCGTGCGCCCGCCGCACCAGGGACGTGGCGATCTCCTCGGCCCGCCGCACATCCGGCAGTATCGATTCGTCCGGCGCGAAGGCGCCGGCCAACCGCACGGTCAGCGAGTGCACATCCGCCTCGACCACGGACTCGAGAAACCGCACCAGCCCGGCCCAGCCGTCGGACACCTCGAGCGCGGCCGAACCGAGCGCGCAGTACTTCCGCAGCCCCTCGTAGCAGAGCGTGCGCAGCAGCACCTCCTTGCTCGGGTAGCGCCGGTACAGCGCGCTGATCCCCACCCCGGCCCGCTCCGCGACCGCCGAGATCGGCGCACCGGGATCGGCGAGGAACACCGCCCGCGCGGCGTCGAGGATGAGCCCGTCATTGCGCGCGGCCTGCGCCTTGCGCCCGGGAAGCGATTCGACCATGCCCCCAATACTACCGCTTGAACGGAATGATCTGTTCCGCTATCGTAAGAACGGAACAAACCATTCCGTTCCAGAGATGAGGCACCCGATGATCCGCCCCTTCCGCATCGAGATCCCCCAGGCCGACCTGGACGACCTGCACAGCCGCCTGGCCCGCACCCGCTGGGCCGACCAGCTCCCCGATGTCGGCGACACCTACGGCGTGACCACCGACCGCGTCCGCCACCTGGTCGAGCAGTGGCAGCGACTGGACTGGCGCGCACTGGAGGCGAAGCTCAACGAGCACCCGCAGTTCAGCACCGAGATCGACGGCCAGGACATCCACTTCCTGCACCTGAAGTCGCGAAGGGACACCGCTTTCCCGCTGCTCCTGCTGCACGGCTGGCCCGGCACCTTCGCCGAGTTCCTCGCCGTCGCGGGCCCGCTCACCGAAGCCGGCTACGACCTGGTGATCCCGTCCCTCCCCGGCTACGCCTTCTCCGGCCCGACCACCTCGACCGGCTGGAACGACCAGCGCACCGCCCGCGCCCTCGCCGAGCTCATGACGCGGCTCGGCTACGACCGCTTCGGCGTCGTCGGCAACGACCACGGCGCGCAGATCGCGCCGGAGCTGGGGCGGATCGCGCCGGTGTCGGGAGTGCACGTGTCGCAGGTGTTCTCGTTCCCGTCCGGCGACCCGGCCGAGTTCGCCGACCTGACCGAGGACGAGCAGTCCGCGCTCGCCACGCTCACCTGGTTCGCGGAGAACAAGATGAGCTTCAACACCCTGCATTCGCAGCAGCCGCAGACCCTCGCGCACGCCATCGTTGACTCACCCGCCGGGCTGGCCGGCTGGAACAGCCAGCTGCTCGGCCCCGACCTGGACGACGAGTTCGTGCTCACGCACCTCGCGCTGCACTGGTTCTCCGGCAGCGCGGGCTCGGCCATCCGGCAGTACTACGAGAACGCGAAGGCACCGCGGCAGGCCGAGCCGACCACGGTCCCGCTCGCGCTCTCCGGCTCGGTCGGCGACTTCCACGGCATCCGCCGCTTCGCCGAGCGCGACCACAGCGCGATCGTCTCCTGGCGGGTGCACGACGTGCCCACCCACTACCTGCACCACGCCGCGCCGGAGCTCGCCGCCGCCGAGATCGCCGAATTCTTCGCCGAATACCGCTAACCGCGGGTGGAGATCTGCTGCACCGCCCAGCTGTTGCCGTCCGGGTCGTCGAAGAAGAAGAAACCGACATTGTCCAGCGGGTCCGGCACCTCGCGCGGGTTCGCCCCCACCACCTGGACGTCGGAGACCGCGACCCCGCGCTCCACCAGCTCGGCGTGCGCAGCGCGAACATCCGGCACCACCAGCTGCAGCCCCTTGAGCGAGCCGGGAACCATCTCCGGTACCGCCCCGCTGCCGATCACGATCGAGCACCCCGACCCGGGCGGGGTGAGCTGCACGATCCGGATCGCGGCGCCGTCCGGCGCCTGCCCGGTGGTGTCGTGGTCGATGTCGAAACCGACGCCTTCGGAGTAGAAACGCTTGGCCCGGTCGATATCGGACACCGGGACGACGACGACCTCGAGGGTCCACTTCACCGGCGGCACTCCCTTCACGCGATTGGTGCCGCCGACGCTACTGGTCACCGAGCCACACTGACCAGCACGCACCGATTCTGCTCAGCGGGGCCGGGAAGCAGCACACCCTGATCGTCCCGATCGCGGACATAGCCGGGAAAGTGGTACCCGTCGCCCGCGGTCTCGATGCGGGCCGCCTCCACCCCCGAGGCGACCAGCAACGCCGCAACCGCACGGGCACGCTCGCGCGAGAGATCACGCCGGGTGCGATCCCCCTCCGGGGTGAGCTCTCCGAAGCTCGAGGTCGCCCCCAACAGAGAGATCCGAGCCCCCGGACATGCTTGCACGGCGTTCGCGAGCTGTCCGGCGACCGCACTGGCAGCCTGCCGGTCGCGGAAGACTGCCACGTTGGGCTGAAATCCGAGCGGACCGGCATCGGGCAACCGGAAGTCACGAATCGAGCAGCCGCCGGGGAAGGTGAGCGGCGCAGGCGCACTCGCCGGCGTCACAGCCGGGACATCGGTGGGCGCCTCTCTGCCCCGCGGCGCGGTATCGAGGACCGCATCGGTCGCGCCGGCCGCCGCCGCGATGGCCTTCCAGATAGCCACGAGGTTGTTTCGGCTTGCCTGGTCCAGCTTTTCCTGCGGCGCCCTGGTCTCGCCGATGCCATTGAAGACCACCCGAATACCCCGAAGGTCGGGCAGGCTGTCGTGCGCCCGCAGGAACTCGGCGACCTCGGCCGGATCAGCGTCGAGCAGACCATCAGCCGTGAAATCAACCGGCGGAACATCCTGCAGACCGGCTCCCTGGAGCACAATCTGACCGCCCTCCGGACAACCGGCGCGGACCGCGTCGGCCGAAACCTGGAGTGCCCGCAGATAGTCGGCGTGCGGCTCCTTGGCACGGACCGCGCCGATCGCCGACCTGCCACCATCCAGGAACTGCCGCAGATCATCGTCGTAGCTGGGGCCGTTTCCCGCACTGGTGCTGAACTTCGTGGCGCTCACGAGCCGCGGATCGCCATCTATTCCCACGATCCCGATCGAGGTGTCGTGGCGCGCCGCGCGTTCCATCGACGCCACCATCTCGGTCGAGACCTCGGGAGAGGGCGAATTCGCGTGACCGGCTACCGCAATCACCAGCGCACCAAGTGCCGGGTCGCTTCCGCAGCCGGGCGGCATAGCGGTACCCGTCATCCCGCCCCCGCTGCTTGTCGTACCCGCTACGGTGGTGCATCCGGCGAGCAAGGCGCCGGCCGCGATCAACAACGGCACGGACCAACGCTTCATTTCCCAGGACCTCGTTTCATTCCATCCGACATGTGCATTCCTGTCCCGACGAATACTCGGCGATCAGCGCGAGCCCCATCCGGTCGCCGACTCCCCACGGCTCGTCGGAGCCCACCGAATTCATGACCAGGCCGCGCCGTTTCGCATGGCCGAGGCCGACCGCGTGCCCGATTTCGTGCCGCACAACGGCGAGCATCGTGGAGTCGGCCGCGGCGATGCGGGCAGGATCGGCGAGCATCGCGAACCCGCCACTCGCCCGGCCATCCCGGCTCGCCAGCTGCACCCCGCCGATTCCGAGCGTGCCTCTCCCGAGGCCGTCGACCCGTTCGCCGGGCGCCGCGCAAGCGACCCGAATCTCCTGTGGTGCGGGCGCGGCCACCGGCTCGTCCCGACCGAAATCGGTCGCCACCGTGAAACGCAGCGTCGAGATGGCCCGGATCTCATCGAGTACGAACAGTGCCGTTTCGCGCAGGTCAGGGGTGTGATCCTGATCGCCCGCCCGGAACCGGACCGTGATGGCCTCGGCCTTCCACGGCGCGGGGACCCGGCGCGGGAACGGCAGGAACGCATAGTCGATGCCGTAGCTCGTCGTCCCCCAGCCGATGGGCCAGGTGGAGGGCGGCGCGGTGGCGGGCGTCTCCGGCCCCGTCAACCACCGCTCGGTCCGGCAGGTATCAGAAGTCACCAAACGGAGCCCGCGACGCCGGCTCCCCCGATCGACTGTGCTCGGCAAGCAGTCCGTCAAGCGACGTTTCCTTCCGGCTGCGGCGCGGGAGGTACCTGGCGCGCCTGTCCGGGAATCGGTCCCGATTCGGTGACACCGGTCTTTCTCGGATCACCCATCTGCTGTGCCATCAGGATCCGGGCATAGTTCGATGCTTCGGCGCCGAGCGCGCGGCGGTCGGCGATCGCCTGGTTCCGGCGAGCCAGGTCGCGATCGAACTCCCCGATGTGGTGCGCCACCACATTCCGCGCTCGATCCACCGTCGCGCTCGATTCGGCGACCACGACCTCCTGCCGCCGCACTGCCACCTGTGCACGGCGGAAGGCCCGCCGGTACGGGTCGGTGAGCCGCATCGAGACCAGCGCGACGCCGATCCCGCTCACCAGGTAGAGCGCCCCGAAAAACCATCCGTTCATGACCGCGCGCTGGTGTGCTGCCGCTAACGCCGCCGATTGATCGAAACCGGTCAGGCTCGGTGTGACGACTGTCCAGCGCACGACGACCAGCGCGGCGCCGAGCGCAAGCCAGGAAAGCCCGGCGATGATCGCGAACGGAAGCGCGTGGCGCATTCCGCGCAGCACTTCGGCCAGCTTCTCACCGGTCCAGGCGGCGGCGGTGCAGGCAAGCAGCGCTGCGCCGAGAGCGAGCGCCCAGGACGCGACTTCACTGCCTTGCACCAGCAGAGCGAGGACGTCTTTGAACGCGATGAGGTCGGCCACAGACCCCGCGGCCAGCGCGAGAACGTGCACCGCGGTCTCCCGCGCGGCACTGCCCGCGAGTGCGTCCGCGTGGGGCGCGATGCCGCTGCGCCCCGGATCATCGGGCTCGCTCATCGCGCGCCTCCTCGACGACGAGACCATCCTGCGCACGGTCACGGAACCGCTCCAACCTGTGGAGTTCGCGTTGCTCGAAATCGAGAACCCGCTCGGCCTCTTCGGCGAATTGCGATGCTGCGCCGTGGTGTACGTCGACCACGGAACAGGCATCGGTATAGCCGGTCTCGACGGTTGCGATCCACTGTGCGATCCAGCTCTCGATCAGGGGATCCATCGCTTCCGCGGTTCCTTCGTCGAGCGCGCCCGCGAGCTTCACGATCTCCTTCTCGACGCGGAGCATGACGGCTTCCCGGTCGGGTGGCGGCGCCATGTCGTACTTCTGCGAGCGCCAGCCATCGATTTCCGAGAATTCGACGAACTTCGGGCCGGTACCCGCGCTGGACAGCCCCTCACTCGCATTCGACCAGGGCGCCCGTCGCTTGCGCCGATTCCACCGCCTCAGCATTTCGATCTCCTGCCGTATCTAATTCATCAGTCGCGCACTGGTACCAGATTCGGGCCGTCATCGCCGTCCAGCCCAGCGATCCCGAAAAGGTCGTTCGGCTCCGGGTTCGCGGGCCCGGAGAAGTCCAACACCTGTTCCAGCACGGCACGATCCTCGTGCTTGCGAAAGAGCTGCTTGCGATAGCTGTGCGCACGCCGTCTGGCATGCGCCTGCCTTCGCCTCACCGCGGAATCACCGACCGATTCCAGGGCCGCGATTTCACCGTCCAGCACCGCCATTCGTGCCCGCTTCGCCCTGGCCTGCGACTCGAGGCGAGACTCGTCGGCGGCGTGCGTACCACGCCGCGCGTCCCACTCTCGCTGATTCCGCGCAGCGACCAGCTCGACGGATTTATCCTGTTCCACGGCGTTACGGCGCTGTAAGAGTTCGAGTGGAGCAGTGGTCGGAATGTTCGCCAGGGTGGTCCTGACTTCGGTCAGATTGCGCTCCAGCCGTCGCACCTCGTCGGCGCAGGCGCGGCGCTCCGCCACCTTGGACTCCGCCAGGCTTTTCAGGGCATGGCGAATCGAATGCGCGTACTCGTTGAATCGGTATCCGAGCGCTGCGACATGCGGTGGAACCACGCGTCCCGCTGCGGTGCCCTGCCTGCGCTCCAGCGCCGGCTCGAAAATGTTGCCTTTCCCGTCACGACGCCCTGCGGTCCAATCCGCGTAACGCGCGAACGGCCCGTAGAACACTGGCCTTCCGGTGCGCGCCACACGGCGCAACCTGCGTTCTTCGCCGGCTTGAATACCCATGTCAGTCGCTACCCATTCATCGTCACCTGGAGTGCGATCCGAGTGTTGCAGCGCTGAACGAACCGAGATAGTCAGATGTTCATGGGACACGTGGAGCACCGCGCATGTTTCCGAGACTCCGGGCCATGTTCCGCCCGCGCGCCCCCCGGTGTACTGGAATCACCTCCCGCTCAACCCTTCCGAGCGGGATCTGACGAGGGAGCAGGACATGCGAATCGCGGTTTTCGGAGCGACCGGAACGGTGGGCAGGCTCGTGGTCGAGCAGGGGCTGGAGCGCGACCACGAGATCACCGCCTTCACCAGGAACGCGGCAGGCGTCGGCGCCGCACACCCGAACCTGCGGGTGGTCACCGGCGATGTGCTGGATGTTGCCGCGGCCCAGCGCGCGGTCGACGGGCAGGACGCGGTGATCGTCGCGCTCGGCAACGGCCGCAAGGGCGTCGTCCGCGCGGAGGGCACCCGCACGGTCATGGCGGCCATGCGCCGGACCGGGGTCGAGCGGCTGGTCTGCCAGACCACGCTGGGGGCGGGCGACAGCAGGGCGAACCTGGACTTCCTCTGGAAGTACGTCATGTTCGGCCTGCTGCTGCGCCCCGCCTACGCCGACCACCAGCTCCAGGAGCGGTACGTCCGGGAGGCGACCGACCTGCGCTGGACCCTGGTCCGGCCGAGCGCCTTCACCGACGGCCCCGCCACCGGCGCCTTCCAGCGCGGTTTCGGGGCGGAGGCGCCGGGGCTGGCGCTGAAGATCTCCAGGGCCGATATCGCCGGGTTCCTGCTGGACCAGGTCACCGACGAGACCTACCTGAACCGGGCCGTCGGGATCTCGAACTAGCCGAGCGCGTGGTTCGCCACGAAGGCTGCGCCCGGCGCGACCGCGTCCCTGACCCGGCAGAGCCGGGCCCAGTCCTCGCCGTCGTAGAGCCTGCCCGACTCCACCCGGTTCTCCGCGAAGGTCGGGACCAGGTTCGGCCGCGACCAGGCCGACATGGCCCTGACCACGCCGAACGCCGCCGCCCGGCCCGCGACCGCGGCCTGCGGGGTCGGCGCGACCGCCACCGCGAGCAGGGCGAACTCGCCGGGCACGTGCGCGAGCGCGCCACCGTCGACGGCGGGCCTGCCGAGCGCGCCGCCGAGGTGCCGCAGCTCGGCGAACATGAGCCCGTGGTCGACCCCGTCGCCGACCCGGTCCAGGAGGGCCGCGATGGCGGCGGCGTCGAGCGGGCCGAGCACGCTGTGATCGCCGACGGCCGGGGTGGGGGCGGGCGGGTCCATGTGCGTGAAGAGCAGTTGGGCGGCCGGGATGCGGGCGAAGGTGTCGATCTCCGGGGCGAGAGCGCGCAGCGGGGCGAGGACCGCGGCGGCGGTGTCGTCGTCGGCCAGGATCGCGCCGTCGACGATCACCAGGTCGCGCCCGGCCAGGAACGGCGGCAGCTCGGGCAGCGGCGGGAAGCTCATGATCCGCAGCGCGGTGGTCGCGGACTCCGGCGCGGTGCGGCTCCACTCGGCGTAGGCAGTGACCACCTCGGCGGCGCGGGCGCGATCCCAGAGCAGCATGCCGGCGAACACGTCGGCGTAGGGCAGCAGGTCGAACTCGACCGCCACCACGACGCCGAAGTTGCCGCCGCCGCCGCGCAGCGCCCAGAACAGGTCGGGGTGCTCGGTCGCGGTCGCCCGCACCAGCGTGCCGTCGTGCAGCACCACCTCGAGCGCGCGCACCGCGGTGGCCGCGACGCCGTGCTTGCGGGCGTAGAAGGAGAGCCCGCCGCCGAGCAGGTAGCCGATCACCCCGACGTCGGGGGCGCTGCCGTGCAGGGCGGTCAGGCCGTGCGCGGCCGCGGCCTCGATCACCGGCAGCCACTGGGTGCCGCCGAGCACCCGCGCCACCCGCGCCTCCGGGTCGATGGTGACGCCGGTGAACTCGGTGAGCCGGAGCAGCAGCACATCGTCGAGCGGCCGCTCGCCCAGCGGGTTGGCGCCGTGCCCGGTGCTCTGCGGGGCCACCCGCAGCCCGGCCGCGCCCGCCGCGCGGACCAGCCCGGCCACCTCCGCCACGCTGCGCGGCAGCGCGACGGCGGCGGGCCGCAGGTCGACGGCGAGGTTCCACGGGGTGCGGGCCGCGTCGTACCCGGGCTCACCGGGCAGGTGCAGCTCGCCGTTGCCGCGGAGCGAGTCGAGCGGGAGGGTACTGGTCATGGCCGGGCCTTTCGATCGGTGCGATGCGGTCAACTCTGCGAGCCGCGGGCGGCGCGCGACATCCCGTGCCGTCGGGGAAAACCTACCCGTCGGTTCTGGTGGGTGCCGGTCCCCAGAGTTCTGGGATGGCGCAGGTCGGAGCGGTACCGCAGACTGATTTCATGGCCAGAGGACTCACCGCCGCCCGCGTTCGACAGGATGTGGACGTCGTCGCGCGCGCCGGCCTCGACCTGGACACCTTCCTGGCGGAGGCCAGCGCCTCGGTGGCCAGGGCGGTGCCATGGGTCAGCGCCTGCATCGCCACGCACGACCCGGTGACGCACATGCTCACCAGCGCCCGCAAATACGGTGACCTGCACAATCGCAACAGCCACGACGTGGAGTTCGGGCTGATCGAGTACGGCACGGTCGAGCCGACCGCCTTCACCGCGCTGGCCCGCGCCGAGGTACCCGCGGCGGGCGTGCACCTGATGACCGACGGCGAGGTCGAGCGCTCCGGCCGGATGAGCGGCTTCATGAAGCCGCGCTTCGGCTACGCCGACGAGGCCAGGCTCGCCTTCCGCGACGGCACCGAGGTGTGGGGCGCGATGGCGATCTTCCGCGGGGACGAGGACGCCCCGTTCGACGCCGCCGAGATCGACTTCCTCGCCTCGCTGGCGGCGCCCTTCGCGCACGGGGTGCGCACCGGCATGCTGGCCCAGCTGGCCGAGGCGCGTCCGCCGGCCACCGTCACCGGGCCCGCCGTGGTGATCGTCGGCGCGGACGACCAGATCGTGCAGATGAGCCTCGGCGCCGAGCAGCGCATCGCGGACCTGGATCAGGGCGCGAACGGCGGCGATCCGCTCGCCCCGATCGGCGCGCTGATCGGCGCGGCCCGCCGCTACGGCCGCGGCGAGACCACGGTGCCCCCGCGCTGCAGGCTGCGCACCGGCTCCGGCATGTGGCTCGTGCTGCACGCGGGCCCGCTGACCACCCGCGACGGCAGGCAGGGCGAGGTGGTGATCACGATCGAGGAGGCCCGCCCGCCGGAGATCGTCGCCATCGTGGTCGCCGCCTACGGTCTCTCGCCGCGCGAGCGCGACGTGGTGCAGCTGGTGCTGCAGGGCGTCGACACCAAGGAGATCGCGGGGACCCTGCACCTCTCCACCTACACGGTGCAGGACCACCTGAAGTCGGTCTTCGACAAGGCGAATGTGCGGTCGCGGCGGGAGCTGATCTCGAAGGTGTACTTCGATCAGTACGTGCCGCGGATGGGTGCGGAGCTCTCCCCCAGCGGGTGGTTCGTCGCCTAGTGGGCGTGCCACTCCGGAAACGGGTCGGCGTAACGGCGCCACGCTCGCGGCCCGGCCGCGAACTCGGCGGTGGTGAGCAGCGCGCCGTCCAGTAGCCCGCGCACCCGCTCGCGGTCGAGCCGGATGCCGATCAGCACGAGCTCCTGCCCGCTCGGCTCGGTCCCGGCCGGTTCGAACACCAGGTTCGGCCCGGCCTGCGACCAGTGGGCGACCAGCTCGGGGCGGCTCGCGATCCAGCAGAAACCCTTGCTGCGCAGGATTCCCGTCAGCTGCTCGAGCGCGGCGGCGAGCCGGCCGGGGTGGAACGGGCGGTCGGCGCGGTAGGTGAGGCTGCCGATGCCGTACTCCTCGGTCTCCGGGGTGTGCCCGCCCGCGAGCTCCGCGGCCCAGCCGTCGGTTTCGGCGGCGGCGAGCGGGTCGTAGCGGCCGGTGTCGAGCACCTCGGCCAGGTCGATGCCGCCGTGCGTGGCGCGGATCAGCCTGGCGCGCGGGTTCAGGCGGCGCAGGGTGGCCTCGACCGCGCCCGCCATGGCTGGGCTCACCAGGTCGGTCTTGCTGAGCACCAGGACGTCGGCGAACTCGACCTGGTCGATCAGCAGGTCGGCGATGCCGCGCTCGTCGCCGTCGGCGGCCTGCAGCGCACGGGATTCCAGCGAATCGCCGCGGGTGACCTCGGGCAGGAAGGTGACGGCGTCCACCACGGTGACCATGGTGTCCAGCCGGGCCAGCTCGCCGAGCCGGAACCCGTCGTCGAACTCCCACTCGAAGCTCGCCGCCACCGGCATGGGCTCGGAGATCCCGGTGGACTCGATCACCACCTGGTCGAAGCGGCCTGCCCGTGCCAGCTCGCCGACCGCGGTGACCAGGTCCTCGCGCAGCGTGCAGCAGATGCAGCCGTTGGTCAGCTCGACCAGCTGCTCGTCGGTGCGCACGACGGCGGCGTCGATATTGATCTCGCTCATGTCGTTCACCACGACGGCGACGCGGCGGCCGTCGCGGTTGGCCAGGATGTGGTTGAGCAGCGTCGTCTTGCCCGCGCCGAGGAAACCGGAGAGGACGGTGACGGGGATGGTCATGGACTAATGGTAACCGTTTTCATTAAAGGCCATCCCGTAGGGTTCCTTCCCGTGAACTTGCTGCCCTTGCCCGGTGACGGGCAGACCCCGGTCCGCGTTCTCACCATCGCGGGCACCGACTCCGGCGGCGGCGCCGGGATCCAGGCCGACACCCGCACCATGGCGCTCTGCGGGGTGCACGCCTGCGTGGCGGTGGCCGCGGTGACGGTGCAGAACACGCTGGGGGTCAGCGGGTTCCACGAGATTCCGCCGGAGGTGGTGGCGGCGCAGGTGCGCACGGTGGTCGCCGATATCGGGGTCGGGGCGGCCAAGACCGGGATGCTCGCCTCCACCGCGATCATCGAGGCGGTGGCCGGGGTCTGCCGCGAGGTCGGGATCGGGCGGGACGCGGCGGTGCCGCTGGTGGTCGACCCGGTCGCGGCCTCCATGCACGGCGATCCGCTGCTGCACGCCGAGGCGCTGGATGCCGTGCGGCACACCTTGATTCCGCTCGCCACGCTGGTCACCCCGAACCTGGACGAGGTGCGGCTGCTCACCGGCATAGCGGTGGTGGACGATGCCACCGCGCGCGCGGCCGCCGAGGCGCTGCACGCGCTCGGGCCGCGGTGGGCCATCGTCAAGGGTGGGCATCTGCGCTCGTCGGCGATCAGCAGGGATCTGCTGTTCGACGGGGAGCGGTTCCACGAGTTCAGCGCGGCGCGGATTCCGACCGGGAACGATCACGGGGGTGGGGACACGCTGGCGGCGGCGGTCGCCTGCGCGCTCGCGCACGGGTATTCGGTGCCGGAGGCGGTGGAGTTCGCCAAGGAGTGGACTCGGCGCTGCCTCGAAGCCGCCTACGATCTCGGTGCCGGGCACGGACCGGTCTCCCCGCTCTGGAGGTTGCGGCGCGCGCCCGGCGCATAGGCCGCACGAGCGCGGCCGATCCTGCCCACGGCAGGCGGGTGGGCCGCCGCGCGGCGGGGCGGCCGCAGTGCGGAGCAGCGGCCAGGCGGGTCCAGTCCGGCGACCGTGGTTCAGCCGGGTTCGACGGCACTGCCCAGCGGGGCGTCGAGATCGAGCACGATCCCGTGCAATCGCGATCCCGCCTCGACCAGCGACGCGACGATCGCGCCGAGGTAGGCGACGAACCGCTCGACCGGCATCGGCGCGGGCTCGGCGCGATCCGACCCCAACCACCAGTCGGTGGCCGAGGCGACCGCCCCGAACACGGAGTAGTTCACCAACTCCAGCCCGGAGACGTCGATCCCGGGATCGTCGACCACGGCGGCGACCAGCTCCGCCGCCCAGCGGGCGGAGCGCCGGGCCGAGCGCAGCGCGCGCTCGGATTCGCCCGCGTTCCTGGTGAAGTGGCTGTGCAGCAGGAACCGGAAGACGTTCGGGTGCTGGTCGACCACGAGCACGTACTCGGTGACGGCGCGGCCGATCAGCACCCGGACCGGGTCGGCGGTCAGGTCGGCGCCCGCCGCGATCCTGGTCCAGAGCAGCTCGCGCATCCGGTCGACGACGGCGTCGTAGAGGTCGGTCTTGTCCTCGAAGTGCCGGTACAGCTTGGGCTTGGCCGCCCCCGCCTCGCGGGCGATATCGCCCATGCTGACGCCGGGGCCGAGCGCGTCCAGCGCGCGGATCGCCGCGTCGACGAACTCCTCGCGCATGCGCACCCGATGCGCCCGCCAGCGTTCGGTGCGGGCGTCGACCCGGATGCTGCGCGTCATCCCCGCAGCCTACTTTTTTGCCGGTTCGGCACGGAAAGTGGCGGGAGCGGAGCGCGCGGCGGCAGCATGCGACCATGCACGATCACCACGCGGCCCCGCCCGCCGACATTTCCACCCGGGAGCACTGGGACACCTTCTACCGCGATCGCGACCAGGTCTGGAGCGGCAATCCGAACCCGATCCTGGTCCGCGAGGCCGGTGCGCTGCCGCCGGGCACCGCGCTCGATCTCGGCTCCGGCGAGGGCGGCGACGCCATCTGGCTGGCCGGGCTCGGCTGGCGGGTGACCGCGGTCGACGTCTCGCAGGTCGCGCTGGATCGCGCCGCCGGGCACGCCGCCGCGGCCGGGGTCGGGGACCGCATCACCTGGGCCGCGCACGACCTGCACACCGACTTCCCCGCCGGGGAGTTCGACCTGGTCTCCGCGCAGTTCCTGCACTCGCAGACGGCGCAGCCAGGGGAGCGCGACGCCATCCTGCGCCGGGCCGCCGCGGCGGTCGCCGTCGGCGGCGCACTGGTGATCGGCTCGCACCAGGGCTGGCCCAGCTGGATGGACGAGCCGCCCTTCGCCCACGAGTTCCCCACCCTGGAGCAGGTCCAGGCGGGGTTGGCGCTCGGCGACGACTGGCAGGTCGTGACCGCCGATCTGATCGAGCGCGACGCCCCCGGCCCGGATGGTCAGCCCGGCACCCGCGCGGACAGCGTCCTGCACCTGCGCCGCCTGCGGTAACCGCACCGCACACCCGGCGCGAAGCAGGGCCTGCGCGCTCGCAGGAACCTCACAGCCACAGCCCAGCCCGGTGGCAGCGGCGGCCGCGAGTCTCGAACCCATGACCGAGACCGTGACCGTCGCGCTGCCGGCGGATCGAAGCGTGACCACGGCGCACCCACCCGTGCTGGACGTGGTCGTCCCCGTCTACAACGAGGAGGCCGACCTCGGCCGCTGCGTCCGCCGCCTGCACGCCCACCTGCGCGCGGGCTTCCCCTTCCCGGCCCGCATCACCATCGCCGACAACGCCAGCACCGACGCCACCCTCGCGGTGGCCGAGGCGCTCGCGGGCGACCTGGACGGCGTCCGCGTCGTGCACCTGGACCGCAGGGGCCGCGGCCGCGCCCTGCGCACGGTGTGGGAGAACTCCGACGCCCGCGTGGTCGCCTACATGGACGTCGACCTCTCCACCGACCTGAACGCCCTGCTCCCCCTGGTGGCCCCGCTGCTCTCCGGCCACTCCGACCTGGCCATCGGCACCCGGCTGGCCGGCTCGTCCCGGGTGGTGCGCGGCCCGAAGCGCGAGTTCATCTCGCGCAGCTACAACCTGATCCTGCGCGCCTCGCTGCGCGCCCGCTTCTCCGACGCCCAGTGCGGCTTCAAGGCCATGCGCACCGAGGTCGCGCGCAGGCTGCTTCCGCTGGTCGAGGACGGCGAGTGGTTCTTCGACACCGAACTGCTGGTGCTCGCCGAGCGCGCCGGGCTGCGCATCCACGAGGTCCCGGTGGACTGGATCGACGACCCGGACTCCCGGGTCGACATCGTCGACACCGCCCGCAAGGACCTGCTCGGCGTCTGGCGGGTCGGCCGCGGCCTCGCCTCCGGCGCGCTGCCGATCGACGAGCTGCGCCTGGCCATCGGGCGCGAGCCGCTGGTGCCGGGGGTGCCGCTCGGCATGGTCGGCCAGCTGGTGCGGTTCGCCGTGATCGGTGTGCTCAGCACCGCCGCCTACCTGGTGCTCTACCTGCTGCTGCAACCCGCCGTCGGCCCGCAGGGCGCCAACTTCGCCGCCCTGCTGCTCACCGCGGTCGGCAATACCGCCGCCAACCGCGCCTGGACCTTCGGCGTGCGCGGCTCGACCGGCATGGCGGCGCACCAGTTCCAGGGGTTGCTGATCTTCGCGCTCGGCCTCGCGCTGACCAGCGGCTCGCTCTTCGCCCTGCACCACTGGGCGCCCGGCGCCCCGATCGCGCTCGAACTCTTCGTCCTCGTGCTCGCCAATCTGCTCGCGACGCTGAGCAGGTTCGTCGGCCTGCGCTGGGTGTTCCGCAATGCGGGCGCCCGCCCGACCACCACCGGAGGAGCCCCGTGACCGCCACCCTCGCCCCGCCCGCCGCCGAAGCGCCACCCGCTCCTTCTCGCCGATTCCGCTGGGAGCGGCCCGCGCTGGGCGCACTGCTGCTCGGCACCCTGGTCGCCTATCTGATCAACCTCAGCGCCAACGGCTGGGCCAACAGCTTCTACTCCGCGGCCGTGCAGGCCGGTTCGGAGTCCTGGACCGCGTTCTTCTTCGGCTCCTCGGATGCCGCCAACTCGATCACCGTCGACAAGCCGCCCGCCTCGCTGTGGCTGATGGAGCTCTCGGTGCGGCTGTTCGGGTTGCACAGCTGGAGCATTCTGGTGCCGCAGGTGTTGCTCGGCGTCGCCACCGTCGCGGTGGTGTACGCGGCGGTGCGCAGGCCGTTCGGGGCGGGGGCCGGGTTGATCGCCGGGCTGGTGCTCGCGGTGACGCCGGTGGCGGTGCTCATGTTCCGGTTCAACAATCCGGATGCGCTGCTGGTCTTTCTGATGGCGGGGGCGGCGTATGCCGTCGTGCGGGCGGTCGAGGACGGGCGGACGCGGTGGTTGGTGCTGTGCGGTGCGCTCATCGGGTTCGGGTTCCTGGCGAAGCAGTTGCAGGTGTTGCTCGTGGTGCCCGGGTTGGCTCTCGTCTATCTGTTCGCGGGGCCGCCGCGGCTCGGCAAGCGGGTGGTGCAGCTCTTCGCCGCGGGTGCGGCCATGGTTGTCGCCGCAGGCTGGTGGTTGCTGGCCGTCGAGCTGTGGCCCGCGGATTCGCGGCCGTGGATCGGTGGGTCGCAGGAGAATTCGATCCTGGAGTTGACGCTCGGGTACAACGGGCTCGGGCGGTTGAACGGGGAGGAGACCGGGAGTGTCGGGGGCGGCGGTGCGGAGTTGCCCGCCGGGGGGAACGGGATGTGGGGCAGTACCGGTATCGGGCGGCTGTTCGAGGCGGCGCAGGGTGGGCAGATCGCGTGGCTCATTCCCGCTGCGCTGGTAGCCCTTGTTGTCGGAGTGGCGTTGCGCGGCAAGGCCGGTCGCGGGGACCGGCAGCGGGCCTCGCTGCTGCTGTGGGGTAGTTGGTTGCTGGTCACCGGGTTGGTGTTCAGCTTCATGGCGGGGATTTTTCACCAGTACTACACGGTGGCGCTGGCGCCCGCGGTTGCGGCGCTGGCCGGGATCGGGGCGGTGCTCGCCTGGCGGAGTCGTTCCCGCGTGGGGGTCCGCCTCGCGACCGCGCTGGGTCTCGCGCTGACCACCGTCACGGCGTTCGTGCTGCTCGGTCGCACCGCGGAGTTCCTGCCCTGGCTGCGCTGGGCCGTGCTCGGCACCGGTGTCGTCGCGACCGCGCTCGCACTCTTCGCCCTCCCCCGCCGCGCCGCCGTCGGCGCCGCCCTGATCGCCGCCTTCGTCGCGCTCTCCGGACCGGTCGCCTACAGCGTGCAGACGATCGGGACCGCCCACGAAGGCTCGATTCCATCGGCCGGACCGAATGTCGGCCGCGGTATGGGCGGGCCGGGCGGAATGCGCGACGGACGCGATGGTGCAGGGGGCCCGGCCACCTTCCCCGGCGGAACGGGTCAGGGCACCGGACCCAATGGGTCGATACCGGGCGGGAGCGTGAACGGCGGCCCGGCCACCACCGGCACCGACGGCGCCCGCACGGGCGGCGGCACGATGGGCGGCCTCCTCGGCAGCTCCGCCCCGACCCAGCAGGTGGTCGCCCTCCTGGAGAGCGAAGCCGACTCCTACACCTGGGTCGCGGCGGCGGTCGGCTCGAACAGCGCCGCCGGCTTCCAGCTCGCCACCGAACTCCCGGTCATGCCCATCGGCGGCTTCAACGGCAGCGACCCGTCGCCCACCCTGGAGCAGTTCCAGGAGTACGTCCGGGAGGGCAGGATCCACTACTTCATCGGCGGCAGCCGCGGCGGCCCCGGCGGCTCGAGCACCTCGTCCAGCTCCGCGATCGCCACCTGGGTGGAGCAGAACTTCACCGCCACCGAGGTCGACGGCGTCACCCTGTACGACCTCACGGCCGAGTAGCGACCACTCCCCGGACAGCCACCCCGGCGCAACTCCCCGATTCGGCTCCCCCGGACGATGGACCTGCACAACCGTCCACATCCGTCCCCAGGAGAGCCAGTGACCCCCTACCTCTTCCTCGCAGGCGCGATCCTCGCCGAGGTCTTCGCCACCAGCCTCCTCGGCAGCACCCAGGGCTTCTCCCGGCTGTGGCCGACGGTGGCGGTGCTGACCGGCTACGGGATCGCGTTCGCGATGCTCGCCCAGGCCATCGCCAGGGACATGCAGGTGGGGATCGCGTACGCGCTGTGGTCGGGGGTGGGCACGATCCTGATCGTCGGGATCGGGATCCTGTTCCTGAAGGAGCCGCTCACGGCGGCGAAGGTGGCCGGGGTGGCGCTGGTGGTGGCGGGGGTGGTGATCCTCAACCTGGCCGGGAGCCACTGAGGTAGTCGGCGCCGCCGATGTAGACGGTGTGCCCGTCGGGGTGGCCCGCGTGCACCGCCTCCGCGACGGCAGCGCCGAACTCCTCGACGGTGGGCAGCGGTCCGCCGGAGCGCCGGGTGGCGACAGCGTCCGGATCACGGCGTTCGAGGAGCCGCACGATGATGGTGCCGTCGATCATGTCCCCGGACACCACGGTGAACCCGACCCCGCGCGCGGCGAACTCCGGGATCAGCGCGCGCAGCGCGTCCTCCCCGGCCCGCTTGCTCGCCGCCACCGGCGCGTAGTCGTCCGGCAGCGGGTGCCCGTCGCGCGAGAAGTGCGCCTGGTGACTGGTCACGAACACGATCCGCGACCCCGCGGGCATGAGCGGCAGCGCCGAGGTCGCCAGATGAACCTGCGCATCCCGGTTCAGCCGCATGGCATAGCCCGGATCGGCCCCGCGCTCCATCCCACCGGACGCGTTCAGCACCAACCCGTCCAACCGCCCGACCCGCGCCAGCAGCGCCTCGACGGCGGCCGGGTCGGCCAGATCGGCGCCCTCGGCCGCCGCACTCCCACCCGCGGCGCGGATCTCGCCGACCACGCCCTCCGCGCGCTTCCGCTTCTCCCGGTAGTTCACCAGCACGTGCGCACCGGCGCGGCCGAGTTGCCGAGCGGTCTCCGCCCCGATCCCCCTGGACGCCCCGGTCACCAGCACCACACGCTCGACCATCGCTACCTCCGCTTCTGATTTCGAAGCAACTATGGTGCTTCGAAATGCGAAGCGCAAACCACGACGCCATCCTGGCCGCCATCGACCTGCTCGGGCAGCGCTGGATGCTGCGCGTGCTCTGGGAGCTGGAGCCGGGCCCGCTCGGCTTCCTCGAGCTGCGCAGACGCATGGGGAACTGCTCGTCGAGCGTGCTCTCCACCCGGCTGCAGCAACTGCAGGCCGCCGGGCTGGTGGAGAAGCACGGGACGCGCGGCAACTACGCGCTCACGCCGACCGCGGGGCGGCGGCTCGGCGAGGCGCTGCAGCCGGTGTGGGACTGGGCCGAGGCCGAGGGCTGATCAGGCCAGCACCCACTCCGGCTCGGCGGCGGGTCGGTACCGGTCGGTGACGTCACCGACCAGCCCCGGTTCGACCGTCAGCTTCCGGCACTCCCCGAAATCGAGTTCCGAGAGCCGGGTCCAGATGATGTCCGGGCTGAACGAGGACTCGTAGGCGTACACCCCGCGGCCCAGGTCGGCTAGGGTGCGCCAGATCGTCGGCGCGATGTACGGGCGCTGCGGGTCCGGCGTGCCGAACGGCTGCGCGGCATTGCGCATGACGCTGAGCAGCGCGGCGTAGCCGCGGCCGGGGGTGCTGGCAGGGGGCAGCCGATCCAGGTAGTACTCGGCCCGGACGAAGCGGTCGGCCGCCTCGGTGGTGCCGGGCAGCGGCTGCGTGCCACCGAACCCGGCGTAGCGGTTGCGCAGCTCGAGCTGCTGGTCGAAGGGCGGCGAGTTGGTCATCACGGTGTAGGCGCGATCGTGGTGCAGCCGGGGCTTGCCGTCCAGGTGCTCGATGACGAGCGAATCACCGCTGGCGTCGTCCAGCGCGAGGTGCACGGTGCCGAGCCGCCCCGAGCGCGGCTCGACCAGCGGAATCACCTGCATCGGCTCCTCCTCCAGCAGCCGCACGCACTCGGCGACCGTGGCGCAGCGATCGAGGAAGAGCTGCGACCAGAGCGAGACGGCGAGCGCGGGCAACTCCGGAGCACGCTCCCCGAAGTCGGACTCGGCCAGCCAGAGCACGTGCGCCGCGAGCCCACGCTCGTTGATCCCGTCGGTGCTCGCGCTGTCCCACACGGTGGTGACCACGCTCCCGTAGGTCGCCGTCCAGCGCAGCGGATTCGGGTCGCTGCCATGGCCGGTGCGCACGGCCCCCCGCGGCAGCGACCAGATGTTGGTGTCCATCTCCTCGGGCCAGTCCATATTCCGCCCGACCAGTACGCCCTGCTCGCTAGCCGTCCACATCGCCCGTGTGCACATGCGCTCTCCTCGCGCTCAGCTATCGTTGAGTTACCTGGAGAGCATGTTACTGCGGATCAGCCGTGCAGCGCGGTATGCAGCGTGGCGGCCCACTGCTGCACGATCAACTTCCGCCGCACCGAGTCGTCGGTGAGCACGTCGGCGAGCCCGAGCCCGCGGGCCAGGTCCAGGGTGGCCTGGACCAGGTGGTGCGCTACCGGGTCGGAGTCGTCGACGCCGAGCGCCTCGACCGCGCGCCGGTGCGACACCCGGCCGAACTTGGCCTCCAGCGGGACGATGCGCTGGCTGAGCGCCGGGTCGGCGGCGGCGTGCGTCCAGACCTGCAGCGCCGCCTTGAAGAGCGGGCTGGTGTAGGACTCGACCAGCCCGGAGACCACGGCCTCGGTGCGCGCGACGCCGGAGGTGGCGGCGAGCGAGGCCGCCTCCTCCGTCGCCTGGCCGTTGCGGACGTCGAACATGTACTCGAGCGCGGCGGTGATCAGGTCCTCGCGGGTCGGGAAGTGGTGCTGGGCGGCCCCGCGGGAGACCCCGGCGCGTTCCGCGACCACCGCGACCGTCGCTGCGGCCCAGCCGAATTCGGCCAGGCAGTCGATGGTCGCCTCGAGCAGCCGCTGCCGGGTGGCGCGGCTGCGGTCCTGCTTGGGTTCGTGCGGAGTCACCATGTGCTCATTCTGCCCAGGAGGGCGGGCGGCGCTGCAGGAAGGCCGTCATCCCCTCGCGCACCTCGGCGGTGCCGAAGAAGCTCGCCGAGCGCTCCGCGAGCTCCTCGGCCGTGCGGTCGAAACTGGCCAGGATATCGGCATTGACCAGGCGTTTCGCCTCGGCCAGGCCCTGCGGTGCGCCCTTGCGCAGCTCGGCGCGCAGCCGGGCGATCTCGGCACCGGGATCCTCGGCGGCAACGGTCACCAATCCGATCGCCGCCGCGACCTCCGGACCGAATTTCTCGCCGGTCAGGTAGTACCGGCTCGCGGCGCGCTGGTCCAGCCGGGGCAGCAGGGTCAGCGAGATCATGAACGGCGCCAGCCCGATTCGCACCTCGGTGAGCGCGAAGCTGCTGCCCGGGCCTGCCACCACGAGGTCGCAGCCTGCCACGATGCCCATGCCGCCTGCCCGGACATTGCCGTCGATCCTGGCCAGCACCGGCTTGGGGATCTCGACCAGCCTGCGCAGCACCCCGATCATGGCGCGGGTGCGCTGATCCGCCGCGACCGCCGGATCGGCGTCGCTCGCCTCGCTGAGATCCGCACCGGCGCAGAAGGTGTTGCCGGTGTGGGCGAGCACGATGCCGCGCACGGCGTCGTCGGCGGCGGCGTCGTCCAGCCCGGCGAGCAGCTCGGCGACGAGCCTGCTGGAGAGCGCGTTCCGGTTGTGCGGCGAGTCGAGGGTGAGCGTGGCGAAACCCGCGCCCACCTCGTAGCGCACCAGCGGCTCGGCCATCAGTACGACTTCGGCAGGCCCAGCGAGTGCTGGGCGACGAAGTTGAGCACCATCTCCCGGCTCACCGGCGCGATCCGCGCGATCCTGGCCGCGGCCAGCATGGCGGCCAGCCCGACCTCCTTGGTGAGCCCGGCGCCGCCGTGCGTCTGCACCGCCTGGTCCAGCGCCTTGATGCTGGCCTCGCCCGCGGCGTACTTGGCCATGTTGGCGGCCTCGGCTGCGCCCATCTCGTCGCCGGTGTCGTAGAGCACGGCGGCCTTCTGCATCATCAGCTTGGCCAGCTCGACCTCGACCTTGGCCTGTGCCAGCGGGTGCGCGATGCCCTGGTGCGCGCCGATCGGGGTCTTCCACACGGTGCGCTCGCGGGCGTACGCGACGGCCCGGTCCAGCGCGTAGCGGCCCATGCCGACGGCCATGGCCGCGCCCATGATGCGCTCCGGGTTGAGCCCGGCGAAGAGCTGCATGAGCGCGGCGTCCTCGCTGCCGACCAGCGCGGTCGCGGGCAGCCGGACGTCGTCGAGGAAGAGCGTGAACTGGGTGTCCGGCTCGATGATGTCCATCTCCTGCGCCGTCTTCTCGAAGCCGGGGGCGTCGGTGGGCACGATGAAGAGCGCGGGCTTGAGCTTGCCGGTCTTGTGGTCCTCGGTGCGGGCGACGATCAGCACCGCCTCGGCCTGGTCGACGCCGGAGATGTAGACCTTGCGGCCGTTCAGGATCCAGTCGCCGCCGTCCCTGCGGGCGGTGGTGGTGATCTGGTGCGAGTTGGAGCCCGCGTCCGGCTCGGTGATGCCGAAGACCATCGTCGCCGAGCCGTCGGCGAGCTTGGTCAGCCACTCCCGCTTCTGCTCCTCGGTGCCGTACCTGGTGATGATGGTGCCGCAGATGGCGGGTGAGACCACCATGAGCAGCAGCCCGGCGCCCTGCGCGGCGAGCTCCTCCATCACCAGCGCCAGCTCGTACATGCCTGCGCCACCGCCGCCGTACTCCTCCGGCAGGTTCACCCCGAGGAAGCCGAGCTTGCCCGCCTCGTCCCAGAGTTCGCGCAACGGTTCGTGGTTGCGCGCCCTCGGCAGGACGTAGTCCAGGTACGGGTACTTGCTCGCGAGCGCGGCGACGGCCTGCCGCAGCGACTTCTGCTCGTCGGTTTCAATGAAACTCATGCGTTCTCCTCGAATTCCGCGGGGTCGACCACCGCGAGGACGGTGCCGACGTCGACCTGATCGCCGACGCCGACGTGCACGGCGCTGAGCACGCCGTCGGCCGGGGCCGCGATGGTGTGCTCCATCTTCATGGCCTCCAGCCAGAGAATCGGGGTGCCGGCAGTGACGGCGGCACCCACCTCGGCGCCGAGCCGGATCACGGTGCCAGGCATGGGGGCGAGCAGTGAGCCGGTGGCGACCAGGTCGGCGGGATCGGTGAAGCGCGGCAGTTTGCGCAAGCCCACCGGGCCGAGCGGGGAATCCACCGCGACCAGGTCGCCGTACCTGGCGATGGCGAACTGCCTGCGCACCGGCCCGCGCTCGCCGGGCACCGCGAGCACCACCCGGTCCGGGGCGGCCTCCAGCACCTCGAGCCCGTCGTGGCCGTCCACCGTGATCACCCCGCGGGTGACCAGGTAGCCGATCTCGTGCACGGCGCCGTCCCTGCCCTCGAACCGCTTGACCGTCGACTGCGAGGGCAGGTTGCGCCAGCCGCTCGGCAGCCCGGCCACCACCCGCGCCGCCGCGCGATTGGCGGCGGCGTCGGCCAGCGCGGCGGCGACGGCGGAGAGCTCGGTGCCGTCGGCGTCGGTGAGCGGGGCCGCGAGCGCGGCGAGGCCGTGCGTGGCGAAGAAGGCGGTGTCGGTATCGCCGGCCAGGAAGGCGGGGTGCCGCAGCACCCGGACCAGCAGGTCGCGGTTGGTCACCAGGCCGTGCAGCTGCGCGCGCCGCAGGGCGTTCGCGAGCAGCCGGGCCGCCTCGGCACGGGTCTCGCCGACCGAGATGACCTTGGCCAGCATGGGGTCGTAGTGCACGCCGACCACCGAGCCGTCGACCACGCCGGTGTCCAGCCGGATGCCGGAGCGGGCAGGCAGGTCGAACTCGGCGAGCACGCCGGGGATCGCGATCCGGTGCACGGTGCCGCTCTGCGGCTGCCAGTCCTGCGCCGGGTCCTCGGCGTAGAGCCGGACCTCGATCGAGTGGCCGGACCGGGCGGGCGGCTGCGCGGGCAGCGCGGCGCCGTCGGCGATCTCCAGCTGCCATCGGACCAGGTCCAGCCCGGTGGTGCACTCGGTGACCGGGTGCTCCACCTGCAGCCGGGTGTTCATCTCCAGGAAGAAGAAGTCGCCGTGCTCGTCGGCGAGGAACTCGACGGTGCCCGCGCCGGTGTAGCCGATCGCCTCGGCGGCGAGCACGGCCGCCTCGAAGAGCCGCGCCCGCATCCCGTCCACCCGCTCGACCAGCGGCGACGGCGCCTCCTCCAGCACCTTCTGGTGCCTGCGCTGGATCGAGCACTCGCGCTCGCCGACCGCCCAGACGGTGCCGTGCGTGTCGGCGAGCACCTGCACCTCGATGTGCCTGCCGGTCTCCAGGTAGCGCTCGCAGAAGACGGTGGGGTCGCCGAAGGCGGACTGCGCCTCGCGGCGGGCGCCCGCCAGCTGCGGTTCCAGCTCGGCGAGCTCGCGGACGACGCGCATGCCGCGGCCGCCACCGCCCGCCGACGCCTTGATCAGCACCGGGAGCAGCTCCGCGGTGACCTGCGCCGGGTCCAGCTCGGCGAGGACCGGGACCCCGGCGGCGTCCATCATCTTCTTGGCCGCGACCTTGGAGCCCATCTGCTCGATCGACTCGACCGGCGGGCCGATCCAGGTGAGCCCCGCCTGCTCGACCGTGCGGGCGAATTCGGCGTTCTCCGAGAGGAATCCGTAGCCGGGGTGGACCGCGTCGGCGCCCGCGGCGAGCGCGGCCTCGATGATGAGGTCGCCGCGCAGGTACGTCTCGCCGGGGGTGTTGCCCGGAAGGCGGACGGCCGCGTCGGCCTCCGCGACGTGCGGCGAGGCCGCGTCCGCGTCGGAGTACACCGCGACGGTGCCGAGCCCCATCCGGCGGCAGGTCGCGAAGACCCGCCGCGCGATTTCGCCGCGATTGGCGACGAGAACTGTTTCGACAGTCATGAATACGCCCCTACATCCGGAAGACGCCGAAGCCGGCGGCGCCCTCGATCGGTGCGGTGTGCACGGCGGAGAGCGCCATGCCGAGCACGGTGCGGGTATCGCGCGGGTCGATCACGCCGTCGTCGTAGAGCCGCCCGGACATGAACATGGCCAGCGACTCCGCCTCGATCTGCGCCTCGATCATGGCCCGCATCCCGGCATCGGCCTCCTCGTCGAAGCCCTGCCCGCGCGCCTCGGCGGCGGCCCTGCCAACGATGGAGATGACCCCGGCCAGCTGCGCCCCGCCCATGACCGCGGATTTCGCGCTCGGCCAGGCGAAGACGAAGCGCGGGTCGTAGGCACGCCCGCACATGCCGTAGTGCCCGGCCCCGTAGGAGGCGCCCATGAGCAGCGAGATGTGCGGCACCGTCGAGTTGGAGACGGCGTTGATCATCATCGAGCCGTGCTTGATGATGCCCTTCTGCTCGTACTCCTTCCCGACCATGTAGCCGGTGGTGTTGTGCAGGAAGAGCAGCGGGGTGTTGCTCCGGTTGGCGAGCTGGATGAACTGGGTCGCCTTCTGCGACTCCTCGGAGAAGAGCACGCCGCGCGCGTTCGCCAGGATGCCGACCGGGTAGCCGTGCAGCTCGGCCCAGCCGGTGACCAGGCTGGAACCGTAGAGCGGCTTGAACTCGTCGAATTCGGAGCCGTCCACGATCCGGGCGATCACCTCCCGCGGGTCGAACGGGATCTTGAGGTCGGGGGGCACGATGCCGAGCAGTTCTTCGGCATCGAAGAGCGGTTCGAGCACTGCGGCGCGCGGCGCGGGCCCCTGCTTGCGCCAGTTCAGCCGCCGGACGATGGCGCGGCCGATCCGGATCGCGTCCTGCTCGTCCACCGCGTAGTAGTCGGCCAGCCCGGAGACCCTGGCGTGCATGTCGGCGCCGCCGAGCGATTCGTCGTCGGACTCCTCGCCGGTCGCCATCTTGACCAGCGGCGGACCGCCGAGGAAGACCTTGGAGCGCTCCTTGATCATGACCACGTGGTCGGACATGCCCGGGATGTACGCCCCGCCCGCCGTCGAGTTGCCGAAGACCAGCGCGATGGTGGGGATGCCCGCCGCGGAGGCGCGGGTGAGGTCGCGGAACATGCGCCCGCCGGGGACGAAGACCTCCTTCTGCGTCGGCAGGTCCGCGCCGCCGGACTCGACCAGCGAGATCACCGGCAGCCGGTTCTCCCGCACGATGTCGTTGACGCGCAGCGTTTTCCGCAGCGTCCAGGGGTTGGAGGTGCCGCCGCGCACGGTCGGGTCCGGGGCGACGATCATGCACTCGACGCCCTCGACCACGCCGATCCCGCAGACGGTGCTGCCGCCCACGTGGAATTCGCTGCCCCAGCCCGCCAGCGCGCAGAGCTCGAGGAACGGCGAGTCCTCGTCGATGAGCAGCTCGACGCGCTCGCGGGCGGTCAGCTTGCCGCGCCTGCGGTGCCTGGCCAGCTTGTCCGGCCCGCCACCCGCGACAGCCTTGGCGAACTCCGTCTCCACCTCGGTCAGCTTGGTGCTCATGGCGTCGGCGGCGGCCAGGTACTCCGGCGCGGCGGTGTCGACGGTGCTGCGCAGCACGGTCATGACTGGTACCCCAATCGCTTCGCGGCCAGTGCGGTGAGGATCTCGGTGGTGCCACCGCCGATACCGAGGATGCGGATATCACGGTACTGCCGCTCGACCTCGGCCTCGCGCATGTAGCCGAGCCCGCCGAAGAGCTGAACGGCCTGGTTGGCGACCCACTCGCCGGCCTCGACGGCGGTGTTCTTGGCGAAGCAGACCTCGGCGATCAGGTCGGTCTCGCCCGCCGCGGCCCGCTCGACCACGTGCCGGGTGTAGACCCGGGCGACGTCGGTCCGGCGGGCCATCTCGGCCAGCGTGTTCTGCACCGCCTGCCTGCTGATCAGCGGCCGGCCGAAGGTCTCCCGGTCGCGGCACCACCGCAGAGTCAGGTCGAGGCAGCGCTGTGCCTGGCTGTAGGCCTGGGCCGCCAGCCCGGCCCGCTCGCTCACGAAGGCCTGCGCGATCTGGGCGAAGCCGCTGTTCTCCCGGCCGACCAGGTTGCCGACCGGTACCCGGACGTCCACGTAGGAGAGCTCGGCGGTGTCCGAGGCGCGCCAGCCCATCTTGTCCAGCTTGCGGCTCACCGTGAAGCCGGGCGTCCCCTTCTCCACGACCAGCAGCGAGACGCCGCCCGCGCCCGGCCCGCCGGTGCGCACCGCGGTGACGACGAAGTCGGCGCGGCAGCCGGAGGTGATGTAGGTCTTGGCGCCGTTGACGACGTAGTGGTCGCCGTCCCTGACCGCGGTGGTGGTCAGGTGCCCGACGTCGGAGCCGCCGCCCGGCTCGGTGATGGCGAGCGAGCCGATCAGCTCACCGGCCAGCGTCGGCCGCACCCAGCGTTCGAGCTGCTCCGGGTCGCCGGCGGCGGCCAGGTGCGGCACCGCGATGCCACAGGTGAAGAGCGAGGCGAAGAGCCCGCCGGAGCCGCCCGCGTAGTGCATCTCCTCGCAGACCAGCGCGGCGTCGATGCCGTCGCCGCCCGCGCCGCCGACCGCCTCGGGGAACTGGATGCCGAGCAGCCCGAGCGCGCCGGCTTTCTTGTGCAGCTCGCGCGGGATCTCGCCGTCCCGCTCCCACTCGTCGAGGAAGGGGAGCACCTCGCGCTCCACGAAGCCGCGGACGGTGCCGCGCAGCTCGCGCCGCTCCGGGGTGGACCAGGGATTGTTCACAGCAGCTCCGTGGGGATCTCGACGTGCCGGGACCGCAGCCATTCGCCGAGCCCCTTCGCCTGGGGGTCGAATCGGGCCTGGTAGGCGACGCCCTTGCCGAGCAGGCCGTGGATGACGAAGTTCAGCGCGCGCAGGTTGGGCAGGACGGTCCTGGTGATGGGCAGCTCCGCCGCCTCCGGGAGCAGGGTGCGCAGTGCGTCGACGGTGAGGGTGTGCGCGAGCCAGCGCCACTGTTCGTCGGTGCGGACCCAGACGCCGACATTGGCATTGCCGCCCTTGTCGCCGCTGCGCGCCAGCGCGATCGTGCCGAGCGGGAGCCTTTCGGTGCCGGCTGCTTCGAGCGGCTCCGGCAGCTCGGGTTCGGCGAGCTCTACCAGGTCGCGGGTGGCTCGCGGCGCACCGATCCGCACCACCGCGCCGTCCGGCAGGACCGCGGTGTGTCTGACCGCGTCGGCGGGCACGTACCCCGGCGTGAAGACGCCGTAGGGCGCGCCGTTGCCGGGCGGGGAGGTGAGCGTGAAGCCGGGGTAGCTCGCCAGCGCCAGCTCTACCGCGACGGACGAGAAGGCGCGGCCGACCTTGTTCGGGTCGGGGTCGCGGACCACGCAGCGCAGCAGCGCGGATCCGCGCTCCTCGGTGTCGGCGTCCGGGCGGTCCAGCCGGGCGAGCGACCACTCCAGCTCGGCCGGGCGGGTGGGCAGCCAGGTCTCCAGCTGCTTCCTGGTGAGCTCCGCCTTGGCCTCGATCTCCAGGCCGGTGAGGACGAAGGTCATCTCGTTGCGGAAGCCGTCGAGGGTGTTCAGCGAGACCTTGGTGGTCGGCGGCGGCGCCTCGCCGCGCACGTTGTCGATCCGCACCCGGTCCCTGCCCTCTTCGCTGAGCCGGATGCTGTCCAGCCGGGCGGTGACGTCCGGCCCGGCGTAGCGGGCGCCCTGGATCTCGTACACGAGCTGCGCCGCGACGGTGTCGACGGTGACGGCGCCGCCGGTGCCGGGGTGCTTGGTGATCACGCTGCTCCCGTCCCTGCGCAGCTCCGCGATCGGGAAGCCGGGGCGGCTCAGGTCCGCGATCTCGGTGAAGAAGGCGAAGTTGCCCCCGGTCGCCTGGGTGCCGCACTCGATGACGTGCCCGGCCACCACCGCGCCCGCCAGCGCGTCGTAGTCGTCGGCGGCCCAGCCGAAGTGGGCAGCCGCCGGGCCCGCCACCAGCGCGGCGTCGGTGACCCGGCCGGTGACCACGATGTCCGCGCCCGCCTGCAGGCACTCGGCGATGCCGAAGGCGCCCAGGTAGGCATTGGCGGTGAGCGGGGTGCCGAGGCCGAGCTCGGCGGCGCGCTCGAGCAGGTCGTCGCCGGTGACGTAGGCGATCTTCGGCCGGAGGCCGAGCTGCTCCGCGACCGCGCGCAGCTTCTCCGCGAGCCCGGCCGGGTTCAGCCCGCCCGCGTTGGCGACCAGCTTCACGTGCCGGTCCATGGCGAGGCCGAGGCAGTCCTCGACCTGGCGCAGGAAGGTCTTGGCGTAGCCGAGCGCTGGGTCCTTCATCCGGTCCCTGCCCAGGATGAGCATGGTGAGCTCGGCCAGGTAGTCGCCGGTGAGGACGTCGAGTTCGCCCCCATCCAGCATCTCCCGCATGGCGACGGCGCGGTCACCGTAGAAGCCGGAACAGTTGCCGATCCGGAGCAGCTCCGGATCGGCCGCGAGACTGGTCACGCGGGTGCCCTCCTGTGCAAGCGTCGTAGCGCTTACAGCGTCACACCGGGGCGATAAAAAAGCAAGCCCGCGTGCTTGTTAATGGGTTCGGTAGGCTGCGGGCGTGTCCTCGAACCTCACCGTACTTCTGCTTCTCGCGCTGGCCGGGTTCCTGCTCGGCGGGGCGATCACCCTGTGGAAGAGCACGCGGTGGATGGCCGTTTCGCTCGGGGTTTGCGCGGTGCTCGCTGGAGTCGGGGCGTTCGTCTGGGGGTAGTAGCGGGGCCGGCGCGGCCCGCCGAAACGGACCGCGCCGGGCGAGCCCTACCCCGCCGGAGCGAGTTCCAGCAACCGCCGGGCGCCGGTGACCTCCGCACCCGCCCAGAACGTCTCCGTACAACTGTCCCCCGACACCCGCGCACCGGACGCGCGCACCGCGCAGGACTTGAAGGCCCGTCCCGCGACGCTCACCCGGTGCCGCGCCGGACGCATGCGGTACCCGAGTTCCTCGGGCGGCAGCCCGCCCCACAGCACCGTCTCCGAGTGTCCGCCGCCGAGCGGCGGCACCAGATCGGAGCGGTAGCTGTCGACCGCGATGGCGAGGACGTCGGGCCGGATCTCGCGGACGGCGGCGGCGGGCCAGTGCTCCAGGTCGAGCGGGACGGCGCCGAGGATCTCCAGCGGGCGGACGGCGGCGGGGTCGGAGACGGGGACGATCACCTCCCACCCGGAGGCCCGCATGTCGAAGAGCCAGCCGCCGAGGTGGTGCACCACCTCGGCCACGTCGGGCGCGACGACCACTAATCGATAGCGCAGTTCGTAGCGGCGGGCGTGCGCCAGCCATTCGGTCGGTGAGTAGGTGCCGAAACCACGTTCGGGCAGGTCCGCGGATCGTACTGCCATGTTCCATCCGTTCTCGATGCCACACCGGCGGCAGCTCGCCCGACCACGACCGCGCGGCACGAAGGCGCGCGCGATTCGCCTCGACGAGGTAAGGGCGACGACGCACCGGGACTGGGGGGCTGGGCGTCGCGCTCGGACGAAAGCGTGCCGCGTCTACGGTAACGGCGTTACTGCGATCGGATCGCGAAACGGCGGATTCCGACCGGTCCGCCGGATCGGGGACCGAGCGGTCGCCCCGCGCACTGACCGATTGCGCCAATGAACTGCGGAAACCTGCCCCCTCGGCGATCCCGGCGAGCTGACACCGCGAGGGCTCACTTCCCGATAACCATGTTACTGTCCAGTTGGGTCTCTTTCGTGACCGGTCGCACTCGACCGGCCCCGGAGTGATCGACGACATTCCGGCGAAGGGGCCGGGGTGGTGGCCAGGGAGAGTTCGGATGGATCGACAGCAGCGGCGCTCGCGGTGGCGGGGCCGGATGACGGCGGCGGCACTCGCGATCGCCTGCGCAGCCGGGCTCACGGCGGCCGTGGCGGCACCGGCGACGGCCGAGCCGGTCAGCGCCTTCTACGTCCCGCCCGCGCAGGTCCCGGCCCAGCCGGGGACGATCATCAAGACCCAGCCGCTGTCGCTGTTCGCCACCCTGCCGACCGAGCAGGGCTGGCCGGGCAAGGGCGAGCTGATCATGTACAGCAGCACGCTGCAGGACGGCTCGCCGGTCGCCACCACCGGCACCTACATCGCCGCCGCCGGGCCGTGGCTCGGCCCCGGCCCCCGCCCCACCGTTGTGATCGCGCCGGGCACCTCCGGCCAGGCCGATCGCTGCGCCATGTCGGTGGCCTTCTCCACCGGGCTGACCGCCTTCATGGACCCGTCGCCGAGCATCTCGGCCAACCAGGAGCTGCCCTCGTCGGCGGCCTGGGCCGGGCTCGGCGCGAACGTGGTGATCCCGGACTACATCGGGCTCGGCACGCCAGGCATCCACACCTACGGAAACCGGTTCGAGCAGGGTCACGCCGTGCTCGATGCCGCGCGCGCGGCCAACACCCTGGCCGGTGTCGGCCCGGAGACCCCCCTGGTCTTCTGGGGCTACTCGCAGGGTGGCGGGGCCACCGCGGCCGCCAACGAGCTGCTGCCGGAGTACGCGCCGGAGCTGAACCTCAAGGGCACCTGGGCGGGCGGCCCGACGGCCGACCTCTCGGCGATCCTGGACAAGATCGACGGCGCGCTGATCGGCGGCGCCATCGGCTACGCCATCAACGGCATGCTGGCCCGCTTCCCCGAGCTGCAGCTGGCGCTGGAGCGGGTGAGCAGCCCGGCGGGCAAGGACATGCTCGCCACGCTCGGCGAGACCTGCATCGGCGACCTGATCTTCCGGCACCCATTCCTGCGCACCAATTCGCTCACCGTGGACGGCCGCTCGCTCGGCGAGCACCTGACCGACCTGCCCGAGGCCGCCCCCGTGCTCGCCGAGCTGAAGGTGGGCACCCTGAAGCCGCACGCACCGGTGCTGATCACCAGCGGCCGCAATGACGACACCGTGCCGTACGGCCAGGCCAAGCAGCTCGCGAACGACTGGTGCGGCCGCGGCGGCACCGTCGAGTTCCGGACCAACGAGCTGCCGCCGATCCTGCCGGGATTCACCATCCCGAACCACTTCGGCCCCGAGCTGATCGACGGTTTCAGCCCGAACAGCGTGATCGCGTACCTGCTCGACCGGCTCGCGGACAAGCCGATCTCCGGCTGCTCCATCGACTGAGCGGAAACATCGTTCTAACATTCCGGAAATCGGAATCTCGGATCGAGGGCGCGTAATGGGAACAAGCCGGAGTCGCAGGGTCGCGGCGGTGCTGGCGGGAGCGGTGCTGCTGCCGGTCGGGGTGGTGGCGGCGCAGCCGCCGCCCTCCGGGATCAGCCACATCGCGACGGTCGCGGATGTCGCGGCCGCCCCGGCGGCCTGCGGCCCCGGCTCGGCGCCGGAGACCGGGCTGCAGGGCGAGGTGCCCGCCGCGGATCGCGCGAGCGGGCGCAGCGCCGCCGGGTACCGGTGCAATATCAGCCGGATCGGCGGCTTCGACGGCCCCGGCGGCGGCATCGTCTCGGCCGCCTTCGAGCACTGCGTCTACGTCGGCAGCTTCTTCCCCGGCAGCCTCACCGGGCCCAGCCCGGGCGTGCAGGTGCTCGACGTCTCCGATCCGGCGAACCCGGTACCGACCGCCACCCTGACCGAACCGGCCATGCTGGCGGGCACCTGGGAGACGCTCAAGGTGCACGAGGGGCGCAAGCTCCTGGTCGGTGCCGGGGTCCCGCTGCTCACCGGGGCCGGGCTGCTCTCGGTCTACGACCTCACCGACTGCGCGCACCCCCGGCTGCTCAACCCGGGGCCCGGCACCGCCGTCGACCAGCCGCTGCCGATCATCGCGCACGAGGGCGGCTTCTCCCCCGACGGGCGCACCTACTGGTCGTCCGGGACCGCACCTGGCGTGCTCAGCGCCATCGACCTCACCGACCCGGCGCAGCCGCGGATCGTCTGGCAGGGGCTGCCCGGGCTCTCCGTGCACGGCATCGGCTTCAGCCCGGACGGCGACCGGCTCTACCTCGCCAACAACTTCGGCGGGCTCACCGTGCTCGACACCTCCGCGGTGCAGCGTCGCGACCCCGACCCGCGGGTGCCGACCCTCTCGGCCACCAGCTGGACCGACGGGTTCGCCACCCAGCACGCCGTCCCGGTCACCTACGGCGGGGTGCCGCACCTGTTCGTGGTGGACGAGGCCGGGTCCGGCGGGGTCAAGATCTTCGACGTCGCCGATCCGGTGCGGCCGCGGCAGATCGACTCGATCAAGCTGGAGATCAACCTGCAGTCCAATCAGGACACCGCGCTCGCCTCCAGCTTCGGCGGGTCGCTGTTCGCCTACGACGCGCACTACTGCACCGCCGACCGGCCGCGCGACCCGACCGCGCTGGCCTGCGGGTGGCTCGCCTCCGGGATCCGGGTGTTCGACGTCCGCGACCCGGGCGCGGTCAGGGAGATCGCCTACTACAACCCGCCCGCGCGCACCGGGCAGCCGGCCGGGGCGAACTCGCCGCAGTCGCTCTTCTCGATCGCCGGGGTCCCGCTGCTGAACTCCGGCGCGCTGATCCAGGCGCTTTCCGCCGGGGTCTTCGACCCCGCGCAGGCGCTCGGCGGGGTGCGCGGCGACCGGCTCACCGGGGACCAATCCGCCGACCTGTGCTTCTCGCCGCCCACCTGGCGCGGCAACCAGCTCTGGGTGACCTGCTCGGACAACACCTTCCAGACGCTGCGGCTGGACCCGGCGGTGTACACGCCGCCGCCGGACCAGCAGACGACGGTCGGCTCCTAGTCCCCGGCGGAATCCCGCTTGCGGCCGGATCGCGGCCGTTGCTGCGCCGCCGCCGCGGCGGGATCACGCTGCGCGGCAGCGCCATCAGTAGCCTCGGCACGCGTCGGCGGCTCCGCACCCTTGCGCCCATTCGCCGCCTTCGCGGGGACCTCCGGCCCCGTACCTCTGCGCCCCTTCGTGCGCGATTCCGCGTTCCGGCGCGCACTCGAACCCTCGCCCGGTTCACCCACGCTCAGCACGAAGAGCCGCAGATCCTCCGGCACCCCGGTCAGCGGCGCCGCGAAGAGCCCGCGCCGGTACGGCTTGACCCGCCCGCCGAGCAACTCCAGCGTCTCCGGCTGCAGCGCGCGCAGGGTGGCCTCGGAGAGCATGGTGTTCCCGTTGCCGCCCGCCTCCATCACCCTGGCCGCGATGGTGACGTCGACGCCGAGCCAGTCGCCGCCGATCTCGCGCGGCGAGCCGGTGTGCAGCCCCATCCGCATGCGCGGGCGGTAGTCGCCGAAGTCGACCGCGCCGAGCGCGCGCTTCATGGCGACGGCGGCGGCGAGCGCGTGGTCGGGGGAGTCGAAGACGGCCATGAGGCCGTCGCCCATCCGCTTCACCACGGTGCCGCCGCGCTCGACCACCGGCGGCTCGATGGCCAGCGCGACCCGGCGCAGCAGGTCGAGCGTGGCCTGGTCACCGGCGGTGAGCGACCAGCGGGAGAAGGCGACCAGGTCGGTGAAGAGCACCGTCACCTCTTCGCTGCCGCGGCCGCGGCCGACCCGCTCCAGCATGGCCTGCCACACCTGCAGCGCGCCGAAGCCGACCTCGCGGGCCGCGCTCGGGGTGTCCCCGACGAGCCGGTCGGCGGCGCGGGCGACGGCGCGCGGGCCACCGGGGCCGGTGACCGAGAGCGGATCCCCGAACGCCGGATCGCCCGGCAGCCTGCTCCTGGCCCGGCGCAGCGCGCCGATGATCTCCTGGCGCCGGTTCGTGGCGTGCATCAGCTCGGCCAGCCGCGCGCGGCGGCCGAACGCGGAGGCGTCGGTCACCGCCTCCGGCTCCGGCTCGGGATCGGCACCGCCGGATGTCGGTCTCACGGTGCGAGGGTATCGCAGGGCATCGGCGGAAAGCGGGGCCGAAGGTCACAGGTATCCGGGAAACGGCAGCGCGACGGCGGAAAAGGGCGATGAACGCACCGGGCCCGGTGCGGCTGGTGCCACACCGGGCCGGCGGCGACGGCCACCGGGCAGTGGTGGCCGATGCGGGGCCCCGACCTCGGTGAGATCGCGGCCGCACCCGAGCGGCGAGGGACGTCGGCTCGGGTGGCTCGGAGGTTGCTCCCCTTCGGGGAGTAACCGATTGTGCGCGGTTCAGGCGTCCCTGCGGTCCGCGTACACCAGGGCGGCGACGTAGACCACCGCGACGAACGCGATGAAGTAGATCAGGCTGCCCCACACGCCCCAGTGCCAATTGCCGCCGACCTCGGTGACGGTCAGGAACCGGTTGATGTTCTGGAAGGGCAGGAAGGGTCCCACATTACGCCCGAAGTTGCCGAACGCACTCAGCAGCGGCTCCAGCAGCAGCGACCAGAGCACGATCAGCGAGATCGCCGCGGCCGACTGCCGAACCAGCACGCCGACGCCGACCGCGAGCACCACCGCGAGGAAGGCGTAGATCGGGATGCCGTAGATAGCCCGCCATTGGCCGTCGAAGGTCAGCGCGACCGTGGCCTCCGCACCGCCGACCACCTTGGCCACCGCGACCGCGCCGAGCGCGACCAGGGTGCTCAGCGCCGCCCCGTACAGCCCGACCAGCCCGGCCTTGGTGAGCAGCACGGTGTACCGGTTCGGCACCGCCTGGAAGGTGGTCCTGATGACGCCGAAGCGGTACTCGCTGGTGACGGTGAGCGCCGCCAGGATCATCAGCACCATGATCCCGAAGCCGGTGACGCCGGAGGTCGCGGTGCTGATGTCGAGCGCGGGCATGCCGACCTCCGGATCATCGGCCGAGGTCCGCACCACGATCGCGAAGAGCGCGGCGAGGCCGAGTCCGAGCGCCACGATCACCGCGGAGCACCACCAGGGCGACCTGGTCGAGGTGAGTTTGATCCGTTCCGCTGCCAGCACGCCCATCAGAGCGCACCTCCCATCACCTGGTCGACTCCGCTGCCGTGGTATTCGACCGCGCCACCGGTCATCCGCATGAAGGCGTCCTCCAGCGAGGCGCGCTGCGGCGCCAGCTCCAGGAGGGTGATGGCGTTCTGCCCGGCCAGCGTGCCGACGGCATCGCTGGTGACCCCGGCGACCACCAGCGCGGGGCCGTCCTGGCCGGCGCCGTCCTCGCGCACGGTCATCCCCGCCGAGGTGAGCAGGCTGCGCAGCTGGTCCAGCTGCGGGCTGCGCACCCGGACGGTCGCCTCCGAGGCCCGCTCGATGAACTCCTGGGTGGTGGAGTTCGAGATCAGCTCGCCGCGGCCGATGACGACCAGGTGGTCGGCGGTCTGCGCCATCTCGGAGAGCAGGTGGCTGGAGACCAGCACGGTCCGGCCCTCGCCTGCCAGCCGCTGCATGAAGCGGCGGATCCAGAGGATGCCCTCGGGGTCGAGGCCGTTCACCGGCTCGTCGAAGAGCAGCACCTCCGGGTCGCCGAGCAGCGCGCCCGCCAGGCCGAGCCGCTGCGACATGCCGAGCGAGAAGCCGCCCGCGGCCTTGTTCGCCACCTCGGAGAGGCCGACCAGCCGCAGCACCTCCTCCACCCGGTCCTTGCCGATGCCGTTGGAGGCGGCCATCCAGTGCAGGTGCGAGCGGGCGGAGCGGTTCGGGTGCACCCACTTGGCGTCCAGCAGCGCGCCGACGGTGCGCAGCGGGTTCTTCAGCTGCCGGTACGGCACCCCCTTGACCAGCGCGGTCCCGGACGTGGGGGTGTCGAGTCCGAGGATCATCCGCATGGTGGTGGATTTACCCGCACCGTTCGGCCCGAGGAACCCGGTCACCTGCCCGGGCCGGACGGTGAACGTCAGATCCCGTACCGCGACCGTCTGGCCGTACCGCTTGGTCAGACCCTTCAGTTCGATCATGGGGCCAAGCATTCCGCATCGGGGGTGCTCCGCGCGTCGGCAGCAAGTCGCGGCGCGCGTCATCCTCGCGGAGGACCCCGCCCCGGACTACAGCTCCGGGGAGGAGGCCTGCGCCCAGAAGCGCTTGGGGATCCGCCCGGCCAGCCGGGCGGCATGCCCGGCGCGCACCGCGTCGGCCATGGCGGCGGCCATCAGCGCCGGTTTGCGGGCCCTGGTGACGGCGGTGGCGAGCAGCACGGCGGAGCAGCCGAGCTCCATGGCGAGCGCGGCGTCGCTCGCGGTACCGATGCCCGCGTCCAGGATGACCGGGACTTCGGCCCCGGCCACGATCATCTCGATGTTGTGCGGGTTGCCGATGCCGAGGCCGGTGCCGATCGGCGAGCCGAGCGGCATCACCGCGGCGCAGCCCGCCTCCTCGAGCCGGCGCGCCAGGATCGGATCGTCGTTGGTGTAGGGCAGCACGGTGAAACCCGCGTCGACCAGCTGCTCGGCGGCGCTGAGCAACTCGACCGGGTCCGGGAGCAGGGTGCGCTCGTCGGCGACCACCTCCAGCTTCACCCAGTCGGTCTCCAGCGCCTCGGCGGCGAGCTGCGCGGTGAGCACCGCCTCGGCGGCGGTGCGGCAGCCAGCGGTGTTCGGCAACGGGGCGATGCCGAGCCGCTTGAGCAGGTCGAGCACGCCGGTGCCGCCCGCGGCGTCGATCCGGCGCATGGCGACCGTGGTGAGCTCGGTGCCCGAGGCGAGTAGCGCCTCCTCCAGCACGGTGAGGTTCTCGGCGCCGCCGGTGCCCATCACCAGCCGGGAGCCGAACTCCCGGCCGGCGATGCGCAGCGGCTCGAACTCGGCGGCCTGGACCACGGTGGCCTCGGGTGTGGCGAGTTCAGCCACCCTGGACCGCCGTCAGGACCTCGATGCGCCAGCCGCGGCCGACCGGCTCGTCCCAGCGCGACTTGGGGAACACCGCGCCGTCGACGGCGAGCGCGATCCCCTTCGTCGGCAGCTCCAGCCGGTCGAGCAGTTCGCGCACCGAGAGCGGCTCGGCGAACTCGTGATCGGCGCCGTTCACGGTCACCCCGATCGGGATGGATGTCGTCATCCGATTCCTCCTGTGTCTGTGCGTGGCCCGTCGCCGGGCCGATCAGCAGCCGCGTGCACCGGCTCGCGGGCGTGGGGTGTCCCGTCGGCGGCGGCGCCGACCGGCTCCCCGATGTGCGGTGTCCCGGCGGCTGCGGGGCCGACCGGCTCCCCGGTGCGTGGCGCGCGGTGGACGGCGGCCGACGTGCTCCTGGCCAGGAACCGCCCCGGGTCGGCTACCTCGGCCGCGGGCAGCGAATCACCGTCGAGCAGCGCGAGTACGGCGTCCGCGGTGAGCGGAACGGCGAGCATGCCGTTGCGGCCGTGCCCGGTGGCGGCGATCACCCGGTCGTCGAGCGCGCCGATGAGCGGCAGGTTGTCCGGGCTGCCCGGGCGGGAACCTGCGCTCGCCTCGGCGAACTCGTACTCGGCGATGGCCGGGAACACCGCCTCGGCGTCGGCGATCAGATCGCGCACCCCGCCGACGGTGACCGCGGTGTCGAACCCCGCCTCGTACTGGGTGGCGCCGACCACGATCCCGTCGCCGCGCGGCACCAGGTAGAGCGCGCGCCCGTGCACCCTGGCCCGGATCACCCGGCCGGGCGCTGGCGCGGCGCCCGGCCGGTGCCGCAGCCGCAGGATCTCGCCCTTGACCGGCCGCACCGGCAGCCCGGGCCAGAGCCGGGCGGAGGCGGCGCCCGCGGCGAGCACCACCCGGTCGGCGTCGAGCGCGGCGAGGTCGTCCACCCGGTCGGCGTCGACCCGGACCCCGGCCATCTCGGCGGCGGCGCGCAGCGCGGTGATCAGCGCCCGGTTGTCGATGGCGGGCTCGTCGGCGAGCAACCCGGCGCGCACCGTGCGGGCCAGCCCGGACTCCCGCTCGCGCACCCCTGCGCGGTCGAGCAGCCGGAGTTCATGGCCGTACCCGGCGACGAAGTCGGCGATCGTGCGCAGGTCGGCGGCGTCGGCCCGGTCCAGCGCGACGGTCAGCGTCTGGTCGGCGACGAAGAGCGGGATGCCGGTGCGCGCGGTGAGCCGCTCGGCGAAGCCGGGCCAGCGCGCGAGCGCGGCGGCGCCGAAGCCGAGCACCCGCTCCTCGCCAGGCCAGCCCTCGGAGAGCGGGGCGAGCATGCCGCCCGCCACCCAGGACGCCCCCCCGGCGATCTCCGGATCGGAGATGGCAACGGACCACCCGGCCTCGGCGGCCCGCCATGCCACGGCGAGCCCGATGGCGCCGCCACCGACGACGGCCAGAGTCCGCATCCGCTCCACCTGCCTCCTTGTCCGTATCCACGGTAGCGCGGGGAGCACCTCCCGCTGCCGGGTGCCCGGTACCGGGTCGACGGGCGGGATCGGGGTGACTACCGTCCTCTCCATGCAACCCGGCCACCCGGTTCCGCCGATCACCCCAGCCCGGCCCGTTCCGCCCCGGGACCGGCTCGGCACCGCCCGGCTCTACCTCTGCACCGACGCCCGCCGCGAGCGCGGCGACCTGGCGAGCTTCGCCGAGGCCGCGCTGGCAGGCGGGGTCGACATCATCCAGCTGCGGGACAAGGGCTCGCCGGGCGAGGCGCGGTTCGGTCCGCTGGAGGCCAAGCAGGAGCTCGGCGCGCTGGCCGAGCTGAAGGCCGCCACGCGCAGGCACGGCGCGCTGCTCGCGGTGAACGACCGCGCCGACATCGCGCTGGCGGCGGGCGCCGACGTGCTGCACCTCGGCCAGGACGACCTGCCGCCCTGGTACGCGCGCAAGATCCTCGGCCCGGACGTGGTGCTCGGCCGCTCCACCCACGACCGCGACCAGGCGCGGCTGGCCGCGCTGGACGAGCACATCGACTACTTCTGCACCGGCCCGCTGTGGGCCACCCCGACCAAGCCGGGCAGGGAGGCCGCCGGGCTCGAGCTGGTGCGCGCGACCGCTGCCGCCGCGCCGGTGCGGCCCTGGTTCGCGATCGGCGGGATCGACGCGGAGCGGCTGCCCGAGGTACTCGCCGCGGGGGCGTCGCGGGTGGTCGTGGTGCGCGCGATCACCGAGGCCGCCGATCCGGAGGCCGCTGCCCGCGCGCTCAAGGCCGCGCTGGCCGCGGACGTCTGAGCCGTGCGGTCAGGAAAGCACCTGGCAGCGGGTGAACGAGAGAACAGCGGCGTCCGGCGGCGCTGCGGCAACGGCGGATTCGCGCGCCTCGGCCTCCCGGTCGACGATCCTGGCGAACTCGCCGGGGCCCGCGGGCTCGGCGTGCAGCCAGACGAAGCCGCGATCGGCCAGGTCGAGGGTGCGCGGCAGCGCCTTCGCGAGCCGGTCGTCGGCGGCGAGCCCGGCCGGGTCGATCCGCGCGGGGGCGGCCCGCAGCCCGGGCCAGGCCAACGCGAACCCGGGGTGCAGCGGGTGCTCGGCGACCTCGTCCTCCGGCACCCAGGCCAGCTCGGTGCTCTCCTTGTTGCCGACGGTGACCAGCGGGGACGGCGCGTCCGCGACGACGGTGGTGTAGGTCCAGCCGCTGGGCGCCTCCGCGGTCACCCGCTCGGCGCGGACCCGGACGTCATCGGCGCGGATGCCTGCCTCCTCCCACGCCTCGCGCACCGCCGCGTGCACGTTCGTCTCGTGGCTGTCCCTGGCTCCGCCGGGCAGCGCCCAGGTGCCACCCTGGTGGCTCCAGAGCGCCCGGTGCTGCAGCAGCACCGCCGAACCGCCACCGGCCAGCGGCGCCCGCAGCAGCAGCCCGGCCGCCCCGAAGCGGCCCCAGTGCTTCGAGCCGTCCGAGCCGAGCGACCAACCGTCCCCGTCACCACGCATCCGCACAACCCGCTCTCGTCCGGCCGCGGTGCTCCCGCCGGGGGCGTTTCACACACCGCGACTTCCGTACGACCACAATAAACTCCGAAGGCGGGCAGGTGCTCACCCGAAACTGGAGGTGGAGATGACGCCGGTCGATACCGACGTGCGAATCTTCGCGGCCTCCTCGCCAGGCAAGCTGCTCGCGATGGGCATGCTGGTCGTGCTGATCTGCCTCACCGCGGGGCTCACGACCTCGGACGAGGTCGGCGGCAGGCAGGACGCGCTGCGCACGCTACTCGCCGACTCCGAACCCGACGCGTACTCCGCGCACAGCCTCTACACCGCGCTCTCGGTGGCCGACGCCGCCGCCGGAACCGCCTTCATCGCGGGTGGCATCGAGCCGCAGCCGGTGCGCGACCGGTACAGCCAGGCGGTCGGCGAGGCCGCCGCCGAGCTGGTCGCCCGCTCCGGGCACAGCGGCGAGCCCGCGGACGGCCCGGACACCACGCTGCGCACCGGGATCGCCACCGGGCTCCCGGTCTACACCGGGCTGGTGGAGACCGCGCGCACCGCGAACCGCAGCGGCTACCCGGTCGGCGCCGCGTACCTCAGCGAGGCCTCCAACCAGATGCAGACCGTGCTGCTGCCGATGGCGGGCGACCTGCACGAGCACCGCTCGGCCGCGGTCGTGCAGGCCCAGCGCGACCACGTGCGCCCGCCGTGGAAGGCGATCCTGCTGCTCACCGTCGCGCTGCTGGCGCTGCTCTGGGCGCAGCGCGAGCTCGCGCACCGCTGGCACCGCACGCTGAACCCCGGGCTGCTCACGGCCAGCGTGCTGCTGCTCGCGCTCTTCGCCTGGACCGTGCTGGCCGGCTCGATCTCCGCGGTGGCCATGGTGCACGGCCGCGACGAGGGCGCGGTGCCCGGCTCCCGGCTCACCGAGAGCCGGATCCTGGTGCAGCAGGCGCGCGCCGCCGAGACGGTGAAGCTGGTCCGCCGCGATGCCACCGGCGACTACGACCGCACGTACGCGGCCGGGGTCACCCGGCTCGGCGAGCTGCTCGTCGGCTATCCGCCCGGCGCCCCCGCCGCCGACGACATCGCCTCCGCCCGCGCCGCGCTGGAGCGCTGGCAGGCCGCGCACCAGCGGATGAACGACATGCTGAACCGCGGCGACTGGGTCGGCGCCGCCGTCGTGGCGACCGGCCCCGCAGCGGCGGACTCGGCGGCCCAGGTGGAGGCGCTCGACACCGCGCTGGAGCACGCCGTCACCGAGACGAGGGACCGGCTGCGCGGCGAGGTCGCGACGGCGCTGCGGGTGCTGAACCTGCTCGCGCCGGGGGCGTACATCATCGGCATCGTGGCGGCGGTCTGCGTCGTCCTCGGATTGTGGCCGCGGCTGCGGGAGTACCGATGAGAGCGACGATTCCGCTGCTGCTGCTCCTCGCGCTGACCGCCGTCGCGGGCTGTGCGGAGCCGACGGCGCCCGGGGTGATCACCCGCACCGCCGCGTACACCGCCCCGCCGCTGCCCGCCCAGGCGGTGCCGATCACGCCGGGCGCCCCGCTGCCGACCGCCGCCACCGAGGACTGCGGCGACCCGACCGCGAGCCTGCGCCCGACCGGCGCGCTCACCGGCCCCGCGGTGGACGCCATCCGCAGGCGCGGGCGGCTGATCGTCGGGCTGGACGCGGGCAGCAACCTGCTGAGCTTCCGTGATCCGGTCTCCGGCAGCATCGTCGGCTTCGACGCCGATATCGCGCGGGAGGTCGCGCGGGACCTGCTCGGCGACCCGAACGCGGTCGAGTTCCGCAGCCTCGGCTCGGCCGATCGGGAGCGCGCGCTGATCGACCGCACCGTCGACATGGTCGCCAAGACCATGACCGTCACCTGCGAGCGGCGCCGCACCGTCACCTTCTCCAGCGTGTACCTGCGCGCGCAGCAGCGGGTGCTGGCGCTGGAGAACTCCGGGATCAACGGGATCGGCGACCTGGCCGGGCGCCGGGTCTGCGTGGTGCGCGGCACCACCTCGCTGGACCGGATCCGGCTGCAGCAGCCGGCCGCCACCGTGCTCACCGTCCCCACCTGGGCCGACTGCCTGGTGGTGCTGCAGCAGCGGCAGGTGGACGCGGCCAGCACCGACGACACCATCCTGGCCGGGCTGGCCGCGCAGGACCCGTACACCCGGGTGGTCGGGCCCGGCATCGCCGACGAGCCGTACGGGATCGGCATCCCCAAGGGCGATGACGACCTGGTGCGCGCGGTCAACGCCACGCTGGAGCGGATCCGCGCCGACGGCACCTGGACCGCGATCCACCGCCGCTGGCTCGCCGTCCTCGGCCCATCCCCCGCCCCGCCCGCTCCGACCTACCAGGACTGAGCGCCATGCCAGAAGCCGCTGTCCCGCCGCCCGAAGCCGCCGCCCCTCCACCCGACGCCGCGTCCCCCGAAACGCAGCGTGTGCCGTTCGCCGGTGCGGCGGATGCGGGTTCAGCGCCGGAGACCAGGCGGGTCCCCGCGCCCGACGACGAGCACGAGCCAGGCACGCAGCGCGCCGACCGCCCGGCGACGGGGGCGCTCGCCCCGACCGACGGCCCGGCGACGGGGGCACTCGCCCCCACCAACTCCGGGCGCAGCACCAGGACCACCCGCACCCGCCCGACCGTGCGCAAACTCGGCGCGGGGCTGGTCACCATCCCGCCGGTGCTCCCGGCCGACCCGCTCGCGGCGGTGCTCGACGACCCCGTCGTCGCCGAGGCCAAACGCTTCTGCTGGCGCTGCGGCTCCCCCGTCGGCCGCGCCACCGACGGCACCCCGGGCAGCACCGCGGGCACCTGCCCGACGTGCGGAGCCCACTACGACTTCCGCCCCGCCCTGCACCGCGGCGACATCGTCGGCGGCCAGTACGAGATCCAGGGCTGCCTCGCGCACGGCGGCCTCGGCTGGATCTACCTCGCGGTCGACCGCAACGTCGACGACCGCTGGGTGGTGCTCAAGGGCCTGCTGCACGCGGGCGACGCCGAGGCGCAGGCGGTCGCCATGGCCGAGCGCCGATTCCTGGCCGAGGTGGCGCACCCGAGCATCGTCAAGATCCACAACTTCGTCGAGCACACCGCGGCCGACGGCGAGAGCATCGGCTACATCGTCATGGAGTACGTCGGCGGCCACTCGCTGCGCGAGGTGCTCGACGACCGCCCGCGCCCGGAGCGCATGCCGGTCGCCGAGGCGATCGCCTACGTGCTGGAGATCATGCCCGCGCTGGAGCACCTGCACTCCACCGGGCTCACCTACAACGACCTCAAACCGGACAACATCATGATCACCGAGGACCAGGTCAAGCTGATCGACCTCGGCGCCGTCGCCCCCATCGAGGCGTACGGGAACCTGTACGGCACCAAGGGATTCCAGGCGCCGGAGATCGCGAACACCGGCCCGACCGTCGCCTCCGACGTCTACACCGTCGGCCGCACCCTCGCCGTGCTCACCCTCCGGCTGCCCACCGACGGCGGCCGCTACCTCGACGGCATCCCGGACCCGGCCGAGCACGAGGTGCTGCGCCGCTACCCGTCGTTCCACCGCCTCCTACGCTGCGCCACCGACCCGGAGCCGGAGCACCGCTTCCCCTCCGCGCGGACGATGGCGGCGCAGCTCACCGGCGTGCTGCGGGAGATCCTCGCGCTGGACACCGGCGCCGAGCATCCCCAGCTCTCCACCGTGTTCAGCCCGCCGCGCGCGGCCTTCGGCACCGAGGGCATCGTCCGCCGCACCGACGCCTACCTGGACGGCATCGCCAGGAACGAGACGCTGGAGGCCGCCGAGATCGCGGCCGCGCTCCCCGTCCCGCTGCTCGACCCCGCCGACCCCTCGGCCCCGCTGCTCGCCGCCACCGTGCACCCGGACCCGGAGCAGACCGTCCGCGCCCTGCACGACGCCCGCGAACGCGCCGCCACCGACCCGGCGAACGCACCGGAGACGCTGGACCTGGAGCTCACGCTCGCCGAGGCCAAGCTCTGGCTGGACCGCGGGGAGGCCGCGCGGGCGCGCGAACTGCTCACCCACCTCGACGGCGAGGACGACTGGCGAATCTCGTGGTTCCACGGCGTCGCCAAACTCCTCGACCGCGAGCACACCGCCGCCTACCGCGATTTCGACCGCGTGCTCGGCCTGCTCCCCGGCGAGATCGCCCCCAAACTCGCCCTCGCCGCCACCGCCGAGCTCCAGGCCCGCGATGCGCGGCACGGCCGGGCGCCCGCGGGCAAGGCCGCCGAACCGCCCACCGCGGCCCCTGTGCCCCCGCCGGTCGGCCCGACCGCCGAGCCGACGCCGCCCGCGGGACAACCACCCGCGGCGAACACCGAGGTTCCGGCGCTCGATGACCGGCCGGGCGCCGACCCCGGCGACTACGCGACCCGCGCCCGCCGCTACTACGAAACCGTCTGGCGCACGGACCGCGCAGTGGTCAGCGCCGCCTTCGGCCTGGCACGGCAGTGGTCGGCCCGCGGCCGGACCGCGGAGGCGGTGCGCGCACTCGACGAGGTCCCGCCCACCTCGCGGCACTACGCCACCGCACGCACCACCGCGGTGGTCCTGCTGCTCACCGCACACCCGCCCGCCGAGCTGGACGAGGGCACCCTGCAGCGCGCCGCCGCCAGGGTGCAGGCGCTCCCGGAGGGCGAACCCCGGGCTGTTCAGCTCCGGGTCCTTGTCCTCGGCGCCGCCCTCACCTGGCTGCAGGCCGGGAACGAGCCGGAGCACCGCACCCTCTTCGGCGCCCCCTTCACCGAGCGCGCCCTCCGCGACGCCACCGAGACCGGGCTGCGCTCCCTGGCCCGCGCCGCCCCCACCCGCGCCCACCGCTACGCCCTTGTCGACCTCGCGAACACCGTCCGCGCCAAGACCTGGTTCTGACCGCTACCCGTCCACCACCGCGACGGCCGCGCGCGCGATGGCCAGCTCCTCGTTGGTCGGCACCACGAGCACCGTCACCTCGGCCCCGTCCGGCGAGATCACCCGCGCCCCGCGCTCCTTCGCGATATTGCGCTCCGGATCGACCGCGATCCCGTATCGCTCCAGCCCGGCCAGCGCGTCGGCCCGCACCCCGGAATCGTGCTCCCCGACCCCGGCGGTGAACGTGATGGCCTGCACCGCCCCGAGTTCCACCAGGTACGCCCCGAGATACCGCCGCAGCCGGTGCACGTACACCTCGTAGGCCAGCCGCGCCCCGGCATCCTCCGCCTCGACGAGCTTCCGCAGCTCCCGGAAGTCGTTCACCCCGGCGAGCCCCTTCAACCCGGACTCCCGATTGAGCAGCCGATCCACCTCGTCCACCGCGACCCCGTTGCGCAGCAGGTGGGTGAGCACCCCCGGGTCGATGTCGCCGCCGCGGGTGCCCATGACCAGCCCCTCCAGCGGCGTCAGCCCCATGCTGGTGTCCACCGCCCTTCCGCCCCGGATGGCCGAGGCCGACGCTCCGTTCCCCAGGTGGAAGACGATCTGGTTCAGCTCCGCCTGCTCCCGCCCGAGCAGCAGCGCCACCTGCCCGGAGACGTACTCGTGCGACGTCCCGTGAAACCCGTAGCGCCGGATCCCGTACCGCTCCGCGGTGGCGGTGTCCAGCGCGTAGGTGCGGGCCGCGGCCGGAAGCCCGTGGAAGAAGGCGGTGTCGAAGACAGCGACCTGCGGCACCTCGGGCAGCAGCCTGCGCGCGCTCTCGATCCCGGTGCGGTTGGCCGGATTGTGCAGCGGCGCCAGCTCGGCCAGCTCGGTGATGGTGGCCAGCACCTCGTCGTCCACCAGCGTCGGCCGGTAGAAGACCTCGCCGCCGTGCACGACCCGGTGCCCGACCGCGGTGAGCCCGGCCCCCACCAGGTCGTACCCGGTCTCCGCGAACAGGTCGAAGGCCACCTTCAATCCGGCCTCGTGATCGGGGATCGCGAGCTCGCGCCGCACCTCCCGATCCCCGGTGCGGTGCTCGACCCTGCCGTCCCCCTCGCCGATCCGCTCGACCAGCCCGGAGGCCAGCACCTCCCCGGATTCCGGGTGCAGCAGCTGATATTTCAGCGAGGATGACCCCGAGTTGAGGACCAGGACCGTCGACATCGCTCTCCCACCTATCCCTGCGCCTGGATGGCGGTGATCGCCACCGTGTTCACGATGTCGGCCACCAGCGCACCCCGCGACAGGTCGTTCACCGGCTTGTTCAGCCCCTGCAGCACCGGGCCGATGGCGACCGCGCCCGCACTGCGCTGCACCGCCTTGTAGGTGTTGTTGCCCGTATTCAGGTCAGGGAACACGAAAACCGTCGCTTTTCCCGCCACCTGGGAATCCGGCAGCTTGGCGTCGGCCACCGTCGGCTCGATCGCCGCGTCGTACTGGATCGGCCCCTCGACCGGGAGTTCCGGGGCGCGCTGCCGCACCAGGTCGGTGCCGATCCGCACCTTGTCCACGTCGGCGCCGCTGCCGGATTCGCCGGTGGAGTAGGAGAGCATGGCCACCCGCGGCTCGATGCCGAAGCGCTGCGCGGTGGCCGCTGAGGAGACGGCGATGTCGGCGAGCTGCTCGGAGGTCGGGTCGGGCACCACCGCGCAGTCGCCGTAGGCCAGCACCCGGTCGGCCAGGCACATGAGGAAGACGCTGGAGACCGTCGCGACGCCTGGCACCGTCTTCACGATCTCCAGCGAGGGCCGGATGGTGTGCGCGGTGGTGTGCGCGGCGCCGGAGACCATCCCGTCGGCAATCCCCTCGTACACCATCAGGGTGCCGAAATAGGAGATGTCGGTGACGGTTTCGCGGGCCCGCTCCAGCGTCATCCCCTTGTGCTTGCGCAGCTCGGTGTAGATCTCGGCGAAGCGCTCCAGGTGCTCGGAGCCGAGCGGGTCGAGCACCTCGGCGGCGGTGATGTCGACGCCGAGCTCGGCGGCGCGGGCTCGGATCTTCTGCTCGTCGCCGAGGATCACCAGGTCCGCGATCCGGCGCTGCAGCACCCGCCCGGCCGCGCGCAGGATGCGGTCGTCGCCGCCCTCGGGCAGCACGATGCGCTTGCGGTCGGCCCTGGCCCGCTCGATGAGCTGGTACTCGAACATCTGCGGCGTCACGATCTCGGTGCGCGGCAGGTCGATCCGGGCCAGCAGCTCGGCGGCGTCGACGTGCTCCTCCATCAGCGCGAGCGCGTTGTCGACCTTGCGCGAGTTGCCCGACGACATCCGGCCCCGCGTGCCGTGCGCGGCGCCGGCGGCGTCGTAGGTGCCGAGCTTCGTGGTCAGGATGGGCAGCCGCGGCCGCAGCCCGGTGATCAGCCGGGAGATCGCCGGGTGCGGCAGCATCCCGCCGTTCATGATGATCCCGGCCAGCGACGGGAAGCCGTCGGCCTCGTGCGCGGCGACCACGCCGAGCAGCACGTCCGAGCGGTCGCCGGGGGCGATCACCACCACGCCCTCGGTGAGCCGCTCCAGGATGTGCTCGGCGGTCATGCCGCCGACCATCACCGCGAGCGCCTCCCGATGCAGCAGCTCGGGATCGCCGCTCCACAGCTCGCCGTCGACGGCCGTGCACAGCTCGGCCATGGTCGGCGCGATCAGCAGCGGCACCTCGGGCAGCGTCCAGCACGGGACGTCGAACCCGGACAGCTCGGTGCGGATCGCACCGAGTGCCTCCGGGTCGCAGCGGTTCGCCACGATCGCGACCGACTGCGCGTGCTCGGCGTGCAGCTCGCTGGTACACAGCTCGACCAGCTGCCGCACCTCGTCCGGGGTGCGCCCCGCGCCGCGCACAACGAGCAGCACCGGGGCGCCGAGATTCACCGCGATCCTGGCGTTGAAGCGCAGCTCGCTCGGGCTGGCGACGTCGGTGTAGTCGCTGCCGACCACCACCACCGCGTCGCAGGCCGCGGCCACCTCGTGGAACCGCATCACGATCTCGCTGATCGCGGAGTCCGGGTCGGCGTGCACCTGGTCGTAGGTGACACCGACCGCCTGCGCGTAGTCGATGTCGGCGGTGCTGTGCTCGAGCAGCAGCTCCAGGATGTAGTCCGGCTCGGTGGTGGAGCGGGTGATCGGCCGGAAGACGCCGACCCTGGCCGCGGTGGCGCACAGCATCTGCAGCACCCCGAGCGCCACCGTCGATTTCCCGGTGTCGCCCTCCGGGGAGGCGATGTAGACGGTGGACGGAGCGTGATCGGCCATGGCGACGAGCTTAGTGAAGGAACCGGACGGATCGCCCGGTGCGAGCGGCCCCGGCATGAACTGTCGGCAACCACACCGCGAACGACCCTATTCGTCGAACGGGGTGCGGGTCCGGTGCACCAGATCGGCCACCGAATCGATCACCGCGGTCGGCCGGTACGGGTACGCCTCGACCGACACCCGGGTGGAGATCCCCGAGGTCACCAGGATGGTGCGCATGCCTGCCTCCAGCCCGGAGATGACGTCGGTGTCCATCCGGTCGCCGATCATCACCGTCGACTGCGAGTGCGCGCCGAGCCTGCGCAGCGCCGAGCGCATCATGAGCGGGTTCGGCTTGCCGACGTAGTACGGGTCGCGGCCGGTGGCCCTGGTGATCAGCGCGGCCACCGAACCCGTCGCGGGGAGCACGCCGTCGCGCGAGGGGCCGGTGGCGTCCGGGTTCGTCGCGATGAAGCGCGCACCCCGATCGACCAGGCGAATCGCGGTGGTGATCGCCTCGAAGGAGTAGGTGCGGGTCTCGCCGAGCACCACGTAGTCCGGGTCGCTGTCGGTGAGCACGTAGCCGATCTCGTGCAGCGCCGTCGTCAGCCCGGACTCGCCGACCACGTACGCGGTGCCGTTCGGCCGCTGGTCGTCCAGGAAGGTCGCGGTGGCCAGCGCCGAGGTCCAGATCGCCTCCTGCGGGATGTCCAGCCCCGAGTGCCGCAGCCGCGCCTGCAGGTCGCGCGGCGTGCGGATCGAGTTGTTGGTGAGCACGAGGAACGGGATCTCGTTGTCCCGCAGCTCGCGCAGGAACGCGTCCGCCCCCGGGATGAGGTGGTCCTCGTGCACCAGGACACCGTCCATGTCGGTCAGGTAGGACAGGATCGGTTCGTCGTTGGCCATCACGGAGCAATTATCGCGCGTTCTTCCCCTCCGCGCGGCGCGCCGCCCTGGTGGCGCGTGCCATCCGGAACAGATAGGCCGGGGTCGGCGGCACCCAGGCGAGCTGCTTGGCGGTGCCGAGGTCGTCGCGGTTGGCCCAGTGCTCGACGATCAGCCCGTCCGCGATCCGGAACCAGTGCGTCTGGGTGGTGGCGAAGCTCCGCCCGGTGGGCGGGAACGCCTGCTCCACCCCGCCATCGGCGTCGTAGGTGACGAACGGGCCGGTGTGCCGCCCGGACATGGTGGTGCGCACGACGACGAGGTCGCCGTCTGCCACCACCTCGTGCACCTCCCAGCGCAGGTCGGAGTAGGCGGCGCGGAGCCAGAGCGCGGTCGCGTAAAAACCCGCGGGGCCGGGCACGCGGCAGGCGGGCGGCTCGTCGATCGCCTCGCGATTGGTCGCCTCGGGGTGCACGACGGTGTGGAAGTCGGCTTCCGCGCCGGTCGCCATGAAGTCGAGGCTGCGCAGGGCGAGCGTGCGGGGGTCGGTGGAAGTGGTCATGCGGGTTCCTCGCTCGATCGAAGGGGTTGCGGAGGTGGATCGGATCCGGCGGCCCCGATGTCAACGGTCCGGCGGAATTCATCGCGCCGCGCACGTCGCGCGGCGGTGGGTCGCCAGGCAAAACGGCTGGCCGCCGGTGACGCGCTGCGCGAGGATGTGACCGCCGCGTTGGCGGCCGACGACAAGGAGCCCCCGGCGATGACCGACCCGACGCACCCCCGCTTCCCGCGCGCCGCGCGCTACCACCCGGACTGGATCAGGGCGGCCGTGAGCGGCGGCGCCAACCCGCTGTGGCTCACCGAGTGGCTCACCGAGGTGGTCGAGCTGCGGCCCGGCATGCGGGTGCTCGACCTCGGCTGCGGTCGCGGCGCCTCCTCGGTGTTCCTGCACACCGAGTTCGACGTCGAGGTGTGGGCGGTCGATCTCTGGTTCGACGCCGCCGAGCGGGCGCAGCGCTTCCGCGACGCCGGCGTCGCCGACGCGGTCTACGCCCTGCACGCGGATGCCCGCGCGCTGCCCTTCGCCCCCGGCTTCTTCGACGCCGTGCTCAGCATCGACTCCTTCGTCTACTACGGCACCGACGACCTCTACGCCCAGTACCTGACCCGCTTCCTGCGCCCCGGCGGCCAGCTCGGCATCGCGGGCGCCGGGCTCACCGCCGACCCCGGGTGGCCGGTCCCGGCGCACCTGGCCGCCTGGTGGGAGCCGGCCCTGGCCTGCCTGCACACGGCGGAGTGGTGGCAGGCGCACTGGGAACGCAGCGGTCTGCTCGACGTCGAACTGGCGGACGCCATGCCGGACGGCTGGCAGCGCTGGCTGGACTGGCAGCGCGCCGTCGCCCCGGACAACGCCCCCGAGATCGCCGCGCTGGCGGCCGACCGCGGCCGCCACCTCGGCTACGTGCGCGCCGTCGCCCGCCGCCGCGCCGACGTCGAGCCGGACGAGCCGATCACCACCGTCCCCACCGCCTACACCCCGCACCCGCTGCTGCGCGACCCCGCGCCGGGGGCCGAGTAGCACCGCTCCTCTATGGTCGATGAAGGCGGGCGCCCGGCACGAAGTGCCCGCGGCAACGTGGCGACAGGAGCGGCGCACATGGCAGACCTCAAGCTCGGGTACAAGGCCTCGGCCGAGCAGTTCGGACCGCGGGAACTGGTGGAGATCGCCGTCCTCGCCGAGGAGCACGGCCTCGACAGCGCGACCGTCAGCGATCACTTCCAGCCCTGGCGGCACAAGGGCGGCCACGCCCCCTTCTCCCTGGCCTGGATGGCCGCGGTCGGCGAACGCACGAAGCGGATCGAGCTCGGCACCTCGGTGCTCACCCCGACCTTCCGCTACAACCCCGCGGTGATCGCCCAGGCCTTCGCCACCATGGGCGTGCTCTACCCCGGCCGGGTGTTCCTCGGCGTCGGCACCGGCGAGGCGCTGAACGAGATCGCCACCGGCTACAAGGGCGAGTGGCCCGACTTCAAGGAGCGCTTCGCCCGGCTGCGCGAGTCGGTCGCGCTCATGCGCGCACTCTGGACCGGTGACCGGGTCGACTACGACGGCGAGTACTACCACACCGTCGGCGCCTCCATCTACGACGTCCCCGAGGGCGGCATCCCCGTCTACATCGCCGCGGGCGGCCCGGTCGTGGCCCGCTACGCCGGCCGCGCGGGCGACGGCTTCATCTGCACCTCGGGCAAGGGCATGGAGCTCTACACCGAGAAGCTGCTGCCCGCCGTCGCCGAAGGCGCCGCCAAGGCCGAACGCGACCTCGACCCCATCGACAAGATGATCGAGATCAAGATCTCCTACGACACCGACCCCGAGCTCGCGCTGGAGAACACCCGCTTCTGGGCCCCGCTCTCGCTCACCCCCGAGCAGAAGCACTCCATCACCGACCCCATCGAGATGGAAGCCGCCGCCGACGCCCTGCCGATCGAACAGATCGCCAAGCGCTGGATCGTCGCCAGCGACCCCGACGAAGCCGTCGAACAGATCAAGCCCTACCTCGACGCCGGCCTGAACCACCTGGTCTTCCACGCCCCCGGCCACGACCAGCGCCGCTTCCTCGACCTCTTCCAGCGGGACCTGGGGCCGCGGCTGCGCAAGCTGGGCTAGGAGTCCAGCTCGAGCCGATCCATCGTCGCCGCGAGTTCGGTGAGCGCGGCGACGATCTCGGCGAACCGCTCGGCGCCCAGCTCGGCGGCGAGCCGGTGCGCCACCTGCGCGTGCTGCGGGCTGATCCGGCGCACGGCGGCCAGCCCCTCGTCGGTGACGGCGACCAGCTTGGCGCGCCGGTGCGCCGGATTCTCCCGGTACTCGGCGAGCCCCTTGCCGACCAGCAGGTCGGCGATGCGCTGCACGCTCTGCCTGGTGATCCCCATCGCCCGCGCGATGCCCGCCACCGGGAGCGGCTCGGGCAGCACCGCGCCGAGCACCTGCCACCAGGCGGCGGTGAGCCCGGCGGGCGCGGCGAGCTTCTCGGCGACCGCGAGGAAGCGGCCGTTCAGCGCGAACGAGGTGATGGCCGCGGTGCTGAACAGCTCCTGCTCGGTCACGCCCCGTGCTCCGCGAGCACGGCGTAGGCGCTCGGGTCGCGCTCGGCGAAGAGCCGGAACCAGGCGTCCAGTACCTGCGGCTCGTAGACGTCGAGCGCCGCGAAGACCTGGTGCGCGAAGTGGAACGGCGCCAGCGAGGTCGCGGTGACCACGTTGCCGTCGGTGACCGCGGGCTCGTTCCGGTAGTGCGCGCTGCCCGCGTAGCCGCTGGCGGCGAGGTAGCCGGGGTCGTTGCTGGTGTGCGCCCTGGTGTCGAGCAGCCCGGCCTTGGCGAGCCCGAAGGTGGCGCCGCAGATGGCCGCGACCGGGCGCCCGGCGTCGAGGAAGTCGCGGGCGAGTTCGGCGAAGCCCTCCAGCTCGTCGCCCTGATCCCAGAGGTTCGCCCCCGGCAGGATGAGCGCCGCCGCCCGGTCGAGGTCGACCTCGGCCAGATCCACGTCGGGCAGGACGCGCATGCCGCCGCCGGTGGTCACCGGCTCGGTGCCGCGGCCGACCGTGCGCACCGCGAGCGAGCCCGGCTCGCGCTGCAGCTCGGGGTTGTTGAGGTAGGCGATGGCGGCCCCGACCTCCCAGTCGGCCAGGGTGTCGTAGACCGCCGTGTACACGATGCGAGGTTCCGAAGTCATGACAGCATCCTGTCATGTTTGACAGGATGCTGTCAACAGCTCAGCCCAGCGCGTGGTCCAGGTCCGCGATCAGGTCCTCGACGTCCTCCAGGCCGACCGAGATGCGGACGACGCCGTCGGTGAGCCCGATTCCGGCCCGCCCCTCCGCGCCCATCGCCCGGTGCGTGGTGGTGGCCGGGTGCGTGATCAGCGTCTTGGCGTCGCCGAGGTTGTTCGAGATGTCGACCACCCGCAGCCGGTTCAGCACCTCGAAGGCGCGCTTCTTGCCCTCGCCGTCGCCGGCGGCGAGCTCGAAGGTGACCACGGTGCCGCCGCCGCTCATCTGCGCGGTGGCGAGATCGTGCTGCGGGTGCGTCTCCAGGAACGGGTAGCGCACCCAGCCGACCGCCGGGTGGCCCTCCAGGAAGCGGGCGACCTTGAGCGCCGACTCGGTGGAGTGCTTCACCCGCAGCGGCATGGTCTCCAGCCCCTTGAGCAGGGTCCACGCGTTGAACGGGCTGAGCGCGGGGCCGGTGTGCCGCATGAGCGTCTTCACCGGGCCGTCGATGTACTCCCGGTCGCCGAGGATGGCGCCACCGAGCACCCGGCCCTGGCCGTCGATGTGCTTGGTGCCGGAGTAGACCACCACATCGGCGCCGAGCTCCAGGCTGCGCTGCAGCAGCGGGGTGGCGAAGACATTGTCCAGCACCACCTTCGCGCCCGCCGCGTGCGCCAGCTCGCTCACCCGCCGCACGTCGACCAGGTTCTGCATGGGGTTGGCCGGGGTCTCGAAGAAGACCGCCTGGGTCGGCACCGAGAGCGCCTGCTCCCACTGGTCCAGGTCCTCGCCGTCGACGAAGACCGTCTGCACGCCCCAGCGCGGCAGGATCTCGTTGGCCACCACGAAGCAGGAGCCGAAGAGGCTGCGCGCGGCGACCAGCCGATCGCCCGCCTTCAGCAGCGCGCCGAGCGCGGTGAAGACCGCCGCCATGCCGCTCGCGGTGGCGAAACACGCCTCCGCGCCGTCGATCAGCCGCATCCGCTCCTCGAAGACGGCGACCGTCGGGTTGCCGTAGCGGGAGTAGACGAAGTGCTCGACATCGCCGGTGAAGGCGGCCTCGGCCGCCTCGGCGCTCTCGTAGACGAAGCCGGAGGTGAGGTAGAGCGCCTCGGAGGTCTCCTCGAACCCCGAGCGGCGCAGCCCGCCGCGCACGCCGAGCGTGGCCGGGCCGACGTTCTCCGGCAACGGCCGCTCGAAGGCGCCCCCGGTGATCACGACTGCCGCCAGGGCAGGCCGTCGGCGCGCCAGCCCGCGGTGCCGCGGCGGCCGTCGCCGTCCAGCGGGCCCTCGAAGCCGTCGATCACGTTGTAGGAGGGGGCGATTCCGGCGCCGGTCGCCAGGGTGGCGGCGTTCGCCGAGCGCTGGCCGGAGCGACACAGGAACACGACGGGCGCCTCCGGCTCACGCCCGGCCAGCGCCTGGTTCAGCTGCTCGAGGAAGGCCGGGTTCGGCGTGCCGGTGCCGTCCACCCACTCGATCAGCGCCGTCGGCCGGTCCACCTCGGCGGTGTCCGGGACCCCGACCCAGCGCCACTCCGCCTCGGTGCGCACGTCGACCAGCACCGCGGACGGGTTGTCGCGCAGCAGCTCCCACGCCTGCTTCGGGGTGATGTCGCCGGCATAACTCATGTCGAACCTCCTGTGAATCCACGCTTGCCGCACGGGAACGCCACATACGGCCAGGTCGTCACCCGGAGCACCCCGCCGCGGAGGAGGGTTGCCGACCAGCCGAGCCGGGGCTTGACGCTGGTTCTCATGACCTTGCGATCCGAGATTGCCCCGGGAAAGCAGGTGCTGTCAACACGAGTTCTCCCGCGTCCGGGCGCGTCATCCGCAGACCAGCCAGCGGTCGCCTTCCTTCGCCAGGTTCCAGGTGGCGGTGGCCGTGCGGCCGTCCACCCGCGTGGTCACCGTGATCCGGCCGCGCGCGCCGTCGACCACCGGGTTCGCCAGCTCGGCGACCTCGATATCGGTGCTGGTTTCCGGCCCGCCCAGCTGCTCGGCGAGCGGCGAGGCGGCCTCGTCGAAGCCGGGGCAGGCGGTGCCGGGCGGGGGCACCAGGTCGCTGCGGCCGCGCGCGTCGGCGTAGTTGCGCACCGCCGCCGCCAGTTTGTCCGCCTCTGTGACATTTTTCTCAGCGGGCGAGAGCACCCCGGCGAGCACGATCCCCACCAGGACCAGCACCGCGACCACACCCGCCGCCACGAACGGCACGATCGATCGGACTTCCGGCTCGTCGCCGCCGGGCTGCTGCTCGCTCATCCCTCGATGATCACCGATGACCTGGGCCGTCGGCGCACCGGCCCCGGCACGATACCCGCTGCGTACCCGGGTCGCGGACCGAGCGGAGCAGGGCCGATAGAATGGCTGCTTGCGACTCGTGCCGGAGCCGCCGTCCGATGCTCCGGGGAGAATGGGAGCGCGGTTCCGTACCGATCTCAGGTTAGCCTGGGCTAAGTAGACGCCAGATGAACGTATCGACCGAAGGTGCGCGTGAACATGACCGAACAGAGTGAGGCGGCCCGGCCGCTCCGCATTGCGATCGTGGGTGCAGGCCCGGCCGGGATCTATGCCGCCGACGCGCTGATGAAGTCCGACGCGGACGTCTCCATCGATCTCTACGAGCGGATGCCGGCGCCGTTCGGCCTGATCCGCTACGGCGTCGCGCCGGACCACCCGCGGATCAAGGGCATCATCACCGCGCTGCACAAGGTGCTGGACAAGGAGCAGGTGCGGCTGCTCGGCAACATCGACTACGGCACCGACATCACCCTGGACGATCTGCGCCGCTTCTACGACGCCGTGATCTTCTCCACCGGTGCCAACGCCGACCGCGCGCTCACCATCCCCGGCATCGAGCTGGACGGCTCCTACGGCGCCGCCGACTTCGTCTCCTGGTACGACGGCCACCCGGACGTCCCGCGCAGCTGGCCGCTGGAGGCCGAGCAGGTCGCGGTGCTCGGCGTCGGCAACGTCGCGCTGGATATCGCCCGCGTGCTCGCCAAGACCGGCGACGAGCTGCTGCCGACCGAGATCCCGCCGAACGTCTACGAGGGCCTCAAGCAGAACAAGGCCCTCGAGGTGCACGTCTTCGGCCGCCGCGGCCCCGCGCAGGCCAAGTTCACCCCGCTGGAGCTGCGCGAGCTTGACCACTCGCCGACCATCGAGGTCATCGTCGATCCGCAGGACATCGACTACGACGAGGGCTCCGAGGCCGCGCGCAGGCACTCCAAGCAGGTCGACATGGTCGCCAACACGCTGGAGCAGTGGGCCATCCGCGATCAGGGCGACCGCCCGCACAAGCTCTTCCTGCACTTCTTCGAGGCGCCGACCGAGGTGGTCGGCGACGCCGACGGCAAGGTCGTCGGGCTGCGCACCGAGCGCACCCAGCTGGACGGCACCGGCAACGTCAAGGGCACCGGCGAGTACCGCGACTGGGAGGTGCAGGCCGTGTACCGCGCCGTCGGCTACCTGTCGCAGAACGTCACCCAGCTGCCCTTCGACGACCAGGCGGGCACCGTGCCGAACGAGGCGGGCCGCGTCCTGATCGACGAGAACGCCGACGGCCCGGCCCGCTACCTGCCCGGCACCTACGTGACCGGCTGGATCAAGCGCGGCCCGGTCGGCCTGATCGGCCACACCAAGGGCGACGCCAACGAGACCGTCGCCTGCCTGCTCGACGACAGCAAGAACTTCCCGCGCGCCGAGAACCCCGACCCGGCGGCCGTGGTCGAGTTCCTCGAGGGCAAGGGCGTGCCCTACACCACCTGGCAGGGCTGGTACCGCCTCGACGCGCACGAGCGCTCGCTGGGCGAGCCGGAGGGCCGCGAGCGGGTCAAGGTCGTGGAGCGCGAGGACATGCTGCGCGCCAGCGAGCCGAACAAGGTCTAGCCCGCGGCCGGGCGCGACGCCTGCCGGAACGTACCGTCCGGCAGGCGACAGCCGCGCCCACCTCGAGGCATTCTGTACACGTGTTCGATGCCCACGTCCACATCTTCGACCCGCGGTTCCCGCTGGCCGAGAACGAGGGACACCTGCCCTCCTCCTACACCATCGCCGACTATCGAAAGCGGATGGCGCGCTTCGACATCAGCGGCGGCGCCGTGGTCAGCGGCTCCTTCCAGGGGACCGACCAGAGCTACCTGAAGGCCGCGCTCGCCGAGCTCGGCGCGGGTTGGGTCGGCGTCACCCGGCTGGACCTGGACGCCTCCGACGGGGAGATCCAGGAGCTGAACAAGATCGGCGTGCGCGCGCTGCGCTTCAATCTGAAGCGCGCGGCGGGCGACATCACCCAGCTCACCCAGCAGGCGGTGCGGGCGCACGACATCGCAGGCTGGCACGTCGAGCTGTATATCGACGGTCAGATGCTGGCCTCGCTGCAACCCGTCGTCACCAAGCTGCCCGCGCTCTCCGTCGACCACCTCGGCATGTCCGCCGAAGCCGTGCCGTACCTGCTCGACCTGGTCGACCGCGGCGCCCGCGTGAAGGCCACCGGCTTCGGCCGCGTCCAGATGCGCGTCCCCGACACCCTGCGCCGCATCCACGCCGTGAACCCCAGCGCACTCATGTTCGGCACCGACCTGCCCGGCACCCGCGCGGGCCGCCCCTTCCGCGACTCCGACGTCGACCTGCTCTGCGACGTCATCGGCACCGACATGCACGCCGTCCTGGAAGACAACGCCCGCGCCTTCTACAAACTCCCCGCCCGCCGCCGCCCCGCCGGCTCCGACCCCCGCCCCGGCCGCTGGCAAGCCGTTCCCGAGGACCCGCCGACCCTCCCCCTGCGCCGCGACCAGCTCCCCCGGCTCGACCCCAACGCCACCCTTCCCCTACCGGTCATCGAGTAGCCGGCTCGCCCCGGTGACCGATCGAGGTGGCCAGCTCAGGCCACGAACGCCCCGATCAGCCACACCCCGGTGGCGAGCAGCGCCCCGAACAGCTCGATCAGAATCGACAGCCCGACGCCCTTCAGCGCGTGCCCCGTCGACCTGCGCGCCTGCTGCTCATCGGGCAGCCGCTGCACCTCCGACAGGTACACCCCCAGCACGAACCCGAGCACCAGCCCGACCACCGGCACCACGAAGAACCCGACGATCCCCAGCACCGCCCCGATCAGCAACGTCCGGTTCGGCACCCCCGCCGCCTTGATGTTCTTCCCCGGCCACGTGTACTTCACCACGCCCGAGATCACCAGCAGCACAGTCGCTATCGCCAGAACCGTCCACGCCGTCGCCCCGCCGGTCAGGAACGCCCAGACGGCGATCGCTCCGAAGATCAGGATCACACCCGGCATGATCGGCACGATGATGCCGACGAGTCCGACCAGGATCACCAGTCCGACAAGGACCTCGCCCCATACGCTCACGGGGGCATTGTCGCCGATGTCCGGGTCGAGTGCAGCACCTACCGGAGTATGGTGAGAAGTATGGCGACAAAGAAGATCACGGTCACCATCCCGGAGGAGCTCCTGGACGAGGTCCGCGCGGAGATCGCCGAACGCGGCCTGTCGGCGTACATCACCGAGGCGGTTCGAGCGCAACGGGATCGCGACCTCATCGGCGAGCTGGCGGACCGGCTGGAGCAGGAGCACGGGGCCGTCACCGCCGAGGAGGCCGCGACAGCCGACCGGGAACTCGACGACCTGCACGCCGAGCACATCCGTCGCCGGACGGCCAAGGGCGGCCAGGGCGCCGCGTGACACCCACCCGCCGACCCCAGCCGATACCGCAGACCTTCGTCCTCGACAGCGAGGCACTGGCGCTGGCCGTCCGCGGCGACCGCACGATGCTTGCCCGCCTGGCCAATGCGCGCGCCGGCCACGTCGACGTGATCACCTCCCCGATGACGCTCATCGAGGCGCACGATCCCCGAACCCCCGCTGCGCGATGGAACTGGGTGGTCTCCCGGATGCGGGTCGCCACGATCGGCAAGGACGAGGCGCGGGCGGCCCGCGAACTGCTCACCGACGCCGGGCTGCACGGGCATAAATACGCGATCGACGCCGCGCTGGCGGTTGTCGCCATGAAACAGCCGGGGTTCGTCACCGTCTTCACCTCCGACGTCGACGATCTGGAGCGACTGCTGCCACCCACCGTGCTGGTCCGAAAGGTCTGATCGCACCACCCCGGCAGGGGCGCATAGACCCGCAACCCCTTGTTGTCATACTGTCAATACGAACGGCTGCGACGACGAACCGAGGTAGGGCGTGAGCACAGAAACCACCGGCAAGCAGGGCCCGCTCGCGGGCATCAAGGTGATCGAACTGGCCGGGATCGGCCCCGGCCCGCACGCGGCACTGCTGCTCGCCGACCTCGGCGCCGACGTGGTGCGCGTGCAGCGCCCCCATCAGCTGCCCGGGCACATGGAGCGCCCGCAGTGGCGCGGCCGCACGATCGTGGAGGCCAACCTCAAGGACCCGGCCGACATCGCGAAGGTGCTCGACCTGGTCGAGAAAGCCGACGTGCTGATCGAAGGCTTCCGCCCCGGGGTCACCGAGCGCATGGGCCTCGGCCCGGACGCCGTGCTGGAGCGCAACCCGCGCGTCGTCTACGGCCGGATGACCGGCTGGGGCCAGGACGGCCCGCTCGCGGACCGCGCCGGCCACGACATCAACTACATCTCCATCACCGGCGTGCTGCACGCCATCGGCCGCAAGGGCGAGCGCCCGGTGCCGCCGCTGAACCTGGCGGGCGACTTCGGCGGCGGCTCGATGTACCTGGTCTTCGGCATCCTGGCGGCGCTGGTCGAGCGGCAGACCTCCGGTAAGGGCCAGGTCATCGACGCGGCCATGGTGGACGGCGCGATCTCGCTCTCGCACATGATCTGGGGCATGCGCGGCGTCGGGCTGTGGTCCGAGGAGCGCGGCACCAACCTGCTCGACACCGGCATGGCGTTCTACGACACCTACGAGACCGCCGACGGCAAGTACATGGCTGTCGGCGCGATCGAGCCGCAGTTCTACGCCGAGCTGCTGAAGGGGCTGGAGATCGACCCGGCCGGGCTCCCGCACCAGATCGACCCGAACGGGCAGGACGAGCTCAGGAAGCTCTTCACCGAGAAGTTCAAGTCCAGGACCCGCGACGAGTGGGCCGCCGTCTTCGAGGGCACCGACGCCTGCACCAGCCCGGTGCTCACCTTCACCGAGGCCGAGCAGAATCCGCACCTGGTGGCGCGGAACAGCCTGGTCGACATCGACGGCGTGGTGCAGCACGCGCCCGCCCCGCGCTTCTCGCGGACGCCGCCCGAGGTGCCGAGCGCGCCGCCCACCGAGGCGACGCCGATCGACAAGGTCTGGGCGGAGTAGGTTCTCGACCGGTGGTGCGGGCGTTTCCGCACCACCGGTTATCGTTCCCGCTGTGGCACAACCGAATACGTACGCGCTGTACGCGTGGGGCAACTTCATCCGGGAGACCGAGCTGGACCGGCTCGGCGGCTGGCTCGCGCCCGATGTACTCAACGGCACGCTGAGCTTCGAGAATCCGTTCCTGGTGTTCCACGACGATCTCGCGCTACGCGTGGACGCGAGCCGGAGCTGGTATCTGGTCGATGGCGACTATGTCCTCGGGCGTGACGTCGTCTCGCCTGGAGACGATTGGCGGGTCGGTTATCTGCGTCTCGCCACCGACGGTACCGAGGAAGCGGCGATGCGCTGGATCGATGGCATCGAGGAGGATGCTGAGCTCGACCGTGTCGACAGCGCGGACGGCAGAGTCGGACCGCTCGGACAGGTCGTCGCGGTGTGGGAAGATCCGCACGGGCAGTGGGATCTGGCCATGGTGAAGCAGCAGAACTAGCGACCGCCCGCCCCGGCTGATGCCGAAGCGGGCGGTGTGACCGAATGCCGCCGCCGGCGTATTACCTGCTGGCCCAGAACACCTGGCAGCCATTGCCGGTGGCGGTGACGCGGAGTCCGCTGCCGGTGCGCGGTCAGTAGGTCAATGGCTGGAGGGGGTCGGCGGCGCGCGGGGTGAGGGCTTCGTAGGCGCTGGCGATCGACTTGACCGCCAGCCGCAGGTCCGCCTCCTGATGGGTATACGGAAGGCGAAGGAAGCGCTCGAAGGCGCCCTGGACGCCGAAGCGCGGGCCCGCGGTCAGCAGGACGCCGTGGTTCGGAGCCGTAGCGGCAAGAGCGGTGGAGACGGGTGCGGGCAGCTGCGCCCACACGGACATGCCGCCGGTGTTCGGCGCGACCCGCCAGTCCGGAAGCTCCTCGGCGAGTGCGTCCAGCAGCGCTGCCCGCTGGTCGCGCAGGTGGCTCCGGCGGCGGTCGAGCAGCACGTCGGAGATGCCGAGCAGGTGGACCAGGGCGAGCTGGTCCATGACGGGGGTGCCGAGGTCGACGGTGGAGCGGATGCCGAGCAGCTTGGTGATGAGCGCCTGATTGGTGCGGATCCAGCCGACGCGCAGCCCGCCCCAGAACGATTTCGAGGCCGAGCCGATCGTCACGATCTCCGAGCCCTTCGCGAAAGCCGCTGCCGGCGGCGGAGATTGGGAGCCACTGAGGTCGAGCTCGCCCATGGACTCGTCGACGACGACGGTCATGCGGGTTTCGCGGGCGATGGCGGCGAGTTCGGCGCGGTCCTCGGCGTCCATGCGGAGGCCGGTGGGGTTGTTGAAGTCGGGGACCAGGTAGGCGAGGGTGGCGGCGGTTTGCCTGGCGGCGCTGCGGATGCCGTCCAGGTCCCAGGCCTTGCCCGGCTCGTCGGGGCGCAGCGGGACGGGGACCGGGCGGGCGCCGACGTCGCGGATGGCCTCGATGCCGTTGGGGTAGGTGGGGTGGTCGATGAGGACGCGCGCCGCCGGCGAGGTGAGGACGTTGAGCAGCAGCCGGAGGCCGTGCTGGGCGCCGAGGGTGACCAGGATCTGGTCCGGGCCGGTGGGGAGGCCGCGTTCGGTGTAGCGGCGGGCGATGGCCTCGCGGAGGGCGAGCACGCCGACCGGGTCCATGCCGTGGGTGCCGAGGAAGGACGGGATGCCATCCAGGGCGGCGGCGTAGGCCTCGCGCATCTCCGGTGGGGCGGTCATGGCGGCGTAGGTGAGGTCGATGGTGGGCTGCTCGGGCTGGGTCATCATGGCGAGGATGCTGCGGGACGGTTTGCTGCCGTCGTGCTGGACGGCGGCGGGCAGCGCGACGGTGCTGCGCGAACCCTGCCTGCTTATCAGGTAGCCGTGCTCGCGGAGCAGCGCGTACGTGGAGGTGATCGTGGTGCGGCTGACGCCGAGCGTGGTCGCCAGGTCGCGTTCGCTGGGCAGCGCGACGCCGAGCGGTGCACGGCCGTCGTGGATGAGCAGCCGGATGCCCTCGGCCAGGGCCAGGTAGGCGGGGCGGGAACCGCGCTTGCCCTCGGCCTCGTCGCCCGCGCTGCGCCAGTTGCCCAGGTCGCGGGTGAGGCTGGTCGCACCGATCACTCTTGTCGCCATAAAGTCCAGTATTCGGCAAGTGGCTATGTATCGGCAAGTCCAGTTGGCGGATTCTCATTCCTATGACCGCACTGATCACCCTCTTCGCCCTGACCACCTTCGGCCTGCTGGCCTACTACTACGCGCCCCGGGACGGCGAACCGCCCTGGTATCCGGAGCGATTCCGCTCGTTCCCGAGCAACGATCCGGGCCCGTCCTCCTACGACATGCATCGGCAGATCGCGGATCTGGACGCGCTGCGGGCCAGGGAGGAGAGGTACCAGGCCAGTTCGACGGAGACGCCGGACAGCGGAACCGAAAGGTCCACTCACCGGGAAGTGGCCTGATTTCCGTCGGGCCGGTCCGCGCCACACGTGTCGGTGCGTACCGGCAGACTGAAGGCATGGCGACCGTCGTCTTCGATACGGAACTGGGTGCGTGCGCGCTCAGCTGGGTTGGCGACGCGGTGACCGGGTTCGCGCTGCCGGAGTCCGATCCGGAGCAGTTGCGGGCCCGGTTCGCCGAGCGTGACGGCACGCCCCCGCTGACCGAGGCCCCGGCCGGAGCGATCGCGGCCGCGGTCACCGCGATCCGCGCCCACCTCGCCGGGGAGCTGGACGATCTGCGCTGGATCGCGCTGGATCTTTCCGGGGTTCCGCAGTTTCATCGGGAGATCTATCGGATCATCCGGGAGGTGGGGCCGGGGCGGACCATCGGGTACGGGGAGGTTGCCGCTTTGGCGGGGGCGCCGCGTGGGGCGCAGGCCGTGGGCCGGGCGATGGGGCGGAATCCGATTCCGCTGATCATTCCCTGCCATCGGGTGCTCGCCGCCGACCATGCGCTGCACGGGTTTTCGGCGCCGGGTGGGATCGATACGAAGCAGCGGATGCTCGCTATCGAGCGGACGTCGGGGTTCGGGGAGCCGACGCTTTTCTGAGCCGCTCAGGGCAGTGGGTGCTCCCGGTAGAAGAGGCAGGGGTCGCCGGTGAGGGTGCCGTCCTGGCAGGCGAAATAGGTCTGCAAGCAGGAATTGGTGGTGCAGCCGAGCTGGAGTAGCTGTTCGCGGATGCGGAGGTTGCGGTCCTGCACCGACTCGGTCGGGGTCAGAGACTCGGATGTCACCGTGACGGCGCTTTCCTGTGCACCGCAGCCGAGCAGGAATGCTGCGAGCAGCGGTAGCATGCACCGGACCGCGGTCGTCATGGCGCTCCCTCCTGCATGGGCATACACCGTAGCGCTAAGTTCCAGGACCGAAAACCTTCCGCAGATCTGCCGCCTGCAGATAGACGCGGATTCGCTCGGCGAACCGGGGAGCCAGAGCCGAACGAAGCGCTTCGGGTAGCGACTTGCCGTTGCGGGGCACCCAGTAGCGCAACTGTTCTTCCATGACTCGCTGCACCAACTGCGGGGCGGAATCATCGACGAGCTGGAAGAAGTCGTCCGCGCTGTAGACCTCGTACGGCAGGTCGTCGACGCCGTCGAAGACGAATCCGGCCGGGTCGCCGGTGACCACTATGTCGACACGGCCGTGCACGGCCGCGGAATGTACGTGCGCGTCGAAAACGTCCGGATAGGGGACAGTCTCGTCGATCTTGTAACCGGTGATCGCGCTATCGATGCCGAACGTTTTCGCGACTGTGCGGCGAGTTCCGCCGATCTGCTCCTCCGAAAGGAACGGATTGTTCCTGCGCCGCCGGTAGAGCGTCTCGGCCATGATGTCTTCGGTCCAGAAGATCTGGAACATCCCGTCCCCGCCGCGGAGATACAGCAGCGCGAGCCAGTCCCGCAGAGTGCGCGAGTACAAGATATTGGCATCGACAAGAACCCGCTGAATCCGGCCATCCCCCATTCGGCCCATAGTAGGTGACCGCTCCCCAGGCGCCGCTGGACTTCAGTCGACGACGCCCCACTCCTCCTCGAGGGCCCGCAACTCATCGAACGCCGCGCTCTGGGACTCGAGTTGCCTGCGCCGGAAGGCAAGCACATCCCTGGTGTACAGCCGCGTGTGCGATCCGACCTTGTGCGAGGGGATCTCCTCGGCTCGGACGAGTTTCATCAGCGAGGGCCGTGACATCCGCAACATGCCGGCCGCCACCGTCGTGGTGATCTCGGTGGGGATGCTGCCGACGGTCACCGTCGATCCCCGGCCGACCAGCTCGACCAGCGTGAGCACGAGTTCGGCCAGCTCCGATGGCAGCGTGTGGCGGCGGTCCGCGCCCAGGTCGACGGTGACGGCCGCTTTCCGGCCGGACAGGAAGGCGTCGACCTCCCGAGCCTGCTCCACTTCGCGCGACCCCACCGTCACGGTGGCGCGATCGTCCCGCTGTAGCGCTTCCACTGTCGGCCCCTTCCCTAGCGGTACGCAACCAGCCTAGGGAGTTACACATACAAGTGCAACCGGCTTGACGGCTCAGCTCAGAACGTCGTGCCGGACGATCGTCTGATCGCGCCCGGGCCCGACCCCGATGCACGAGATCCGAGCCCCGGACAACTCCTCCAACCGCAGCACATACGCCTGCGCGTTGACCGGCAACTCCTCGAACGTCCGAGCGTGCGAGATGTCCTCCCACCAGCCGGGCATCTCCTCGTAGATCGGAACCGCGTGGTGGAACCCGGTCTGCGTGGTCGGCATCTGCTCGACCCGCTCACCGTCCACCTCGTAGGCGACGCAGATCGGGACGCGGTCCAGGCTGGAGAGGACGTCGAGCTTGGTGAGGAAGTAGTCGGTGATGCCGTTGACGCGGGTGGCGTAGCGGGCGATCACGGCGTCGAACCAGCCGCAGCGGCGGGCGCGGCCGGTGGTGACGCCGACCTCGCCGCCCTGCTTGGCGAGGAATTCGCCGTACTGGTCGAAGAGCTCGGTCGGGAAGGGGCCCGACCCGACGCGGGTGGTGTAGCACTTGAGGATGCCGAGCACCGTGTCGATCTTGTTCGGCCCGATCCCGGCGCCGACGGCGGCGCCGCCCGCGGTGGGGTTGGACGAGGTGACGTACGGGTACGTGCCGTGGTCGACGTCGAGCAGGGTGCCCTGCGAGCCCTCGAGCAGCACGGTCTCGCCGCGCTCGAGCGCCTCGTTCAGCTGCAACCTGGTGTCGGCGATGCGGTGCGTGAAGCCTGCGGCCTGGGCGAGGACCTCGTCGACCACCTGCTGCGGGTCGAGCGCGCGGCGGTTGTAGATCTTGACCAGCACCTGGTTCTTGAATTCCAGTGCGGCCTCGACCTTCTGGGTGAGGATCTTCTCGTCGAGCACGTCCGCCACCCGGACGCCGACGCGGGCGACCTTGTCCTGGTAGCAGGGGCCGATGCCGCGGCCGGTGGTGCCGATCTTCTTGTTGCCGAGGAAGCGTTCGGTCACTTTGTCGATGGCGACGTGGTACGGCATGATCAGGTGCGCGTCGGCCGAGAGCAGCAGCCCGGAGGTATCGACGTCGCGCTGTTCCAGTCCGGCCAGCTCGTCCAGGAGCACACCGGGATCGACCACGACCCCGTTGCCGATCACGTTGGTGACGCCGGGGGTCAGGATGCCGGACGGAATGAGGTGCAGCGCGAACTTGTCACCGTTGGGAAGCACCACGGTGTGGCCGGCATTGTTGCCGCCCTGGTACCGGACCACCCACTGCAACCGCTCACCGAGCAGATCGGTCGCTTTGCCCTTTCCCTCGTCGCCCCACTGGGCGCCGATCAGGACGATTGCCGGCATGGTGCTGACTCCTACGGTTCGAGGCGCAGCACCCTCTGTGCTGCAGCTACCTGCCGTACTGGGGCGGTGGCCGGGAGGACAGTCTAGCCGACCGGCCGCGCACGGCCGGGAACCGCTGTTCTCCACGCTGTGCCGCGCGCGGCTAAGCTCGCACGGTGCGGACCGGCGAGCGGCCGGTCGCGGCGGGCGGAGCGCGGCGGTCGTTCGGACCGAGGAAGGTGTACGGCCACGGTGAGTACCCACGTTCTCCGTTGTGCGGACGCGCCCGTACCGATCGCGCTCGCCTCGCAGCCGACCACGCAGACCGATCCCGTTCCGGCCAAATCGCTGGTGGACGAGCTGCTTCCGGTGCTAGCCACGGACAGCAAGCCCCGCCTGATCGTGCTCGGCGCCGACGCGGCGCTGGCCGCCGTCCTCACGCACCTCATGCGGACCGAGCGGTTGCACGTCGAGATCGGCTACGTGCCGGTGGACAAGACCTACGGCTCCCGCGCCTACCAGACCGGCACCGGCAATGCCGCGGCCAAGCGCGCGCTCGAGGGCAAGGCCGCCGAGGCCCCGCTGATCAGGGACGACACCGGCACCGTGCTGGTCGGGCGCGCCACGCTCACCGGCCCGGACGGCGGGGCGCTGGAGGGCGAGGTCTACGTGGACGAGGAGCGGCTGTTCACCGGAACGGTCCCGGCGCTGCTGGTCTCGCCGTCGATCGAGGAGCCGGGAGTGCGCGCCTGCGTGCGGCGCCGGTTCCGCAGGCGGCGCTGGCTGGAGGGGAGGGCAGCGCAGCTCGGCACGCCGGGCGCGGTGGTGACCAGGGACGGCATCCCGAACGACCGGGTGGTCAAGCGCGCCAGCTTCTACCGGCACCACGAGCCCTGGCTGCTGGTGCGATGAGCCTGCCGACCGCGCGGCGCGCGGTGCGCCCGAGCCCGATCTTCCTGCTCGTCCTCGCGGTCGCGATCGGCGGCGGGGTGCTGGCCTGGACCGCCGAGCTGGACTCGGTGCAGGCGAAGGCGGGCGTCTTCACGCTGGTGGTGGCCGGCTGGGTGGTGACGCTGTGCGTGCACGAGTTCGCGCACGCCTACGCCGCGTGGCGGGCGGGCGACCGGGAGGTCGAGATCCGCGGCTACCTGACGCTGAACCCGCTCAAGTACAGCCACCCGCTGCTCTCCATCGGGCTGCCGATCGTCTTCATCGCGCTCGGCGGGATCGGGCTGCCCGGCGGGGCGGTGTACGTGCGCACCGACTTCGCCTCGAAGCATGTGCAGCGGCTGATCTCGGCGGCCGGGCCGCTGGTCAACCTGGTGTTCGCGGTGCTGCTGCTGGCGATCGTCCGGGTGTTCGGCAGTTCGAGCGAGCACGCGGCGTTCTGGTTCGGGGTGAGTTTCCTGGCGTTTCTCCAGGTCACCGCCACACTGCTGAACAGCCTGCCGATTCCGGGGCTGGACGGGTACGGGGTGCTCAAGCCATCGCTCAGCTACCGGACGAGGCGCGGGCTGGAGCAGTTCGAACCGTTCGGCATGCTGCTGGTCTTCGCGCTGCTCTTCACGCCCGCGATCAACGCGGTCTTCTTCGACGTCGTCTACTGGCTCTTCGAGCTCTCCGGCGTGCCGGACGTGTGGTCCCGCTACGGCGGCTACCTCACCCGGTTCTGGACCTGAGGGTGGGTCGCCCGGCTCACCGGGGAGGAGCCGGGCGACCACATTCGGCCGGCAGGATCCCACCGGAGTGGGAGCGCGGCCCCGCCGACCGAAGTATCGGGCCGCGCACCCCTCGTGGCTCGGCCCGACCTGAACGCTAGGGTCCCGGCGCCGCCGGGACGCGAGTAGCGGACTACTCGACTACTCCGCCGGGCGCACGTACGGGTTCTCCACCGTCGGCGGCAGCAGCGCGATGGCCGAGATCCGCTTCATCCCGCAGACCTGCATGAGATCCACGACGGCCGACCTGAGCTGCGCGAACACCACGTGCGCCGACAGCCCCGCGCCATCGACCAGCTCCGGCCGGGCGGCCTTGGCGATGCTGCGCAGCACCCGGGCGGCCTCGGCCTGGTCGGGCTGCTCGCCCGGGTCGGCGAGCATCATCGCGCGCATGACCTCGACGGCGTGGCCGAGCTGCTCGATCGCGTCGATCAGCCGCTGATCGAGGATCTCGTCGTCGCGGATCAGGGTGAGCGAGCGGCGCAGCAGGACGCGGACATTGCGGACCGCGTTGTCGAGCGGGTCGGCGGTGGCGCCGACGCGCTCCAGCCGGGTGCGGGAGTTCCAGTAGAGCGGGGAGATGCGGCTGATCTCGCGGCCGCCCTCCAGGGTGGAGCGCAGCGCGTCGATCTGCGGCTGGGTGGCGCGCATCGAGGTGAGCGCGGTGCTCACCTTGTCCGGGTCCTGCTCCAGCAGCCCCTCGGCGCCGTTCAGCAGCGCATCCCGCATGACGGCGAGTACCTCGGCGGCGTGGTTGCGGGCCCGGCGCACCGGGTGCAGCGGGATCGCGGCGACCACGACCACCCCGACCAGCCCGCCCACCAGGGCATCGATCATCCGGGAGAGGTCGCCGCCGGAGGCGGGCGGCAGCAGCGTCGCCACCAGCACCGCCGAGCCCGCGGCCTGGATCGAGATGATCGAGCCGCCGTCGAGGAAGATCGCCAGCGCCATCGCGACCGCGACCACCAGCGCGATCTGCCAGACCCCGGTCCCGACCCGGGAGATGAAGACGTCGCCGATGCCGATGCCGACCGCGACGCCGACCACCAGCTCCACCGAGCGGCGCACCCGCGCACCGAACGAGATGCCGATCGAGACCACCGCCGCCGTCGGCGCGAAGAACGGCTGCGGGTGGCCGATCACGGTGTGCGCGATGAACCAGGCCAGCGCGGCGCCGACCGAGCACTGCAGGATCGGCAGCGCCGAGGTGCGCAGCCGGTTCGCGGAGCGGCGGAAGCGGTCGGCGCCGCTCTGCCCCGCAGCCCTGACCCGATCGCGCGTCGCCGCCAAACCGGGTCAGTCCAGGCCGAGCTCGGCGGCCGCCCGCGGATCGCAGTCCTCGAGCAGGTCGAGGCAGCGGGCGTACTCGTCGCTCTCACCGACCGCTTTGGCGGCCCTGGCCAGCGCGCCGACACTGCGCAGGAAGCCGCGGTTCGGCTCGTGGCTCCACGGGACCGGGCCGAAGCCCTTCCAGCCGTTGCGGCGCAGCAGGTCGAGGCCGCGGTGGTAGCCGGTGCGGGCGAAGGCGTAGGCGGCGACCACGTCGTGGTTCACCTCGCCCTCGCCCGCCCGGTCCAGCGCCGCCTCGGCCAGGTGCGCCCAGGCGATGGAGGCCGACGGGTGCGCGGCCGCGACGACTACCGGATCGGCGCCGCCGTCCAGCGCGTCCTCCGCGTCGTGGAGTTCCGGAAGCAGGACCGGCTGCGGGCCGAGCAGATCACCGAACGAGGTCATGGGGATCATTGTGCACCGCTCCCGGAAATGCTCGATAGGCTGGCGCGCAACTCACAAGACCCGGCCTGGAACGAGGGGTAGTAGGTGTCCCACCCGAACGACGAGACGAACTCGGTATCCGGAGATTCCGCGCCAACGGAGGCTATTGCTGCGCAGGGGGGTGATGCGGTCACCGAGAAGGTGGAATCGCAGGGTTCTGCTGCGGGGCAGGGTGTTCGGCCGGGTCAGGTGGACGCGGCGCGGAGCGGGCAGGAAGTGGGTGGTGCCGGGGCTGCTTCGGCGGTTCAGAAGCCGGGAGTGTCGCCTGAGCAGGCGTCAGGTGGGGCGCAGGGTGCCGGCGGTAGTGCGGCGCAGGAGCCGGCCTCGGCATCCGGTGCCGGCGAGGCGCCGCGCGGGGCCGCTGGCCCTGGGCAGGCGTCCGGTGGGGCAGGAGCTCCCGCGAAGACCGCATCGCCGCAGGAGCCGGGCGGCGCTGGTTCGCCCCGAGTGCCGGGCGCCGACGAGCAGCCGCAGACTCCCGCGGGGGTGCAGCCTCCGCAGGGCCCGGGTACTGCGGGCTCTCCGCAGCAGACCGACGGGGGCAAGACTGCGCAGGCACCGGCCCCTTCGCAAGCGCCGGGCGGGCCAGGATCGCCGCAGGGGCCCCGCGGTACCAAGCCACCGCAGGCACCGGCGACTGCCCAGCCGCCGCAAGGTCAGGGTGCGCCCGGCCCGGCTCAGGGCCCCGGCGGGAGCAGGCCGCCGCAGGCACCCGCGGGCGCCAAGCCGCCACAAGGCCCTGGCGGGGCCGGATCGCCGCAGGCACCCACCGGGAACAAGCCACCGCAGACACCTGCGGGAACTCAGCCGCCGCAGGGCTCGGGGGCGCCGCAGGCAACCAAGCCGCCACAGAGCCCAGCCGCGCCCGGCTCGTCTCAGGGACCTGGCAGCGCCAAGCCGCCACAGACACCCGCGGGCGCCAAGCCGCCACAAGGCCCTGGCGGGGCCGGATCGCCGCAGGCACCCACCGGGAACAAGCCGACGCAGAGCCCCGCCGGGCCCGGCTCGCCCCAGGGCAGCGCCAAGCTGCCGCAGGCGCCCGGCGGGACTCCCCCGTCACAAGCGCCGGGCGGAGCTCCGCCACGGTCTGGTGGCGCGACCCCTCCGCAGGCACCCGGCGGAACTCCGGCGCGAGCAGCGGGCGCGACACCGCCCCTGGCACCCGGCGAGACGAAGTCACAAGCCGGCGCGACTGCAGGCGGGAACGCGCCGCAGCAGACGCCTCCTGCCACGCCCCCCTCGGACGGGCAAGCGGACGAGACCGAGAAGATCGCTCGCCCGGCGGCGGCGGACAACTCGGCGGACGAGACCGTCGCCATGCGCGCTGTCCCGGCTCCGGGCGACGCCGACGCGCCGACCCAGGCGTTCTCCGTGCAGCAGCAGGGGGACCCCGACGGGGTGACGCAGCGGATCCAGCGCACCGACCGGGTGCCGGGCGCGGTCCCGCTGAGCAAACCGCCGACCACCCCGCGCCCGGCTCCGGGCCCGAAGCAGGCGGGGGCGCAGCGCCCGACCGGCCCGGCCCAGGCCGAGGAGACCCGCCCGGGCCAGGGCCCCGGCCCGCAGCGCCCGCCCGAACCGCGCCAGGTGTCGTCGGCCCCCTCCCCCGCCGACATCCAGCCGACCCGCCCGGCCCAGCAGCAACAGCGCCCCATCGCCCCACCGCAGCGGATCGAACCACAGCAACAGCAGCAACCGGCCGAACAGGGTAAGAGCCAGAAGAAACTGCTGCTGATCGGCGGCGCGGTGATCGTCGTGATCGTGGCCCTAGTCGCGATCATCGCCGCACTGGCGGGCGGCGGCACGGACTCCCCGGAGACCCAGGTGCGCGCCGCGATCAACCGGTATACGTCGTCGCTGGACCAGGGCAACCTGGCGGGGCTGCGCGAATCCACCTGCGGCGCCCTGCACGACTACTACCAGGGCATCTCGGAGCAGGATTTCGCCGGCGTGCACCAGGTCTCCCGGCAGTCGGGCAGCATCCCGGTGGTGGAGAAGGTGGACGCCGTGCGGGTCACCGACGCCACCGCGCTGGCCCAGGCGACCGTCTTCATCCCCTCCGACCCGAACAGCAAGACCGAGCGCACCTTCGACCTGCAGCGCACCGACGCGGGCTGGAAGGTCTGCGAGCCGCCCACCGGCACACCCTGAACCCCGAGCAGTCTCCGTCCGTTCATATCAGTAGCATTTCCGCATCATGCGCGATCAGACGACGACGCTTTCGGGGGTTAAGGACGTGGCGCAGACACAGACGCTCACCGGTCAGCGGTTCCGGGTACGGGACCGCTACGAGGTGGGGCGCGAGAAGATCAGGGAGTTCGCCAGGGCAGTACAGAACGGGCACGGCGCGCACCACCGGGAGGCGGACGCCGCGGCGCTGGGGTACGACCGGGTGCTCGCACCGCCGACCTTCGCGTCGGTGATCGGGCTCGCGGCGACCCGCGCGCTGCTCGACTCGGTGCTCACCGAGTACGACATCTCGCAGATCCTGCAGACCGACCAGGTCTTCGAGATCCACCGCCCGCTGCTGGCGGGCGACTCGATGACCAGCGAGATGCTGATCGAGTCGATCCGCAACTTCGGCGACAACGACTTCGTCAATGTGCGGTTCGCGCTGCGCAACGATCGGAACGAGGTCGCGATCTCCGGCACGAGCACCATCGTGGCGCGCCGAGGCGCCGAGGTGGACGCCGACCTGGTGGAGGCGGTGGAGAACATCGTCATGCACTCGAGCCCGGTGGAGCAGGTCGGTGCGCTGGAAGACAGCGACCTGCTGATCCCGCTCGGCGTCGGCCCCGCGCCGGCGAACCCGCCGCGACGGGAGCGGGCGCCGCGCACCGTCCCGGATTTCGCGGCGCTGGCCAAGGGCGACGAGCTGCCGACCGGCACCGCCCGGCTCACCCGCGGCGACCTGGCGAACTACGCGGGCGTCGCGGGCGACCCGAACCCGATCCACTTCAGCGAACACGCGGCCAAGCTGGCCGGGCTGCCGACGGTGGTGGCGCACGGCCTGCTCACCATGGGGCTGGCCGCAGGCTATCTGACCGACTGGCTCGGCGACCCGACCGCGATCGAGAAGTTCAGCGTGCGGTTCTCCGGGTTCGTGCCGGTGCACACGACGACGGCGAGCACGGTCGAGTTCGGCGGCCGGATCAAGTCGCTGGATCCGGAGCGGCGCAGCGCGACGGTGCTGCTCTCCGGAACCTCCGAGGGGCGCAAGCTTTTCGGGCGCGCCGTCGCGGAGGTCAGGCTCGGCTGATCAGCCGAGCTCGGCGTGCATCAGGTAGACGTTGTAGTCGCTCCAGGTGGTGATCGTGAAGTAGAGGTCACCGCCGCGCGACCACGGGTGGATGAAACCGCCGTAGAGCTCCGGGTAGTCGAGGACGCTGACCGTCGGCGTGCTCGGTGACCAGACGCCCTGCGGCGAGCTCGCCTCGCGCACGACGATGGCTGCCTTCGCGGTGTCCAGGTAGCTCATCTGCCAGACCCCGCGCTCGGCGTCGAACCGCACCGAGAGCTCGCCCGCGGGTGCGTCGACCACCGGGGTGGCCGCGGCGGCGCCGCCGACCGGGGTCCAGGCGCCGTCCCGCCAGTACTGGTAGGCGGTGGTGTTGAGTACCTGGTCCTTCGGCACTCGTGCCAGCCCGACCGCGCCGAGCCTGGTGTTGGGCGTGCCGAACAGGTAGACGTGGTCGCCCTGCGGCACCATCGCGCTCACCTGGAAGTTCGAGACGCCGAAGATGTTGTCCCAGCGGGCATGCGGGTCCTCGGTCCAGGTGCTGCCGCCGTCGTCGCTGTAGGCGATGCCGCCGTAGTTGGTGTAGAAGGTGCCGGGCGCGCTGTGCCAGGTGCGGATCGACATGTAGCTCAGCAACTGCCTGGAGCCGATGGCGAAGCCCGAGGTGGGGATGGTGGTGATCTCCACATTGTCCATTTTGCGGCTGGAGAGGATCTCGGCGGCGTGGCAGCGGCCGTCGGTGACCATGCGGTCGAAGGTGACGCCGTCGCTCAGCTCCCGGTCGGTGCTGAAGGCGAGGACGTTGCTGCGCCAGTCGCCGCCCATGCCGCCCGGCGGGTGGAAGTTGGTGCCGACGGTGTCGCCGAAGGCCATGGCGATCTCGCCGGGGGCGCTCTCCCACATGATGCCGAGGTCGGTGCCCTGCACCTGCCAGCGCTTGTCGGTGCGGTTGATCGAGGAGGCGCCGGTCTGCTTGGCGACCTCGCGCACCTCGCCGACCCGCGGGGCCGCGGGGGCGGGTGACTGCGGGGCCGGGTCGACCGGCGGCTGCACCGGTTCCGGCGCGGGCGGCGGCGGGACCGCGCCGGGCGCGGGGAGCGCGAAGTAGAACGGCTGCGGATTCAGCAGCAGCTCCGGGATGCCGAGGCGGCGGGCGACGCTGGGCGGTGGGTCCGGCTGGTCGGTGAGGTCGGGGCACGGGTTGCGGCAGGGGTCGTCCGGGAGCACCGTCTCCTCGCGGACCGGTTGCGGCGCGGGCGGTTCCGGGGGAAGCACGGTGACCACCGGGTACGGGATCGGCACCTCGAGCGTCTTCGGGACCAGCGGCTCGTGCACCGGCGGCGGGTCGGTGACGCAGGGGCCGGTGCCGGGCACCGGGGCGGGCTCGTCGGCGGCGGCCGGGCCGCTCGCCAGCACACCGGCGGCGCAGAGCACCGCGCCGAACACCGCCATCGTCCGCATCCCCGCAGACCCCGTCATCAGCGCAGTTCCCCTCGTCGGCAGACCAACCGGACCCGATCGCGTGCGACCCTACCGGCCGCACCGGCCAGGCATCCGGCGGATCCCGTGATCCGCGGCCCGATCCCCGGCGGCCGGTGCCGGCCGTACCGCAGCCGGCCGACCGGCATTCGGCCGAACCGCTCAGCGGTCGGCGTGGAACGTGAGCACGGTGGAGCCGATCCGGATGCTGTCGCCGTCCGCCAGCGGCGCGCCCTCGTCGATCGTCTCCTCGTTGATGAAGACGCCGTTCGCCGAGTTCAGGTCCTTGATCAGCAGCCCGGCCCTGGTCGGGGTGATCGCGGCGTGGTAGCGGCTGGCCTTGGGGTCGTCCAGGACCAGGTCGTTGTCGGTCATCCGGCCGATCCGGATGCCGCTCGGCGGAATCAGCACGGCGCGGCCGTCGGCGAGCCGCAGCTGCCCGCTGCGCACGGTGCGCGGGGTCTCGGTGACCGTCTCGGTCATGGCGGCGGCGAGCTGGTCGGTGCGCTTGAGCTCACTGGTGTGCAGCGGCTCCTGGCGCAGCACCCGCTGCTCCAGTTCGATGAGCGCGGGGCCCGGGTCGATGCCGAGTTCGTCGGCGAGCACGGCGCGCACCCGGCGGCAGGCGTCGAGCGCGTCGGCCTGGCGGCCGGAGAGGTAGAGCGCGGTGATGAGCTGGCCCCAGAGCGGCTCGCGCAGCGGGTGCTCGCCGGTCACCGCGACCAGCTCGCCGATCACCGACGAGGCGCGGCCGCAGGCGATCTCGGCGTCGAACCGGGCCGAGGCGGCGAGCAGCCGCTCCTCCTCCATGGCGGTGGCGAAGCTGTCGGCGAACTGCAGCCCGGCCAGGTCGGCGAGCGCCCGGCCGCGCCACTCGCGCAGCGCGGCGGCGAAGTGCTGGGCGGCGCTGGCGTGATCGCCCGCCTCGGCCGCCCGCGTGCCCGCCTCCCGCGCCGCCTGGAAGCGGCCGAGATCGCAGGCCTCCTCGGACACCTCCAGCCGGTACCCGGATGCCTCGGTGCGCAGCACTCGCGCCGGGTCGATGCCGGAGTTGCGCAGTGCCTTGCGGAGATTCGAGACGAAGACCTGCAGGCTCGCGGAGTAGGAGTCCGGCGGGTCCTCGTTCCACACCATCTCGGCGAGCGCCGACGACGAGACGGCCCGTCGCCGGTTCACCGCAAGCGCGGCAAGCAAGGCCCGTGGCTTGGGCCCGCCGAACGCCACCGGCACACCACCGACGAGCAGTTCGACGGACCCGAGCACGCGCACATCGAGACTCATCTGCTCGAGCCCTCGTGGAGTCAGGGGGTCAGGCGCTGATCGACTTCCCCGCGGACTTCAGATCATTGCACGCCTCGACCACGCGCGCCGCCATCGAGGTCTCCGCCTTCTTCAGGTAGCCGCGCGGGTCGTAGACCTTCTTGTTGCCGACCTCGCCGTCGATCTTCAGCACGCCGTCGTAGTTGGCGAACATGTGCCCGGCCACCGGGCGGGTGAAGGCGTACTGGGTGTCGGTGTCGACGTTCATCTTGACCACGCCGTAGTTCAGCGCCGCCTCGATCTCGGACTTGAGCGAGCCGGAGCCGCCGTGGAAGACGAAGTCGAAGGGCTGCGCGTCGGCGCCGAGGCCGAGCTTGGCCGCGGCCACCTGCTGCCCCTCGGCGAGCACCTCGGGGCGCAGCTTGACGTTGCCCGGCTTGTAGACGCCGTGCACGTTGCCGAAGGTGGCGGCGAGCAGGTACTTGCCGTTCTCCCCCGCGCCGAGCGCCGCGATGGTCTTCTCGAAGTCATCGGCGGTGGTGTAGAGCTTGTCGTTGATCTCGGCCTCGACGCCGTCCTCCTCGCCGCCGACGACGCCGATCTCGACCTCGAGGATGATGTTGGCCGCGGCGGTCGTCTTCAGCAGTTCCTGCGCGATCTCCAGGTTCTCGTCGATCGGCACCGCCGAGCCGTCCCACATGTGCGACTGGAAGAGCGGGTGCCGCCCGGCGTTCACGCGCTCCTGGGAGATCGCGATCAGCGGCCGGACGAAGCCGTCCAGCTTGTCCTTGGGGCAGTGGTCGGTGTGCAGCGCGATGGTCACGCCGTACTTCGCGGCCACCACGTGCGCGAACTCCGCCAGCGCTACCGCGCCGGTCACCATGTCCTTGACGCCGAGGCCGGAGCCGAATTCCGCGCCGCCGGTCGAGAACTGGATGATGCCGTCGCTGCCTGCGTCCGCGAAGCCCTTGATGGCCGCGTTGATCGTCTCCGACGACGTGCAGTTGATAGCGGGGAATGCGAAGGAGTTCGCCTTGGCCCGGCCGAGCATCTCGGCGTAGACCTCCGGAGTCGCGATAGGCACTGGTGAGACCTCCGTGTTGAGCGGCACTGGCTAGTGCGGCGAAAGAGACACATATGTCGGTCACCACCCTAGGCCAGCGCATGTTCCCGGCCCAGCAGGGGAGGGCCGCCGCTGCGCGAGCGAAACTCCGGGAAACCGGTACTGTTGTCAAGGTGATTTCGCTGGTGGCTCTCGGCACGATGAGGACTCGGTACGCCGAGACGAGTTCTCGGACGCTGAGCGAGCGGATTCGCTAGCAGGTGTCCGGAGTGCAGCAAGTTCTCGCGGTCGGCACCTTCGATCCGCTCGTCTCCGCAGGTCCGGCCGTCGTGTGGGCGGTCGTGCTCACCTTCGTCTTCCTGGAGTGCGCGGTCCTGCTCGGGCTCTTCCTGCCCGGCGACTCCATGCTGGTCACCGCGGGAATCGTGATGGCATCGCACGCCTCGGGCGAGGCGCACGTCTGGGCGCTCTCCGGCGGGGCCATGGTGGCCGCCATCGCGGGCAACCAGGTCGGGTACATGATCGGCAAGCGCACCGGGCACCACATGGTGGCGCGGAAGAACGGCCGCTACATCAATGCCAAGAATTTGCAGCGCGTCGGCGACCTGCTGCACAAACACGGCTTCCTCGCGGTGCTCGTCGCCCGCTGGATCCCCTGGGTGCGCACGCTCTGCCCGATGGTGGCGGGCGCGGCCGGGATGGACCACCGCAAATACACGATCGCCAGCACCATCGGCGCGATCATCTGGGCGCCGGTGCTGTTGCTGATCGGCTACTACGCGGGCGGGTTCCTGCAGCGGCTGCCCTGGCTCATGCCGGTGGTCATCGTCGGGCTGGTGCTCGCGCTGGTGGTCGGCACGGTCTTCGGGATCAGGCAGTACCGCCAGGAGATGGCGCGCCCGATCGAGGACTACGACCTGGACACCATGCCGATCGAGGTGATCAGGGAGCGCTAGAGCCCGGCGGCGGCGACCTGGTAGGCCGCCTCCATGAGCATCCAGCCGGAGAGCTGGACGGCCAGGTCGCGCTCGGGGACGGCGGAGGCGGTGACCGAGCCGCCGGTGGTGAAGCGGCCGGCTCCGACGCTGGTGCCTGGCAGCTGCGCCGGCTTGCTCCAGTCGTTGCCGAAGAGCGGCTCGCCCTCGACGTCGAGCCGGTTCGCCCACGCCGCCTCGGCCGACTCCCTGACCAGCGCGGCCGCGATCCTGCGGTCCTCCACCTGCACCGGGTCGTCGCCGGGCAGCAGCACCGCGACCACCGCGAGGTAGCGCGTCAGGATGCCGTTGAAGAGCCCGCCGTCGCCGCCACCGCCGCCGTTGATCACGTCGTTCGTGGACATGGCCCGGCGGACCGCGCCGAGCAGATTGTGCACCCGGTCCAGGTGCCGCTGGTCGCCGGTGTGCGCGGCGAGCTCGGCGTCGAGGCCGAGGACGACGCCCTGGCAGTAGCTGAAGACCGGCCGCTCGATCTCGCCGGATGGCAGGTGGATGCCGTCCAGGATGAGCCCGGACTCCGGGTCGCGGAGGTTGGCGTCGAGCCAGTCCGACATCTCCTGCGCGCGGGCCCGGTAGCCGAGCCGGGCGAGCGCGATGGCGGCCGGGCCGTTGGCCGGGGCGTTGAAGAAATCGGAGCCGATGCGCCAGGGCAGGCCGCCGCCGACGGCCGGGTTCCAGCCGTCGTGCAGCGCCTTCTCCAGCGCGGTGAGGGCGCGGCGGGCAGGCAGGTCCTGGGTGCGCTCGGCGCGCTCCAGCGCGATGGCGAGCCAGGCCATGTCGTCGTAGTACTTGTTGGTCCAGCCGGTGAGGTTGCGCAGCCGGTGGCTGCGGGCCAGCGCGCCGACCCGGCGGCGGCGGGCCGGGGTCGGCACCCGGTTCGCGGCGTCCACCGCGCAGTCGATGAGGTGCGCCTGCCACCAGTAGTGCCAGTTGAAGAAGGCGCGCTCGCGCCGGGTCGGCGGCCAGCCGACCACGCCGAGCGCGGTGCGCGGAAGCACCCATACCGACCGCAGGTGCCGGGAGAGGATCGCCGATTCGGCCATGTCCGCTCGCTCGGACCACAGCGCGGGGGTCGCCGCGCCGCTCGATTCGGACTGGGGGCGGCCGCTCCGCGAGGTCATACCCTCCATGGTGCCAGGTCGGCGCGCGGAATCGCGGCCCATCCGTGACCGTTCCGGCCGTGTCCCGCCGCGGCGCGCCGGGCGGGCATGTTTGCGGCTCTCGTCACCAGGCGGTGCCGAGGTCGGCGTGCTGGCGGATCCAGGCGTGCATGGCGATGCCGGCCGCGACGCCCGCGTTGATGCTCCTGGTCGAGCCGAACTGGGCGATCGACACGGTCAGCGCGGCCGCCGCTCTCGCGGAGTCGGTGACGCCGGGGCCCTCCTGGCCGAAGAGCAGCAGGCAGTCGCGGGGCAGGGTGGCGGTCTCCAGCGGGACCGCGCCGGGGACGTTGTCCACCGCGACCACCCGCAGGCCGTTGCGCTCGGCGTAGTCCGCGAGCTCCGCGGTGCTCTCGTGGTGCTCCAGGTGCTGGTAGCGGTCGGTCACCATGGCGCCGCGGCGATTCCAGCGCCGCCTGCCGACGATGTGCACCGCGGCCGCGGCGAAGGCGTTGGCGGTGCGCACGACGGTGCCGATGTTCGCGTCGTGCCCGAAGTTCTCGATCGCCACGTGGAACGGGTGCCTGCGCGCGTCGATATCGGCGACGATCGCCTCCCGCCGCCAGTACCGGTACGCGTCCACCACGTTCCGCCGGTCCCCCGCCGCCAGCAGCTCCGGATCCAACCGCGGATCGTCCGGCGGCGCGACCCCGTACTCGTCCCACCACGGCCCGACCCCGTGCGGATGCTCCCCCCACTCCGTGGGTCCCACCAGCTCGGGCGTCTCGGGGTCGGGCACCCGGACATGTTATCGGTGGTCCCGATAGACCTCCTTCCGGTCCGCCACCCGGAACACCCGCACCCGAATCTCCCGGTCCGAAACCGTGTACAGAATCCGGAATCGGTGCACGCGGAGCCGGTACCCCTCGACACCCCGCAGCTTCTTGCACCCGTCCGGCCGCGGATCGCGCTTCAGACCGTCGATGGCGTCGAGCAGATCCTTGGCCATGGCCCTGTCCCGCGCCGCGATCTTACGGAGCTGCCGCTCGGCCGGACCCGCGATCGTGACCTCGTATTCGTGCTGCACAGCTCGCCCCCACTCGAGTTTTGTACAAAACATACATTTAGTGCTTGACGTACCGAAGTGCCGAATTTACCGTGAGGGAATGGCTTCTCCGATCAAGCGCCACGAGGTGACCTCGGGCTCGCTCCGCAGCCGCCTCGCGGACGTCCTGAACCGCATCGCGTACGCGGGCGATCGCGTAGTGGTCACCAGGCACGGCAAGGCCATCGCCGCGGTCATCTCCGCGAATGACCTGAGGCTGCTGGAAGAACTCGAGGACGCGCGGGATGCCGCGCTGCTGCGCCGCGCCGTCGCCGAGGACAACGGCTCCGGCATCCCGGTCGACGACCTGCGCCGCGACCTCCTGGGCTGAGCTCAGTACGTCGAGGTGGTCGAATCTCCCGCGACGATGGCGATGATGACGGCGGCGATGATCACGAGGATGGTGATGACCAGGATCACGGTGCCGATGATGCCGCAGATGTAGCCGGCCAGGACGGTGCTGCGGCCGCCGACGGCGCCGCCGGAGTTGTCGATCTCCTTGAGCGCCTTGCCGCCCATGACGAAGGCCACCGGGCCGAGGAACTGGCAGAGCACGAGGCCGAGCACGCCGAGGATGACGATGGTGGTGGCCTGCGGGTGGTCCGGCGGCCGGAAGTAGGGCTGCTGCGGGTACCCGGGCGGAGGGTAGGTCATGCGCAGATCGTACGGGGTGGTGCTGGCTACACCGGGAATTCGGCGGCTCGCCTCCTCGCCCGCGCGGAGCCGGGCGGCGAGCATGGATTCATGACCGAGAATCCGGCCCGCGCCGTCCTGCTCGCCCCCTTCCGCGCCCGCACCTGGCGCGACCTGGCCTTCGTCGTGCTGGCGGTTCCGCTCGGCGCGCTGGTCGGGCTCTATCTGCTGATCGGGTTCGGGATCGGGATCTCGATGACGCTGCTGCTGGTCGGTGTGCCGCTGGTGGCGCTGGTGCTGCTGGGCGGGCGGGTCTGGGGGCGGGTGTATCGGGTGCTCGCCGCGGCGCTGCTCGGGGTCGCGGTGCCGGAGCCGCCGCCGTTCACGCCGAAGCCCGGGCTGCTCGGCTTTCTCGCGGGGGCGTTCGGCGACCGGGCCTCCCTGCGGGCGCTGCTCTTCCTGCTGCTGCAGGTGGCGCTGGGCGTGGTGGTCGGCTGGAACGTGCTGCTCGCGGTGGGGCTGGCGGGGATGCTCGCGCTCTCGCCGCTGATCTGGCTGCTCGCCGAGCCGGTCAATGTGGACGCGCGGGGGGTCGAGCACCGCTCGTTCATCCAGTTCGGCGAGTTCTACGTGGACTCCTGGCCACGGGTGCTGCTGGTCGGGGCGGTCGGCGTGCTCTGCTGCCTGGCGGCACCGTGGCTGCTGCGGGTGACCGCGCTGCTGCACGGGCTGCTGGTGCGCGGGCTGCTCGCGCCGACCGGGCGCGATCGGGAGCTGGCCGAGCTGGCCGCGAAACGGCGTGCGGCGGTCGACGATTCGACGGTGACGCTGCGCCGGCTGGAGCGCGACCTGCACGACGGCACCCAGGCCCGGCTGGTGACCATCGCCATGGAGCTCGGCCGCGCCGAGCAGCGGCTGCACTCCGGCGGCGATCCAAGCGACCTCGTCACCGCGGCGCACGCCGGGACCAAGGAGGCACTGGTGGAGCTGCGCGAGCTGGTGCGCGGCATCCACCCGCCCGCGCTGGAGCTCGGGCTGGAGGCCGCGCTGGAGACCCTGGTCGCGCGGTGCGCGGTTCCGGTACAGCTGCGATGCGTGCTTCCGGTGCGGCCGAGTCCGGCGATCGAGGCGATCGCCTACTTCTCGGTGGCTGAGCTGCTCACGAATGTCGTGAAGCACTCCGGGGCGCAGGAGGCGGAGGTGCGGGTGCGCGGCGATGCGGAACAGCTGACGCTCACCGTCCGGGACGAGGGGCGCGGCGGGGTGCTGCCGCCGACTGTCTCCGAGCAGCCGGTCGGCGGGCTGGCCGGGCTCGCGGCCCGGGCTCGCTCGGTGGACGGCGAGCTCACCGTGGTGAGCCCCGATGGCGGGCCGACGGCGGTCACGGTCACCCTGCCCGTGGCCGTGCCGGAGTGAGCGGCTCGGACCGGCCCGACGCCGCGGTCGGGCACAATGCCGAACCGACAGCCCGGCGCCCGCTCGCCGCCGGGTCTGCCACACGGTCGCGGACCGCGATCACTCCCCCGGCAGGGCTGCCGTGACCCCGCCGCTGCGGGTGGTGATCGCGGAGGACTCCGCGATCCTGCGCGACGGCCTCGCCGCGCTGCTCGCCGACCACGGCCACGAGGTGGTCGCCATGGCGGGCGACGCTCGGGCGCTGATCCAGGCCGTCACCGAGCACCGCCCCGACGTCGCGGTGGTCGACATCCGCATGCCGCCAACCTTCACCGACGAGGGGCTGCTCGCCGCGCTGCAACTGCGCCGCGGCCACCCCGGCCTCGGCGTTCTGGTGTTCTCGCAGTGGATCGAGACCCGCTACGCCACCGAGCTGCTCGCGGCGGGCGCGGCGGGGGTCGGGTACCTGCTCAAGGACCGGGTCGCCGACGTCCGCGAGTTCGTGGATGCGCTCACCCGGGTGGCGGCAGGCGGCACCGCGCTCGACCCCGAGGTGGTGAGCCAGCTGATGAACGCGGGCCGGGACGGCCTGGACCGGCTCACCCCACGCGAGCGCGAGGTGCTGGAGCGCATGGCCCAGGGGCTGAGCAATGTCGCCATCGCGGCGGCGCTGCACGTGACCGAGCGGGCGGTGGAGAAGCACATCGGCAATATCTTCACCAAGCTCGACCTGCCGCCATCGGACACGCACCACCGCCGCGTGCTCGCGGTGCTCCGGCTGCGCGGCTAGCGCGCCGGAGGCGCGGACGGGGTTGAGGCGTGCGTGGCGGGGTCGGCGAGCAGGTACTGCGCCGCCGCGTAGGTCGCCAGGATGACGCCCTCGGCCAGCCGCCGCGAGCGCTCGCCGCGCAGCAGCAGCCTGCGGAACACGATGAGCCCGTCCGAGACGGTGAAGAGCAGCGCGCCGAGCCCGAGCCTGCTGCGCGGGTCCTCGTCCGGCAGTACGACGCCGCCGACGGTGGGCGAGTTCGGCGCCAGATCGGGATCCGAGGCGAGCACCCCGGCCGCCCCGAGCGCGAGGCCGTACCCGGTGAGCGGCGCCGCCACGGCAGGAGCCAGCCTGCGCAGCAGCGCGGCGGCACCGGCCCAGGCCAGCAGCCGCGGCACCGCGACGGCGGCGGTCGGCCGGGCCCCGCGCCGCCACCAGAGCGCCGCGTAGCAGCCCTGCATGACCCCGAACGCCGAGGCGCCCGCCACCAGCCTGCGGTCGTCGTCCGGGTCGATGAGCAGCACGTCGCCGACGGTGGCGGCACCGAGCGCCGCGAGCAGCGTGCTCCGCTCGGCCGGGTCGATCGCCTTCCCCGCCACCGCGACGTCCGCCGCGAGCAGCGGCATGAGCAGCGGCTTGCCGACCCACTGCCAGCGCTCCCGGCCGGTGACCGCCCCGGCGACGGTGAGCGCCGCCGCGGCGAGGAACCCGGCCCGGAACGGCCGCATCAGAAGCTCGGCTCCTTCGGCGCGGGCGGCAGCGTGACGACCTGGCCCGCGTAGCTCAACCCGGCGCCGAAGCCGAGCAGCAGCGCGGTCTGCCCGCCCTTGGCCTTCCCGCTCACCAGCATCTCCTCGATGGCGAGCGGGATGGAGGCGGCCGAGGTGTTGCCGGTGTTCTCGACGTCGTTCGCCATCGGGATCTCGTCGGCGAGGCCGAGGTTCTTCTTCATCAGCTCGTTGATCCTGGCGTTCGCCTGGTGCGGGATGAACACCTCCAGCTCGTCCTTGGAGACCCCGGAGACCTCGAGCGCGGTGGAGAGCGCGCGCGGCAGCGTCACCGCGGCCCAGCGGAAGACCCGCGGCCCCTCCATCCGGATCACCATGCGGCCCACCGGATCCGCGGCCGGGTCGGTGCCCTGCAGCTGCTCCGCGCGGTCCTCGTAGGCGAGGATGTCGTAGTTCTGCGAGATGGCGAGCGCGTTCTCGCCGTCACTGCCCCAGACGGTCGGCGAGATGCCGTTCTCCTCGCTCGGGCCGATCACCACCGCGCCGGCGCCGTCGCCGAAGATGAAGGCGGTGCCGCGATCGTGCGGGTCCATCCCGATCGACATGGTCTCGACCCCGATGAGCAGCACGTACTTCGCCGACCCGGCCCGGATCAGATCCGCGCCGACACCGAGGCCGTAGCAGAACCCGCCGCAGCCGCTCTCCAGGTCGAAGGCCGCCACCCCGTTGATGCCGAGGTCGTAGGCGATCGACGGCGCGCCGTGCGGGGTCTTGTACGGCCAGGTACCGGTGGCGAGGATCACGGTGCCGATCTCGGCGCGGTCGATCCCGCTGCTCACGATCGCCCGCTCGGCGGCGGCGACGGCGATCGTCCTGACCGTCTCGTCGCCGCTGATCCAGCGCCGGTTGCGGATCCCGCTGCGCTCGAAGATCCACTGATCGGTGGAGTCGAGTACCTCGCAGACCTCGTCGTTGCTCACGATGCGGGTAGGTCGATAGGCACCGATACCGAGCATCGCCACATTCTCTCGACCCTTGTTGACAGCAATGCTCACCACGGGTGACTCACACGACCCTTCGAAACGCAGGACAAACCGCTCATCAGGCTATCCCAGCTCGAGATCGGCCAATCCGAGGATGGACCGGTAGCCCAGCCCCTCGGCGGCGATCACCTGGTCGGCGCCGGTCTCCCGGTCGACGACGGTGGCGACGCCGACCACGTCGGCGCCCGCCTCGCGCAGTGCGCGCACCGCGGTGAGCGGGGAGTTTCCGGTGGTGGTCGTGTCCTCGACCACGAGCACCCGGCGCCCGACCACGTCGGGGCCCTCGATCCGGCGCTGCATGCCGTGCTCCTTGGCGGCCTTGCGCACCACGAAGGCGTTGATCGGGCGGCCGGGGGCGTGCATGACGGCGAGCGCGACCGGGTCGGCGCCCATGGTGAGGCCGCCGACGGCCTCGAACTCCCAATCCGCGACCAGCTCGCGCAGCAGGCTGCCGATCAGCGGGGCCGCCCGGTGGTGCAGGGTGGCGCGGCGCAGGTCGACGTAGTACTCGGCGTGCTTGCCGGAGGACAGGGTCACCGGGCCGTGCACGACGGCCAGCTCGCGCACGAGGCGCGCCAGCTCACCCCGGTCGGCGGAGCCGGAGCGGTGCTGAGCCGTCTCGATGGCGTGGTCGATCATCTGGTCTCGCGTCCTTTCGCGTGCGTCGGACAAAATCCGGCGCGCCTCCGCACGAGCGTCCGCCGGTCGCGGTCTCCGGTACGCGCGCGCAGCCACACTGCTCGGCACGATCCGGCTGTCGTCGCGATCCGGCTGCGGCCGGACCACGGACCAACCCTCGGTTGCAGAATACGGGTCGGACGGGTGTACCGGTTACTGCGGGACCGGCCCCTGGTAGGGGCGGAAGCCGGGGTGGAACGGGCCGCCGGGGCGGTCGCCTTCCTCGTCGCCGTCCTGGTCCGGCTCGGCGCCTGCCTGCCGCTCCTGGCGGCGCGGCTCGTCCCGCTTGCCGGGCACGACGGCCAGGCTCGGCCTGCGCTGCGCGGGCTCGGCGCCCGCCTCGCCGGTCTGCCGCTCGTCGGCGCGCGGCCGATCAGCGGATTCACCTGCGGCGTCGCGGGTTCCGGCCGGGTCGCCCGGCTCGTCGTCGTGGCGCGGCTTGGCCCGGCCGCCCGGTCGGCCGAAGTCACCCTCGCCGTAGGTGTCGCTCTCCGGCGGAAGCACGTGCAGCAGACCGGAAAGGCGAAGGACGGCGTCGATCGAGGTCTCCCAGTCGCGGGACCCGGTGCCGATGGAGAGCATGCCGAGGGTCCAGTTGCCCTCGCTCCACAGCATCTGCACGATGTCGGGTAGCGACTCGATGAACGCGACCATCCGCTGATCGACGGCGTGCCTGGCGATCTCGGGGTTGGTCGCGAAGACCACCCGGTCGCCGATCGCGCCGAGCAGCTCCAGGTCGGCGTCCTTCGGCGGGGACGCGGTCTTCAGCCGCATGTCCACGTCGATGTCCGAGCCGATCTGCCTGCGCACCGCGATCAGCGTCGCCGAGTCCTCCAGGTCGAAGAGCACGAACTTCTCGCCCTTGCGGATACCGGAGACCACGTCGACCGCGGAGAGGTAGCCGAGCTTGGCCAGCGCCCCGCGGCGCCAAGTCGAAGGTAGCGCCGGCTCCACCGACACATAGGTGTATCCCTGGGCCTTGGCCCACACCTGGCGCGCGTGACCGGTCCGCTGCCGTTGCGCCCGGTCGAAATACAGCAGGACGACCGCACCGACCAGGGCGATCGCCGCCAACCCGAACCACATCTCCGTCATCGCCGCACAGCCTAACCAGCCGATCCCGTGATTGCCCCGCACCCTCGGCTCGTGGCGGCCCGGGTCGCTTCCCGCGCGGTCACCGGCCACCCCCGGAAAGCCCGGTGCTGATGATGATCTCGGCGAGGATATTGCCGTCCGCGCCCTTGTCGCCCTGCACCACGACCATCTCGCCGACCGGCAGGTCGGCGGCGGTGCTGACGCCGAGCGAGATCACCTGGGTGCGGGCGTCGGTGCGGACGGTGACGGTCTTGCCGTCCAGGGTGCGCAGGGTCAGCGTGCCGCCGTTGTTCGCGGTGATCGAGCCCATGGCGCTGCCGAGATCCTCCAGGCCGGGCAGGCCGGGGAGCTCGCTCGGCAGGGCCGGGAAGGACGGGGTGGTCTGGTTTGCCGATGGCGGCGCGGTGGTGCGGCCGGGCTGGCGGGTCGCGGTGGTCGTCGTGCCCGCGGCGGTCGAATCGTCGTCGCCGCCGGTGAAGTACAGCCCGGCGAAGACGCCGAGCACCGCGATCAGCAGCACGGCGGCGAGGCCGAGGCCGATCCACAGCCCGGTATTGCGCCTGGGCGGCCTCGGCGGGATGCCGCTGCCCTGGTGCCCCGGCGGCGGGTGGCCGTTCACCCAATCCTGCTGCTGCGGCTGAACGTAGCCCGGCGGTTGCTGCTGGTAGGGCTGCTGCGGCTGAACGTACCCCGGCGGCGGTTGTTGCTGGTAGGGCTGCTGCGTGGTGCCGCCCTGGCCGTCGTACGGGCCCCACTGGCTGTCGTACGAGGGGAATTCGCGGGTGGCGTCCGGGGGTGGCGGCGGCGTCCACTCGCCGTACCCGCCCGCCGAGCCACCGAAGACGTTCGTTGGCGGTGCGCCCGACGCACCCGGCGCGCCGAGGTGTTGGGTCGGACTCTCGTCCGGCCGCTGCCCCCAGGGGTCCTTCGGGTTCGTCATAGCTACAGGGTACGAACTACGAGAGGCGCGGTCACCTGTATGGGTGACCGCGCCGCTCCATCCCCGGCGCAACCCCGCCGGGTGCGAGTCTTACGAGCATCGGTTCCCGCCCGGTTCGTCCCTCGGTGCTCGAAGCGCATGCGCCGAAGGCGCGAGTCTCGAGTGCCGAGGGACGAACCTCTCCAGGGCGGGAACCACGTCGCGCGAAGGCGCGACTATCCAACCACCAGCCCGTCCCCGTCGGGGCTGACAGAGACCTTGACGGTGTCGCCGTCGGCGACCTCGCCGGCGAGCAGCTCCTTGGCGAGCGTGTCGCCGATGGCCTGCTGGATCAGCCTGCGCAGCGGCCGCGCGCCGTAGACCGGGTCGTAGCCGCGCACCGCGAGCCAGAAGCGGGCGGAATCGGTGACCTCGAGCGTGAGCCTGCGCTGCGCCAGCCGCTTCTGCAGCTGCTCCAGCTGGATGTCGACGATGTGCTGCAGCTGCACCTCGTCCAGCGCGTGGAACATGACGACGTCGTCCAGCCGGTTCAGGAACTCCGGCTTGAACGCGGAGCGCACCGCGTTCATGACGAACTCCCGCTCGCCACCGGCACCCAGGTTGGAGGTGAGGATGAGGATGGTGTTGCGGAAGTCCACCGTGCGGCCCTGGCCGTCGGTGAGCCTGCCCTCGTCCAGCACCTGCAGCAGGATGTCGAAGACGTCCGGGTGCGCCTTCTCGATCTCGTCGAAGAGCACCACCGTGTACGGCCGCCTGCGCACCGCCTCGGTGAGCTGGCCGCCCTGGTCGTACCCGACGTAGCCGGGCGGCGCGCCGACCAGCCTGGCCACCGCGTGCTTCTCGCTGTACTCGCTCATGTCGATCCGGATCATGGCCCGCTCGTCGTCGAACAGGAAGTCCGCCAGCGCCTTCGCGAGCTCGGTCTTGCCGACGCCGGTGGGGCCGACGAACAGGAACGAGCCGGTCGGGCGGTCCGGGTCGGCGACGCCCGCCCTGGCGCGGCGCACCGCGTCGGAGACGGCCTGCACCGCGTCCAGCTGGCCGACGACCCGCCTGCCGAGCTCGTCCTCCATCCGGAGCAGCTTCTGGGTCTCGCCCTCCAGCATCTTCCCGACCGGGATGCCGGTCCACGCGGAGACCACATCGGCGATGTCGTCCGGGCCGACCTCCTCCTTGAGCATCAGCTCACCGGTGCCCGCCGCGGAGCTCTGCTCGGCCTCGACCAGCTGCTTCTCCAGCGCCGGGATCCGGCCGTAGCGCAGCTCGGCGGCCTTGCCGAGGTCGCCGTCGCGCTCGGCCCGCTCGGACTCGCCGCGCAGCGACTCCAGCTCCTCCTTGAGCGTGCGCACCCGGTCGATGGCGTTCTTCTCGTTCTGCCACCTGGTGGTGAGCTGGTTGAGCTTCTCCCGGTCGTCGGCGAGCTCGGAGCGCAGCTTCTCCAGCCGCTGCTTGGAGGCCTCGTCGGTCTCCTTGCCCAGCGCGACCTCCTCGATCTCCAGCCGCCGCACCGCGCGCTCCACCTCGTCGATCTCCACCGGGCGGGAGTCGATCTCCATGCGCAGCCTGGACGCCGACTCGTCGACCAGGTCGATCGCCTTGTCCGGGAGGAACCGGGAGGTGATGTAGCGGTCGCTCAGGGTCGCCGCCGCCACCAGGGCGGAGTCGGTGATCCGGACGCCGTGGTGCACCTCGTAGCGCTCCTTGATGCCGCGCAGGATGCCGACGGTGTCCTGCACCGACGGCTCGCCGACCAGCACCTGCTGGAAGCGCCGCTCCAGCGCGGCGTCCTTCTCGATGTGCTTGCGGTACTCCTCCAGCGTGGTCGCGCCGACCAGCCGCAGCTCGCCGCGGGCCAGCATGGGCTTGATCATGTTGCCCGCGTCCATCGCGGACTCGCCGGTCGCGCCGGCGCCCACGATGGTGTGCAGCTCGTCGATGAAGGTGATGATCTGGCCCGCGCTGTTCTTGATGTCCTCCAGCACGGCCTTGAGCCGCTCCTCGAACTCGCCGCGGTACTTCGCGCCCGCGACCATGGCGCCGAGGTCCAGCGAGACCACGGACTTGCCGCGCAGCGACTCGGGGACGTCGCCCGCGATGATCCGCTGGGCCAGTCCCTCGACGATGGCGGTCTTGCCGACGCCCGGCTCGCCGATCAGCACCGGGTTGTTCTTGGTGCGGCGGCTGAGCACCTGGACGACGCGCCGGATCTCGGTGTCCCTGCCGATCACCGGGTCGAGCGTGCCGGAGCGGGCGAGGGCGGTGAGGTCGGTGGAGTACTTCTCCAGCGCCTGGTAGGTACCCTCCGGGTCCGGGCTGGTGACGCGGGCGCTGCCGCGCACGGCGGTGAAGGCCTCGCGCAGCGCCTCCGGGGTGGCGCCGCGGCCGGTGAGCAGCCTGCTCACCTCGGAGTCGCCCGCGGCCAGCCCGACCAGCACGTGCTCGGTGGAGACGTACTCGTCGCCGAGCTCGGTGGCGAGCCGCTGCGCCGCGGTGATCGCGGCCAGCGCCTCCCGGCCGAGCTGCGGCGCGGTGGTGGCGCCGGTGGCGCGCGGCAGCCGGTCGACGATCTGCTGCGCCTCGCGCCGCACGCCTGCCGGGTCCACCCCGGCCGCCTGTAGCAGCGGGGCGGCGATACCGTCGGTCTGGTCGAGCAACGCCACCAGCAGATGCCCCGGACGGATCTCCGGATTGCCCGCGGTGGACGCGGACTGCAGCGCGGCGGTCAGCGCGGCCTGGGTCTTGGTGGTGGGATTGAACGAGTCCACGGTCACCTTCCTGCCTTGTAGTTCTGAGGTTGCCTGGTTCAACGCGCAAAAGGTTGAGTCTGTTCCGCTCAACTCTAGTTTTTTCGGCGGCTTTGCGCATCCCCCGGTGGCCGCATCCGCCTGCCGCCGCCCGCCCGGCACACCGATGACCGATTTTCGGGGATACTCGTGGTGAGACAGTTCGAAGAAAGGACTCCCCACGTCGTGGATGCGCGTTCTGCTGCGCTGGTCCGCGCGAACTTCCGAGCGGTGCTCGACGCACCGCACGGTGCCGAGCGGTTGATCAGCGCGTTCTACGGTCACCTGTTCGCGGAGAACACCGCTCTTCGAGAACTGTTCCCGCCGACGATGGAGATGCAGGCCAAGCGGGTCACCACCGCCGTGCAGTTCGTGCTGGACAACCTGGAGCACTGGGACCGGGCCCAGGCGTTCCTGGAGCAGCTGGCAAGGGACCACCGGAAGTACGGCGTCGAGGCCGCGCACTACGACCTGGCGGGCCGCGCGCTGCTCGCGGCGCTGCGCACCTACCACGGCCGGGACTGGACCGTCGGGCTGGAGGAGGGCTGGACCGACGTCGCCATCCTGATCTCGGCGTCGATGGCGATCGGGGCCAACTCGGACAAGTCCCAGCCGTACTGGGAGGCGACCGTGGTCGGGCACCGGCGGGTGCTGGAGGACCTGGCCATCGTGCGGCTGCAGTCGGACAGCCCGATCCCGTACCTGGCCGGGCAGTACGTCCCGGTGATGCTGCCGCAGCGGCCCAAGATGTGGCGCTACCTCTCCCCCGCGATCCCGTCGAACCCGTACGGCGAGATCGAGTTCCACGTACGGAAGGTGCAGAGCGGCTGGGTCAGCACCGCGGTGGTGAACGAGACCGCGGTTGGCGACCGCTGGCAGATCGCGGGCCCGCTCGGCAACCTGCACATCGACCGGGAGAGCGGCCGCGACGTGCTGCTGATCGGCGCGGGCACCGGCATCGCGCCGCTGCGCGCGCAGCTGATCGAGATGAGCCGCAGCGGGGTGAACCCGCGGGTGCACTTCTTCATCGGCGGCCGCTACCCGTGCGACCTCTACGACGTGGAGAACATGTGGCAGCTCTCGCAGAGCAACCCGTGGCTCACCGTCGTCCCGGTCTGCGAGCAGAAGACCAATCCGTGGTGGTATCCGCACGCGCCGAGCGAGGAGCCGTACGGCATGCACCGGCGGCTGATCGGTAATCTCGGTGCGGTCGTGGCGAGCTTCGGCGCGTGGGCCGACCGGCAGATCCAGATCGCGGGCTCGGCCACCATGATCGCCGACACCCGCCGCGCCCTGATGGCCGTCGGCACCCCCGAGTCGATCATCCAGAGCGACCCCGTCGGCTAACGGAAGAGAGACATGGACATCGATCCGAGCCCGCTGGACGGCCCCGACCCGCGCGCGGTGGGCGACGGTGAATGGTCGGCGACCGTGGTCGGGCACCACCGGCTCCGGCACGACGTCGCGGTGATCCGGCTGATCGGCGAGTTCGTCCCCTTCCGCGCGGGGCAATCGGTGCAGGTGCGGGTACCGCAGCAGCCGACGGTGAGCAGGCGGTACTCGCCCGCGCTCCCGCCCTCGCTCGACGGCAAGCTGGAGTTCCACGTGCGCACCGTGCCCGGCGGCTGGCTGAGCGGCTCGATCGTCGCCGACACCCAGCCCGGCGACGAGTGGCGGATCAGCGCCCCGATGGGCAGCTTCACCATCGACCCGGCCGGCGACGAGGTGGTGCTGATCGCGGGCGGTACCGGGCTGGCGCCGATGCGCTCGCAGCTGCTCGAGCTGGCCAGGGCCGAGCAGCCGCCGCGCACCTACCTGTTCGTCGGCGGGCGCTCGCCGCGCGACCTCTACGCCGACGACATGCTCTTCCTGCTCGCCACCGAGCTGCCCTGGCTCACCGTGATCCCGGTCGTCGAGCGGCCGGACGACCCGAGCTGGCCGGACGAGTGGTTCGAGCGCTCCCGGGTCGATATCGGCTTCCCGGCCGAGGAGCGGCTGCACGGCACGCTGGCCGACGTGATCGGCTCGCACGGCGCCTTCGACCGGCATCAGGTGCTGGTCTGCGGCTCGCCGGGGATGACACGGGCGACCGTGGAGAAGCTGATCGACATCGGCACCCCGGTGGAGCGCATCCAGTACGAGGGGCTGTAGCCGCTCAGAAGAGCGGGTCGTGCCGAATGTGGTCGGCCGGGGTGCCCGCCGCCATCAGCCGGAACTTGGTGGTCTGCACCATCGAGGGCGGCCCGGCGATCTGTACGTCCCGGTCGGTCCACGGGGTGTAGTTCGCCACCACCTTGCCCACCTGGCCGGTGAGCCGCGGCTCCAGCCCGGCCAGGTCGCGCTCCGGGTCGGTGGGGCCCTCGTACCACCAGGGGTTCTCGTCGCTCTCGGTGATCGGGGTGACGGTGAGCCACTTGTTCGCCATCGCCAGTTGGCTCAGCGTCTCCAGGTCGTAGAGATCGCACGGGTGGTGCCCGCCGACGAAGAGGTGCACCTTGGGGTTGGTGCGGCGCTGCGCCATCGCCATGAGCTGGGCGCGCAGCGGGGCCAGCCCGGTGCCGCAGGCCACCATGAGCATGGCGCGCTTGGTGTTGCGCGGCAGCCCGAGCCCGCCGAGCGGGGAGCCGAGCAGCCACTGGTCGCCGACCGCGGTGTTGGTCACGATGGCCGGGCTGACCCAGCCGCCGGAGACGCCGCGCACGTGGAACTCGACCTCGCCGCTCGCGTTCGGCGGCACCGCGGGCGAGAGGTAGCGCCACATCCGCGGCCGGGAGGGGATCTGCACGCTCAGGTACTGCCCCGCCGCGTACTGCATGGGCTGGTCCAGCTGCACCCGGACGACGGCGAGGTTGCGCAGCACCTCGCGACGCTCGACCACCACCCCGCGCCAGGCCGACGGCGTCGTCTCCTTGGCGGCCGCGCCGATCATCGTGTTCGCGATGACCTCGAGCCCGCCGTCCCAGGCCTGCTCGACCTCGTCGGTCCACAGCTCGGTGCCGGTGAACTGCCGCAGCGCCTTCTTCATGGAGTAGCCGACGGCGATGTAGTGCTCCGGCCGGACCCCGTACTTACGGTGGTCACGGCCGAGCTGGGCCAGGAACGGCTGGAGCTTCTCCGGCTCGTCCAGTTTGTCCAGGGCATAGGTGATGGCCTGCACCAGGCGGTCGCGCTGGGCGTCCATGGCGGCCGGGAAGAAATCGCGGATCTGCGGGTAATCGGTGAACAAGATCGCGTAGAAAGTCCGCGCGAGCGCCTCTCGGCCCCCCTCTTCCGCGGCAACCGCCTTGAACGTCGTCCTGACCAGCGCGACGGTCCGCGAATCCATTTGTGTCACAACCCCATTTCGCACGAGAACTCTACCGGGGAACACTTCGGCAGCCGATGGAAACGAGTCTAGGTGCAAGTTTGCCAGCGCGGGAGCGATGCACTGGAATATCACGCGCTTATTTCATAAAATACTGGATGGCCTGTTCAAAAAACGCAATAAACCGACCGGAAGTTTGTGTAGCTCGGCAAATGCCGTCCGGCATCCGCTGAATGGGGCCGAAATGCCAAGAGCCCTCGACGGGCTCCGCTCCGGGAGCGGGTGCGCCGTCGAGGGCTGTTGATTTGCTGGCGAATTCCGAATTCGCCGCGCTACCGCGCGTGTCTATTGCGCGGCTGCCAGACCACCAGCGCGGTACTGCGTTGCTGGGGCGCCAGATCCGGCCGGTAGCCCGCCCGCAGGCGTTCCACCTCCGCCGAGAGCTCGGCGACCTGTTCGCGCAATTCCTCGACCTGGTTGGTCAATTCGATGATCCGTTTGATACCGGCGAGGTTGACGCCCTCGTCCTGGGAGAGCCGCTGCACCTCGCGCAGCAGCTCCACGTCCCTGGCCGAGTAGCGCCTGCCGCCACCGGATGTCCGCTGCGGCGTGACCAGGCCGAGCCGGTCGTACGTGCGCAGGGTCTGCGCATGCATGCCTGCCAGCTGGGCCGCGACCGAGATCATGAAGAACTCGGCCCGCGCCGCATTGGACATCTGTTTCGGATCGTCGGACATTACGCACCTGCCCATCCCGCACGAGGATCGAAGCCGCTGGTCTTCTCCGCCTCCTGATACCGCTGCAGCGCCTGGACGGCATTCTCGTCCAGCCGCGGCGGCACCGCGACCTTGACGGTGACCAGCAGGTCGCCCGCGCCGCCGCTGCGTTTCGGCACACCGCGCCCGCGCACCCGAAGGATGCGGCCGTCGGCGGTGCCCGGCGGCACCTTCACGCCGACCCGGCTGTCCAGCGTCGGCACCGAGACCGTCGTCCCGAGCACCAGCTCCGCGTAGCTCACCGGCAGCACCAGGGTCAGGTCGTCGCCGTTGCGGCCGAAGACCTTGTCCTGGCTGACGTGCACGCTGACGAACAGGTCGCCGGAGGGCGCACCGCGCAACCCGGCCTCGCCCTGTCCGGCCAGCCGGATGCGCTGCCCGTCACCGACGCCGGGCGGAATCCGCACGGTGATCGTGCGGGTCCGGTTCTGCACGCCGGTGCCGCGGCAGTCGACGCAGGGGTCGTCGATCAGCGAGCCGGTGCCACGGCACTCGTCGCAGGGTTCGCTGAACCCGAAGGCGCCCTGGTTCCGGCTGACCACACCGGCGCCGTTGCAGTTCGGGCAGGTGCGCGGGCTGGTGCCCGGCTTGGCACCGCTGCCGTGGCAGGTGGTGCACGGCGCCGGGCTGGTCATCCGCAGCGGGACCGTGACGCCCTGGGCCGCCTCGCGGAAGCCGAGGGTGGTCTCGGTCTCGACGTCGGCACCGCGCCGCGGCCTGCTTGCCGCGGTACGCGGGCCGCCGCCGCGGTTGAAGAGCCCGCCGAGCAGGTCGCCGAGGCCACCGTCACCGGCGCCCGCCGCGCCGCCGCCGAAGATGTCGCCGATGTCGAAGTTCTGGGAGAACCCGCCACCGGCACCGGGCTGGAAGCCGCCGCCGCGGCCGAAACCGCCGCCGCCGCCGAACAGCTTCCTTGTCTCGTCGTACTCCCGGCGCTTCGCCGGATCGGAGAGCACGGCGTGCGCCTCGCTGACGGCCTTGAACCGCTCCTCGGCCCGGTTGTCGCCGGGCTTGGCGTCCGGGTGGTTATCCCGGGCCAGCTTGCGATACGCCTTCTTGATCTCGTCCGGCGTGGCGTCGGCGGAGACACCCAGCTCCTTGTAGAAGTCCTTTTCGATCCACTCCCGCTGGCTCACCGAGCATCTCCTCCTCTCGCGTCTCTATCGTCCGGTCGTCTCGGCATCAGCTGCTCCCGATGCCGCGTCGCTCTCGCCGGTCGTGGAATCCGCTGCCTCACCGGTCTTCTCACCCGATTCTGCCGGGTCGCCCGGCACCGCGTCGGTGACTCCGACGAGCGCGTGCCGCAGCACCCGCTCCCCGAAGCGGTAACCCTTGCGCATGACCAGGCCGAGCACCGGATCGGCGCCGCTGCCCTCGTGCTGCACGGCCTCGTGCAGGGTCGGGTCGAAGGACTCGCCCACCGCGCCGAACTCCTCCAGCCCCTGCTTGCGCAGCGCCTCGGCGAGCTTGTCGGCGACCGCCTTGAGCGGGCCGGACTCCAGGTCGCCGTGCGCACGCGCCCGGTCCAGGTCGTCCAGCACGCCGAGCAGTTCGGTGACGACGGCGGCCTTGGCCGCGTCGGTGGCGGCCTTGCGGTCGCGCTCGACCCGGCGCCGGTAGTTGGCGTACTCGGCGGTCAGCCGCTGCAGGTCCGCGGTCAGCTCGGCCTCCTTGCCCGCGGCGGGGGCCGCCGCCGCGGGGTCGGAGCCGTTGCCGTTCGACTCGCTGCCGTTCTCGGTATCCGGCTCCGGAGCCTTGTCCGGCTCCCTGACCTCACCGGACTCCGGATCGATCTTGCGCTTGTCGACGAAGGTGACCGGTTCCTGCTGCTCCGAGCTCACTTCTTCTCCGTGTCGACCGGCTCGTCAACGACCTCGGCATCGACGACCTGGTCGTCCGCCTGACCCTGCTGGGGCTGGCCGTCACCGGCCGCGCCCTCGGCGGCGGCGGACTCGTAGATCGCCTGACCCAGCGCCTGGGACTCGGTGGCGAGCTTCTCCACCGCGGCCTTGACGGCGGCGATGTCGGTGCCCTTCAGCGCCTCGTTCGCCTCGACGATGGCCGCCTCGACCTTGGACTTGATGTCCGCGGGCACCTTCTCCTCGTTGTCCGCGATGAACTTCTGGGTCTGGTGCACCAGCGACTCGGCCTGGTTGCGGGTCTCCGCCTCCTCGCGCCGCGCCTTGTCCTCGGCGGCGTGCGCCTCGGCGTCCTTCACCATCCGGTCGATCTCCTCCTTGGACAGGCCGGAGCCGTCCTGGATCTTGATCGTGTTCTCCTTACCGGTGCCCTTGTCCTTCGCGGTGACGTGCACGATGCCATTGGCATCGATGTCGAAGGTCACCTCGATCTGGGGCACGCCGCGCGGGGCGGGCGGGATGCCGGTCAGCTCGAAGGAGCCGAGCAGCTTGTTGTGCGAGGCGATCTCGCGCTCACCCTGGAACACCTGGATCTGTACCGACGGCTGGTTGTCGTCGGCCGTGGTGAAGGTCTCCGAGCGCTTGGTCGGGATGGTGGTGTTGCGCTCGATGAGCTTGGTCATCACGCCGCCCTTGGTCTCGATGCCCAGCGAGAGCGGGGTGACATCGAGCAGCAGGACGTCCTTGACCTCGCCCTTGAGCACACCGGCCTGCAGCGCGGCGCCGACGGCGACGACCTCGTCCGGGTTCACGCCCTTGTTGGGCTCCTTGCCGCCGGTGAGCTCGCGGACCAGATCGGTGACCGCGGGCATCCGGGTGGAGCCGCCGACCAGCACCACGTGGTCGATATCGGCGACCTTGACCCCGGCGTCCTTCACGACCTGCTGGAACGGCGCGCGGGTGCGATCGAGCAGATCACTGGTGATCCGCTGGAACTCGGCGCGGCTCAGCTGCTCGTCGAGGAAGAGCGGGTTCTTGTCCGCGTCGACCGTGATGTAGGGCAGGTTGATCGAGGTGCTCTGCGAGGAGCTGAGCTCGATCTTCGCCTTCTCCGCGGCCTCGCGCAGCCGCTGCAGGGCCATCTTGTCCTTGGTCAGGTCGATGCCGGCGCTGGCCTTGAACTTCTCGACCAGCCAGTCCACGACGCGCTGATCCCAGTCGTCACCACCGAGGTGGTTGTCGCCGGAGGTGGCGCGGACCTCGACGACGCCCTCGCCGATCTCCAGCAGCGAGACGTCGAAGGTGCCGCCGCCGAGGTCGAAGACCAGGATGGTCTGCTCGGTCTCGCCCTTGTCCAGGCCGTACGCGAGCGCGGCCGCGGTGGGCTCGTTGACGATGCGCAGCACGTTCAGCCCGGCGATCTGGCCGGCTTCCTTGGTGGCCTGGCGCTGGGCGTCCTCGAAGTAGGCGGGGACGGTGATGACCGCGTCGGCGATCTCCTCGCCCAGGTAGGCCTCGGCGTCGCGCTTCAGCTTCATCAGCGTGCGCGCGCTGATCTCCTGCGGGGTGTAGTTCTTGCCGTCGATCTCGACGTTCCAGTCCGTGCCGATGTGGCGCTTGACGGAACGGATGGTGCGGTCGACGTTGGTGACGGCCTGGTTCTTGGCGGGCTGACCCACCAGCACCTCACCGTTCTTCGCGAACGCGACGATCGACGGAGTGGTCCGCGATCCCTCCGAGTTCGCGACGACGACCGGCTCACCGCCTTCGAGCACGGCGACTACCGAGTTCGTGGTCCCGAGGTCGATTCCGACCGCACGAGCCATAGTTGATTCCTCCTTGTTGACGTACCGAGCTGTGTAACGCTGAGCGTGGTCGGCTCAATCCTGCACCCATCTCCGACGGGCGTCAACCGAAACTTGAGCTTGCTCCACTCAACCTTGTCGAATGGGCACAACCGGGGACTCGCGGGATCTATTCCCGGCCCCGGCCGCCGCCACCGAACACTTTCGGCGCCGCGGACCGTCGGCACTCCCGAGACGACCACGAGGAGGAACGGATGGAGCGCGCCGAGATCATGGGGTGGACCGAGGAGGTGCGGCTGGCGGTGGCCGGGCTGCTGGCGACGCTGGAGCCGGCCGAGTGGCAGGTGGAGTCGCTGTGCCCCGGGTGGACCATGCACGAGCTGGCGGCGCACCTGACGCTCTCCACCAGGGACACGCTGCGCGGCGCGCTGCGGGCGGCGGTCCGCGCCCGCTTCGACTTCGACCGGATGACGGCGGAGCAGGCGAGGGAGCGGGCGACGCGGTTCACCCCCGCCGAGCTGATCGCGCAGCTTCGCGAGGACGCCGGCTCGGCGCGCCGCGCGCCCGGCGCGGGCCCGCTGGACCCGCTCGCCGACTTCCTCGTGCACAGCCAGGACGTCGCCCGCCCGCTCGGCCGCGTCCACGCGGTGCCCCTCGAGCCCACCCTCGCCGCGCTCGACCACGTGCGGACCAGCGTGTTCTGGGGCGCCCGTAAGCGGCTGCGCGGCATCCGGCTGGTCGCCACCGACTGCGACTGGAGCGGCGGCGACGGGCCGGACGAGCTCCGCGGCACCGCCTGCGACCTGCTGCTGGTCGCGAGCGGACGGGCAGCCGGGCTGGTCGAGGCGACCGGGCCGGGGGTGCAGCGGGTGGCGGCTGCGCTGTAGAACCGCCGCGATCGGAATCCGCGCGGCGGGCAGGTGCGCGTGCAAAGCTGGTGATCATGAACGGTTTCCGGGCGGGGGTGCGCCGATGACGTCGGATGCCGGGCTCGATCCAGCCGCCGTCGAGATCGGCACCTTCCTGCCGCGATCACCGGAGCAGGTCTGGCGGGCGCTCACCGAACCGGCGCTGCTGGAGCGCTGGCTCATGCCGTCGGTGGGGTTCGCGGCGGCCGAGGGCACGCACTTCCTGTTCACCCTTCCTGCCGGTTCGCCGGGCGAGATCGCCTGCGAGGTGCTCACCGCCCGCGCCCCCGAGCAGCTCACCCTGGCCTGGGTCGACGTGCGGGCGCCCCGGCCCGCCCGCTGGCCGCTCGACCTGACCGTCCGGCCGCAGGGCCGCGGCACCAGGCTGCTGCTCACCCAGACCGGGTTCGACATCGCCGACCGGCGGCAGAAGATGGCCCGCAACGCCATGGAGCGCGGCTGGCGCTCCAGCCTGAGCAGGCTGGCGGAGTTACTGGACGACGTGCAGCCCTAGGCGGCAGCAGTGCGGAAGCTTCCCGCCCGTCGGGTCGCGACCGCTGCTCACCTGCTCGTTCGAGCGAATCCTTGACGTGGCCGGCTAGAGCTGGCTGAGCGCGCCCTCGGCGCTGCGCGCGGCGGTCAGGCAGGCGGTGCTGGTGGCCTGGTCGGCCAGGGGGTGCTTGGCCCGGGAGCGCCACTTCCGGACGGCGTCCAGCGCGGCGGCGCGCATGGCGTCGGGGGCGGCGTCCGGCGACAGGCCGAGGCGCAGGTGCGGGGCGATGCCGGTGCCGCCGACCAGGCGGTGCAGCTCGGCGAGATCGCGGGCGGGGAGCGGGAGTTCGTCGGTGCGCAGCCTGCCGAGCAGCCGGAGTTCGGCGAAGCCGTGCACGTCGGCGAGCAGGGTGCGCACCCGGGGCAGCAGCCGGTCGGCCTCGGTGCCCGGGTAGCCGCGCAGCACCCGGTCCAGCGCGGTCAGCGCGGAGTGCGCCTTGAGCTGGTCGGCGCGCTGGCCGAACTGGGTGTCGAGCACGGTGCGCAGCTCGTCGACACCGCTGCGCGCGGTGAGCTCGGCGGCGAGCGCGGCGGAGTCCCTGATCCCGAGCCGGATCAGCGTCACCGCCATCCGGATGCCGAAGAGCCCGAAGCGCTCCGCGATCTGGAAGCGGAGTTCCGGCGGCACCGGCAGCGGGATGTCCGGGCGGGCGAAGCGGTCCGCGGAGAGCAGCGCGGCGCTCAGCTCCGCCGTCGGCACGGCGGCCAGCGCCTCGAAGGCCGCGTACTCCTGCTGGCGCAGCGTGGCGGCGGCGAAGGCGAGCAGCCCGGCGACCGGGATCACCGCCTGGCACAGCCCGGTTCGCTCCAGCTCGCCTGCGAAGCGGGCGGCGACGTCGCGCGCGGAGTGCAGCGCGTCCAGCGCGCCCGCGCCGATCTCGTCCGCCCTGGAGACCACGCCGATCACGCCGAGCGGCCCGGTGCCGCCCGCGGTGCCCGCGCCTGCCCGCTCCAGGAAGCGCACGTCGGCATCGTCCAGCCTGCGCAGCAGGTAGACCACGGCGTCGGCGCCGGGCAGCGCGACGGCGGCGTCGTCCTCCGGGGTGAGCAGCCGCGCGGTGCGGCGGGAGACCTCGCGGGAGAGCGAGGAGGTGCCGGGCGTATCGATGATGGTGGTGGCGGCCAGCGGCGCGGCGGGCCACTCCACCTCCAGGTGGTCGATATCCCGCGGATGGCCGCTCTGCCAGCGCAATCCGTCCAGGTCGAAGGTGAGGCCGTGCGCGCCGCCCGCCCGGCGCACCACCACGTTGGCGCGGTCGCCGTCCGGCGCGAGCGCGGTGACGCTCGGCGTCGGGCCGTTGCGGTACCAGGTGACCACCCGGGTGCACTCGGTGGCGTCGGTGGGCGCGATGTCCTGCCCGACCAGCGCGTTCAGCAGCGTCGACTTGCCCGCCTTGATCGAGCCCGCGAGCGCGACCCGCAGCGGCTGCTCCAGCCGGTGCGCGCAGTCGCCGAGCAGCGCGCGCGGCCGCGCGTCCCTGGCGAAGGCGCGGCGCGCGGTCTCGATCAGCGCCTGCGCCTCCGGCACGAGACCGACGGCGCCGCGGGTGGTTCCTGACGTCATCCGGTTACCGTACCGGCGGATTGCCCGGCAGTTGCGGGGTGTCCGCCGGTGCCAGGGCGACGGCGTGCCTGCGCAGTTCGGCGACGACCCGCAGCTGCCGCTCCAGCTCCGCGCAGCGCTCGGCGCGACGGGAGGACTCCACGCTGGCGGCGTCCTGGGTGGCGCGCAGCGAGTCCTCCAGCGAGCGCAGCGCGCGCTCGGCGACGCCCGTGTAGTGGTCGCGCAGCGCGCGGTGGATGCGGTGCAGCCGGTCCTTCGATTCCTTGCCCGCCTGGAACGCGACATCGTCGACGAAGCGGCGCACCGCCGTCTTGGCCTCGCTCCGGCGGCGCGCCAGCCTGGCCTGCTTGTCGTCCCGGAAGGCCTTGCCGCCGACCAGGACCCCGGCGCCGAGCGAGATCGGGTTCAGCATGGCGAGCCCGGCGAAGGTGCTCGCCAGCCCGACCATCAGCATGCCGCCGTACGACCCGCGCATGCCGACCAGCAGTTTGCTGCCGAAGCCGATGTCCTTCTCCAGGTCGGCGAGGGTGCCGGAACCCGCACGGCTGTCGCCGGATTCGAGCGCGCCGCGCACGTCGGGCAGCTCGACCGCGCCCAGCTCGGCGAAGTGCTCGGCGACCCGCTCGGCCAGCCGGGCCGCGCGCTCGTGGGTGAAGAGCAGGTTGTCGCCGAGCGCGCTGTCCACGCTCAGCCCGAGCCACTCCGCGATCCGCTCCCAGTGCCTGCCCGGGTCGTGGTCGTCGATCCACTCCTCGCCCTCGCGGGCGATGTCGCGCAGACGTTCGCGCAGGTCGTGGTCGGTGTCGCCGGCCAGGTCGGTGATGCCGTCGCCGAGCGTCTGCTGCCAGGACGCGGTGCGGCGGTGCAGCTCCTCGGCGGCGGCCTTGGCCGTGCGCAGCTCCTGCAGTGCGGCGGCGCCCTTGTCCGGGTCGCGCAGCGCGACGAGCTCGCTGCCCAGCGCGAGCGCGAGATGTTCGGCGGCGGCGGCGATGTCGCGGGCCACCCCGGCGCGCACGGCGGCCTGGTCGCGGGCGACGACCTCGTCGCGCAGGTACCGATAGAGCTCCCCGAAGCCGGATTCCCGGCCGAGCTGCTGGTCCTGGGTGCGCATGGCGTGCTCGCGGAGCAGCGCGGAGACCGGGATGATCGGCAGCTCGAGCTCGGCGCGTTCGAGGTGGGCGACGTCGGCCTCGTGCACCCGGCGCCAGTGCGGGTACAGGTCGACCTTGGTGAGCAGCAGCGCGACCGTCGGGCACAGCTCGCGCACCTGGCGCAGGAACGTGAGCTCGGGCTCGGTGAGCTCGGTGGAGGCGTCGGAGACGACCAGCACCGCGTCGGCCGTCGGCACCATGCCGAGCACCGTCGCCGCGCCCGGCCCCGAGCCGCCGACGCCGGGGGTGTCGACCAGCACGATGCCATCCGCGAGCAGCGGGTTCGGGGCGTGCAGCTCCAGCCGCAGCACCCGGCGGCCCTCGGCAAGGGGGGTGCGCGCGTCGATGCCGGCGACGGCGTCCGGCGGGATCGGAACCCGCACCTCAGGCGAGCCCGCCTCGGTGCCCGCGAGCACCAGCTCGGCGCGCGGCTCGGCGCCGTGCGCGAGCAGCATCGGGAGCGCCGTGCCGCCCCCGTCGCCGACCGGGCACAACTCCACGTTCAGCAGGGCGTTCACGAACCGGCTCTTGCCCTGGCCGAGCTGGCCGGCGATCACGATCCGGCGGCGCGGGTCGCGCACCCGCTCGGCCGCGGCGTGCAGCCGGTCCACCAGGTCGGAGCGGTGCGCGGCGCGCGCCACCGCGATGGTCTCGGTCAGCACCGGGAGCAGCGGGAGCGCGGGGGCCGTCGGTGCGGTCATCGGGTCTCCTTTCGTCGCGCGGACGGGCTGTCCGTCCCGGCGGGGACGGACAGCCCGTGGATCATCGCCTGGATCAGTGGAACAGGCCGTGATCCGGGTCGGTGTCGATGTGCGCGTCGCTGCCGCTCTGCGAGGTGCCGAACAGGGAGCCCTCGCCGGTCACCGAGCTCGCTCCCGTCGCGGCGCCGCTGCCGCCGCCGGTGAACGAGGTGTCGCCGAAGGCGCTGGAGACGTCGACCGAGTGCCAGGCGCTGTTCGCCGACGAGGCGGCGCCGGAGAGGGAGCCGCCCAGCGCGCCGGAGGCGCTGCCCGCCGCCGAACCGCCGAGTTCGGCGCCTGCCTGCGCGGTGGAGCCGATGGCGGTTCCGGCTTCGGCGGCGCCGGACAGGGTGCCGCCGAGTTGACCGGTCGCGGAGCCGCCGAGGTCGGTGGCGCCGGTGAGGGTGCCGCCGAGGCCGGATTCCAGACCGGAGGTGACTTGGCCGCCGAGGTCGGTGGTGCCGTTCAGGGCGCCGCCGAGGTTGGTTTCCAGGCCGGAGGTGAGTTGGCCGCCCGCGCCCGCCGCACCGTCGAGCGCGCCGCCGAGGCCGGATTCCAAGCCGCTGCCGAGCTGGCCGCCCACACCCGCTGCGCCGCCGAGGCCGGACTCCAGGCCGCCGGCCAGCTGGCCGCCCAGGCCCGCCGTTCCGTCCACCGCTCCGCCCAAGCCGGACTCCAGGCCGCCCGCGAGCTGTCCACCCAGACCCGCGGTCCCGTCCACCGCACCACCCAAGCCCGACTCCAAGCCGCCCGCGAGCTGGCCGCCCAGACCCGCGGTCCCGTCCACCGCTCCGCCGAGGCCCGACTCCAGGCCCGCGGCGAGCTGGCCGCCGAGACCCGCCGTTCCGTCCACCGCTCCGCCGAGGCCCGCGCCCACCTGGCCGCCGAGACCGGCGGCGCCGTCCACGGCTCCGCCCAGTCCGGACTCCAGGCCGGCGGTCAGCTGGCCGCCGAGTCCGGCAGCTCCGCCGAGGCCGGTTTCGAGACCGCCCGCCAGCTGGCCGCCGACGCCAGCGGCGCCGTCCACCGCGCCACCGAGGCCGGTTTCCAGGCCGCCCGCCAGCTGGCCGCCGAGGCCAGCGGTTCCGTCGAGTGCGCCGTCGAGGCCGGTGACCACGCCGCCGGTGACGCCGGAGAGCCCGGTCTCGAGTCCGGCCGCGGTCTCGCCGCCCGCGGCGAGCACGCCGCCGACGGTGCCGGCGAGGCCGGTCTCCAGGCCCGCTCCAGCCTGTGCGCCCGCGTTCAGGGCGCCGTCCAGCGCTCCGCCGAGATCCGTGGTCGCGTCGACCGCGCCGCCCAGACCGGCACCCAGACCCGCTGCCGCATCGACCGCGCCACCAACGCCCGCACCCAGTCCGGCAGCCGCGCCGACCGCGCCACCGAGGCCCGCTTCGAGGTCAGCGGCGGAATCCACCGCGCCCTCGACTGCACCACCGAGACCGGCACCCAGTCCGGCGGCCGCGTCCACCACGCCACCAACACCCGCACCGACACCGGCCGCACCGTCCACCACACCGCCGACCGCGCCGCCGACGCCAGCGGCCGCGTCCAACGCGCCACCCAGACCGGCGCCGAGGCCGGCTCCGACACCAGCGGCACCATCGAGCGCGCCACCGAGGCCCGCGCCCACGCCCGCAGCGGCATCGACCGCGCCGCCGAGACCGGCACCCAGACCGGCGGCTGCGTCAACCGCGCCACCAACACCCGCGCCGACACCCGCCGCACCGTCCACCACACCGCCAAGCGCGCCACCCAGACCGGCGGCTGCGTCGACCGCGCCACCAACGCCCGCGCCGAGACCGGCAGCACCGTCCACCACGCCACCGAGCGCGCCCCCCAGACCCGCACCCAGGCCGGCGGCCGCGTCCACCGCACCGCCAACGCCCGCGCCGACACCCGCCGCACCATCCACCACACCGCCGAGCGCACCACCCAGACCTGCACCGAGACCGGCGGCCGCGTCGACCGCGCCACCCAGACCAGCGCCCACGCCGGCAGCGGCGTCGACCGCGCCGCCGACGGCACCACCCAGACCGGCGGCCGCGTCGACGGCACCACCCAAACCGGCGCCCAGACCCGCGCCGATACCCGCGACACCGTCAAGCGCGCCACCGAGACCCGCGCCGACACCAGCCCCGGCGTCGACCGCACCGTTCAGGGCTCCGCCGAGACCCGCGCCGAGACCCGCGGCGGCATCGACCGCACCGCCGAGGCCGGCACCCAGACCGGCAGCGGCGTCCACCGCACCACCGACAGCACCACCCAAACCGGCACCCAGACCCGCCGCGGCGTCCACCGCACCACCGACGGCACCGCCGAGACCGGCACCCAGACCGGCAGCCGCGTCGACCGCGCCGCCGACAGCACCACCCAAACCGGCTCCCAGACCTGCCGCGGCGTCGACGACTCCGCCGACGGCACCGCCGAGACCGACACCGAGACCGGCGGCCGCGTCAACAGCTCCGCCGAGGCCCGCGCCGAGCCCGGCGCCCAACCCCGCCGCCACATCCACGGCCCCGTTCAGCGCACCGCCGAGCCCGGCGGTCAGATCCACCCCGGCATCCACGGCTCCACCGAGCCCGAGATCGATGTCCGTGTCCACCGACCCCCCGAGCCCGAGATCGAGATCAGCGGCGGCCCCGATGGCAGCCGACCCGGCCGCACCGATGACAGCGGCCGCGGCCGCCTGAGCCCCCGCCGCCACGATGGCCGACAACTGCGACCCGCCCGCGACGAACGCCGACTCCGCGACCATGGGCGCGACGGCGGCGATGTCCTCGGGGCTCACGTCGCCGAGCCCGGCGGCGGCGAGCGCGCCGGTCGGGTTGTTGCAGTACCCCACCGCGGCTTCACGATCACGCAGCAGGTCGAGGATGAACTCGAGGATGGCGTTCGGGGTCATGGGGATCGTCTCCTGGTTTCGGCGGGGCCGATCGGCCCGCTGCAGTCGGAATGCCTTTCACGCTAGGAGCGCCTGGCGTTACGCCGAAACGGGGCGCACCCCCAATGCTTGCGGGAACATTTCGTTAGGGGTTCGGAGCGCATTAGGGGAATTTCCCCGAACCTGCCCGGAATCGGTAACGGCGCTCCCCCAGCAACCGACAGAGCTGGTGCGCCGGGTGCGCACGCAGTAGGACAGCGACACATCGGACCAACAGTTCTCGAACGGGGTTCTCGCATGACACAGCGTCTGGCGCTCGGCATCACCGTCGGTGCGTACCGAGCGGCCGTCGCGGCCGCCGCGACCGACGATCGCGACGGTGAGACCGCCCGGGTCACGGCGCATCCCAGCGTGCTACGGCTGACGGCGGATGCCGCGCCCGCGTTCGGCACGGCGGCCGCGCCGCGCGGCAGGCACTCCGGCGACACCGTGCTCGAGGGCTTCCTCGCCCGGGTCGGCGACCCGGTCGCGATCCTGGCCGAGGACGGATCCGAGCACGTCGCGGAGGATCTCGTCGCCACATCGATCGCCTGCCTGATCGAGGAGGCGGCCGGGTACGCCGACCAGGTGACGGTCGCCTGCCACCCCGCCTGGTGGTCGGGACACACCGTGGCGGCGCAGCGCGCCGCGCTGGCGCGGGCCGGGCTGGACGACGTCACCCTCGTCCCCGAGCCGGCCGCCGTGCTGCGGCTGCTCGACACCGCGGGCGCCCCGCGCGCGGACGGCGCGGTGGTGGTCTACGACCTCGGCGCCACCGGCCTCACCGTCTCGGTGCTGCGCACCGGCGCGCAGTCCGGCATGCTCGCCGCCCCGGTCCGGAGCACCGAGGTGGCCGGCGCCGAATTCGATCTGCTCACCATGCGTTACGTGCTGGCAAATGCCATGGGTGAAAGCGATTTCGACCCCTTCGACCCGGTGGTGGAACGGGAATTGTCGGCGCTGCGGGAACGGTGCCGGAAAGCGAAGGAAACCCTTTCCCGCGACACCGCCACCGTCGTCGAGGTCCGGCTGGACCCGGCGGCGGAGCCGCAGCGGATCCGGCTGGTCCGCGGCGAGGTCGAGGATCTGCTGCGCGCCCCGCTGCTGACCTCCGCCGAACTCGTCCGCGACGCGCTGCACCGGGCCGGGGTCGATCTCGGCGATGTCCGCCGGATCGTGCTCACCGGCGGTGGCGGCGCGATTCCGCTGGTCACCGAGGTGCTCTCCTCCGAATTCGGGCTGCCGGTCGCGGCCGCGGGCGACCCGGAGAACGCCGCCGCGCGCGGCGCCGCGCTGCTCGCCGCCGATCTCGCGAGCAGCACGGTGCAGAACACTCCCGCGGTCGCCGCCGCCGACGACACCGCGACGACCAGGATCCCGGCGCTACTCCCCGATCTACCGGACCCGCCGCAACCGCACGGGCGGTTCACCGGCAGGCAGCGGGCCGGGATCGTAGCGGGCGCGGTGACCGCGCTCGCCCTGCTCGCCACCGGCACGCTCGCGCTCGGCACCGGAACTTTCAGCGGTGAGTCGACCCCGCCCACCTCGGTGCAGAACGCGCCGCAGGCCCCCGACGCCGCAGGTGTCGCGGCCACCGACGCCCCGGCCGCCCCCGGCGTCGTCACCATCGACTCCACCGGCCAGCCGGTGACCGCGGCCCCGGGCACCGTCGCGAATTCCGGCGGCTCCCCCGGCACCCCCACCGCCCCCGGTACCCCCGCAGCGCCGGGTACCCCCGCAGCGCCGGGCGCCGCCACCCCCGACGGTCAGCCGACCCAGCAGGCCGGAAACCCGGCCCCCGACCAGCCCGCCCCCCAGGCCCCCGCCCCGGCGAACAACGGCGGCGCGACCCCGCCCCCCGCGAACAGCGGCGGCGCACCCCCGCAGACCGTCGTGATCCAGCCCCCCACCGTGCCGAGCCTGCCGACCCGCGTGCTCACCGACACCATCGACGGTGTCGGCGACGGCGTCGGCGGCGTGCTCGGCGGCGTCGGTGACGCGGTCGGCGGCGTCGGCGAGGTCCTGGGAGGCTCCGGTGGCTGAGGCTGCCTTCGACACCCTCCCGATCGCGCGCGAGATCCTCCGGGAACTCGAGGCCGGCTCCGCGGAGCCGACGGTGTACCTGGTGCGCGGCCGCTCCGGCACCGGCAAGTCCACCCTGCTCGCCGCCATCAGGGCGCAGCTGCGCGCCGCCGGAATCCCGGCCCGCGACACCGTCTCCGGCCACGCCAGGCCCGTGCACACCCCGCCCCGCCCTGCCCCGGCGCGAACGGCCGCTCCCGCGCCGAACCGCCTCCCGCTGCAGGGCCGCTCCGCGCCCAGGTTGCCGGTGCCGAACCGGCAGCCGCAGCCACCGCGCCGCCCCGGCTCCCCCGCCGTGGTCGGCGCCGCACGGCCGCAGCAGGTGTCGCAGCGCGAGGCGGCGCTGGTGATCGACAACGCGCACACCCTCGGCGACGCCGAGCTGCTCGCACTGTGCCGGGCGATCGACGCCGGGCAGCGCACCGTGGTGATCGCGGCCCAGCCGCGCCCGCACGACCAGCGGCTGCGCCGGCTCGCCGACACCGTCGCGCGGCGCGGCCGGGTGGTCGAGCTGCGCGCGCTCGGCGCGGCCGAGATCGTCCCCTTCGCCCGCGAGCTCGGCATGGTGGTGCCGCGCTCGGTGGCCAAGCACATCCACCAGCTGACCGCGGGGAATCGCGGCGGCGTCGTCGCGGCGCTCGCCGCCGCGAGCACGGCCCGGCTCGACGCCGGAATCGCCACGGTCGACGCGGCCGTCACCGAGTGGGCCCGCAGCCTGCTCGGCGCCGTCGAGCCGGACCTGCTGGAGACGCTCGCGGTGGCCACCACCGGCACCGGGCTCGACTCCAGCGAGCTGGTCGAGGTGCTCGGCGTCCCGGCGGGCGCCGCCGACGCGCTGATCGACCGGGCCAGGGCGAGCGCGCTGGTCACCGACGCCGACCTGCTGCTCGACCCGGCCATCGCGCCGCTGCGCACGCTGCTCGGCGACCGCCGCTTCGTCGCGGTGCAGCGCAGGCTGCTCTCCGCGCGGCTGGACGCGGGGCTGCTGCGCGACCACACCGCGCTGCTGCTCGCCGAGTCCGGCGTGCGCGACGCCAGGCTGGCCGATTTCCTCTGCCACGCCGCCGAGAAGGCGGGCGCGGAGGCGGTCCGCTACTACCGCGCCGCCGTGGCCGCGGGCACCGACCCCGACGGCATCGCGCTGCCATGGGCCGAGGCCGCGCTGCGCGCGGGCGACGGCGAGACCGCGCTGCGGCTGGCCGAGCCGGTGCTGGCCCGGCTCGGCGGCACCGACCCCGGCGCGCTCGACCCGGCCGACGCCGCCCCCGATCTCGCCACCGCCGTCCGGATCTGCGCGACGGTGCTGGTCCGGCGCGGCCGCACCGCGCGCGCCGCGCAGCTCTACGGCTGGCTCGGCCCGCACCGCGCTGGCGCGGACTGGGCCACCGGCGCCGCCGTGCAGTACCTCGCGGGCGACGCGGCGGGCGCGGCCACCATGTCCGCGTCGGCGCGGCAGTGGCCGCCGACCGAGGCGAACGCGCACACCCGCCGGATCGTGGAGGCGCTGGCGCGCACCGTCACGCCGCGTCCCGACCACACCGGCCGGGGCCGGATGGCCCTGCTGGAGGACGGCGAGGCGGGCACCGCCGCCGCGGTCTCCGGGCTGATCGGGGTCGCGCACGCGGCCGCCGCCACCGAGCGGCTGCTGCCCTGCGCCGCGACCACCATCGCCACGCTGCTCTGCCTGAGCATCGGCGAGCCACGCCGCGCCATCGACGCGCTGCGCCGCTCCGAGGCCGACGGCAACGCGGGCCCCCAGCCGGCCGTGCTCGCGGCCTGGGCGGCCATGCTCGGCGGCGACGAGCGCACCGCGGCCGACCGGGTCGCCGCGTTCGACCACGCGGTGCTGGAGCCGAGGGACCGGCTGCTCGCGCACGGCGTCGCGATCGGGCTGGCCCGCCGCTCCGGCGACCACACCGCGCTCACCCTGGCCTGGGAGGCCGCGGTTCCGCTCTTCGACGAGGTCGACGCCGACCTGCTGACGCTGCTGCCGATCGGCGAGCTCTGGCTGGCCGGGATCCGGCTGCGCGACGAGCGCCGGATCGGACCGCTGGTGGCCGCGGGCTACGGCGTGCTCCGCAGGCTCGGCGAGCCGCCCGCCTGGGCCAACGCCTTCCACTGGTACGGCGTGCAGGCGGCGCTCGCGCAGGAGCGCCCGGACGATCTGCTGCCGCACGCCGGGCAGCTCAGGGCCGCTGCCGAGGCGGGCGACCGGCACGCCGCCGTGCTCGCGCAGGCAGGCCGCACCTGGGTGCTCGTGCTGCGCGGCGAGGTGGCCGCGCCGGAGGTCGAGGCCGCGGTGGCGCAGCTGGCCGCGCTCGGCCTCACCTGGGACGCCGCCCGGCTGGCCAGCGAGGCCGCGCTCGCCGCGCGCGACCCCGCCGCGGCGACCGCGCTGCTCAAACTGGCCCGCACGGTCCGCGCGGACGCCAGGCCCGCCGAGACCGCGCCGCGGCCGCGGGCGGGCACACCCGCCGCGAATCCGGTGACGGGCGCCGACCCGGCGGCCGTACTCAGCGAGCGCGAGCGCGAGGTCGCCGAGCTGGTCCTGCTCGGCCTGACCTACCGGGAGATCGGCGCGCGGCTCTACATCTCGGCGAAGACGGTGGAGCACCACGTCGCCCGGATCAGGCGTCGAATCGGTGCCCAGTCCCGTTCGGAGTTATTGTCGATGCTCCGCGCCATGGGACACGGCTCGCTGCTGGTGTGACGCCTGGTCGGGAAACCTGTCCGGGCGGACGCCGAAGCGAGGTAAACAGGATGGCCACTGGTGTGGGCCTGCGCATTGCCGACGACGAGTGCGTCGCGGCGATCGCGACCGACAGCGGGGCGGAGGGGGATCTTCCGGAGGGCGAGCCGCACTACATCGTCCGCACCTGTGTGCTGCACATGTCGGACGACGGCGACGCCGCGCTCGGCGGCGAGCCGCCGGACGGCTACACGCACTCCATCCGGCACTTCGTCGGTGCCATCGGCGACCCGAACGGGGTCACGGTGGACGACGGCGAGGCGTACCGGGCCGAGGATCTGGTCGCGACGGCGCTGTTCTGCCTGATCAACCTCTCCGCCGACTACCTGGTCGGCCCGGCCGAGTTCTACGCCACGCACCCGAACAGCTGGCCGCCGGAGCACGTGCAGGGGCTGCGCGAGGCGCTGGACTACCTCGGGCTGCGCTCGGTGGTGCTGGTCGACGAGGAAGACCTGCCGCCCGCCGCCGGGCTGGACCGCGGCCGGACGCTGGCGCACCACGCGGCCCGCTCGGCGCTGGCCGCGGTGCTCGCCACCCCGGCGGGCACCACCCCGCCGGATCCGTCGGAGCCGCCGGTGCACGCGCTGGAGGTCACCGACGTGATCCCGAGCGTGGACGCCGCAGGCGCGCGCCCGCAGGCGTACTCCGCCGCCATGCCCGCCGCCGATCCGATGGTGGCCGAGCCGGACGGCGAGCCGGACAAGCCTGCCGCGACACCGGCCACCGTGCCGCCGGCGCGGCCGGAGCACCGCACCCGCAACCGGATCGTGCTGCTGATCGCCGCCGCGGTGGCGCTCGGCACGGTACTCGGCGGGATCGGGATGGCGGTGATCTTCCGTGAGTCGTCGGACCCGAAGGTGCCGCCGCTGCCTGACGCCCAGTCGTCGCTGCCGCCGGTCACCTCGACCACGGCGCCGGTGCCGCCGCCACCACTGCCGCTCGGCGACGAGCCGCCGGTCGTGATCACCACGACCACTACCGACCCGGAGCCCACGCCGGAGCCACCGCCACCCCCGCCGACCAGCGAAGCGACGACGACTCCCGCGCCGACCACCACCCGCACCACGCCCCGGCGGACCACAACGACCCTGGCGCCGTGGCAGCAACCGTGGCCGCCGACCTACCCGCCGGGATTCCCGACCTGGACTCTGCCGGGCGGCAGGTGAACAGGCCGACCGCCCGGTACTCCGGGGTAGATCATCCCGCTCGACCATTGCCCACGACCGATGGCGATTCGTGCCCTAGAGTGTTGCGCTGACCGGACTTTCCCCATCGGGTGGTCCGCTGAATGAGGATTTTCGTGGGTGCGGTTCGCCCGTTCCCCACTGATGGCTGGCACGTGGGTGCCGACGAAGGGACTTCATGCGCAAGCTGGTGGCGCGTCGCGCCGCGGTCAGGGCAGCCGGCATCGCCGCCGCGACGACCGTCATTCTCGCTCCCCTGCTCTGCTCCGGCGCCGCCACCGCGGCACCGGAGCAGCTCGCCGCCGACGCGCTCCCCGCCGAACTGGTGCAGGCCATCGCACGCGATCTGCAGCTCACCCCCACCGAGTACCTGGACCGCGCCGCGCGGGCCCAGGAGCTGCGCACCTACGCCACCGACTTCCGCGCCGAGCGCCCCGGCGACTTCGCGGGCGCCTGGATCGGCCAGGACGGCAGGCCGGTCGTCGCGGTGACCTCCCCCGAGGCCGCGCAGATCGCCACCGCCGACGGCTACCAGACCAGGCTGACCCCGGTGAACGCCGACGGCCTCGAAGGCTCGCTGCAGCAGTTCGGCCAGTGGGTCAACACGCTGCCGAGGGAGGTGTCGCAGGCCATCCAGTCGGTCGCGATCGACTTCCTGAACAGCCAGCTGGTGGTCAGCATCGCCAACACCCCCACCGGGCACATGCTGAACGTGCCCACCCTGATCGCGAACGTGAAGGTCATCCTGACCCCCGGCGGCGGCGGGCCGGTGGAGCGCAGGCCGATGGCGGGCGACACCTACATCACCTCGAACCTCTCGCTGCAGGACAGCAACCTGCAGGGCGTCGACGTCTGCTCGTTCGGCTTCAACAGCGTCGATGCCGCGGGCCGGGCGCTGAACATCAGCGCCGGGCACTGCGACCCCAAGCTCGGCGAGGGCGACCAGCGCGCCACCGTGTACCAGCCGAACGTCAGGGACATCCCGAACAGCCCGGCGCTCGGCTCCTTCACCCAGGCCAACCTGGGCGGGGCCAGCGGCCTCGACTTCTCGCTCATCGAGCTGAACGAGCACGCCGTCGGGCTCGGCATGGACCAGCCGTCGGTGCGCGGCTCCAACGGCACCACGCTGCACATCACCGGGCTCGGCGACCCGATCACCGGCGCGCCGATCTGCAAGTCGGGCCAGTCCTCCACCTTCACCTGCGGCTACGTCGTCGCGGATCGGGTGGAGACCCAGCTCTACACCGCGGAGGGGGAGAGCCGCACCATCCGCGGCTTCGCCAGCTCCGCCTGCACGCTCGGGGGCGACAGCGGCGGGGCGATCGTCTCCGGCACGCTCGCCCTCGGCATCACCAGCGGGTCGAACGCGGCCGACGCACCGAGCTGCAACGAGGCCAACGTGGCGCTCGCGCAGTACGGCGGCACGGCGACCCTCGGCATTCCGATCCGGCCCATCCTGGCCGAGATCGATGCCGCCTCCGGCGGTGGCGCGGGCTCCGGGATCACCGTCCGGACCAAGCCGGTCACCAGCTGAAATTCGGCAAACCGTCGGTGACCGCCGACACTCGCCGGATCTGTCCGAATCGCAACCACGCAGCACAGGGGACGAGTAGTGATAGCGGACCGCACACCATATAGTCTGGGCATGCTTCTGCCACGCAACGGCCGCAGGCGGCCGGCCGCCCGCTCCGGAACATTCCGCAAGACCGTGATCGCGGCCTCGGCGGCGGCCCTGCTGTTCGGGCCCACCGCGGCAGTCGCCTCCGCCGACCCGGCCTCCTCGGCCGAGCTGCCCGCCGAGCTGATCGCCGCCGTACAGCGCGACCTGAAGATCTCCGCGGACGAGTACCTGAACCGCGCCGACCTCGCGCAGCAGGTCGCCGCCTTCGCCACCAATGCCCAGCGGCAGTTCCCGCAGGTGTTCGGCGGGGCGTGGCTGGACGACGCGGGCCGCGCGGTGGTGGCGCTCTCCCAGGGCCCCGGCGCCGACGAGGCGCGGCAGGCCGCCGAGTCCGCCGGGTTCGAGGTGCGCAACGTCGCCAAGAGCGAGGCCGCGCTGCGCGGCGAGAAGAGCGCCTTCGAGCGCTGGCTCGACGGCCAGCCCGCCGAGATCGCGAACCTGGTGCGCGGCGTCGTCATCGACACCGTGAACAACAGCATCGCGGTCCGGGTCGACCAGGCCGGGCTGCCCATGCCGAGCTTCGTCGATCCCTCCCGGGTCATCGTGATGGCCCCGCCGATCGCGGGCGAGCAGGCCCCGAAGCCGCAGGCGACCGAGATCGCCGAGGCCAACGGCCAGCTGGCCGCCGGTGACGGCTACGCCTCGGTGGCGGGCGACACCTCGCTGCGCTGCTCGCTCGGGTTCAACGGCACCGACCGCAACGGCAACGTCGTGAACATCACCGCTGGCCACTGCAACCCGGACATCCCGTCGGCGGGCACCGGCAACGCGGCAGGCGTGTACGAGGTGGCCCGCGGCGACCGGCTCGGCGCGCAGCTCGGCAGCTTCCAGAAGTCGGTCCTCGGCAACCAGGACTACTCGATCATCCGGATCAACGACCAGGTGGCCGGGCGCTTCGCCAACAACACCGTGCGCGCGGGCGGCGCCGCCCCGATCGCCATCGACGGCGTGGCGAGCCCGGTCGTCGGCGCCCCGGTCTGCAAGTCCGGTGCGCGCACCGGCTTCAGCTGCGGCGTGGTGAACGCGATCGACCAGACCGTCCAGGTCGGCGACCGGGAGCTCACCCAGAGCTTCTCGGCCACCATCTGCGCGCTGCCAGGCGATTCCGGCGGCCCGCTGGTCTCCGGCCGGTTGGCGCTCGGCATCTCCAGCGCCTCGTCGGTCGCCGACTACCCGGTGTGCGAGATCCCCAACCTGATCGGCGCGCTGACCGGCAATGTGCCGCAGCTCTTCGCCCAGCCGGTGAGCGTCGTGCTCTCGGACAACCCGGGGCTCCGGGTTCGTACCGGCTAGTAGGTACCGGGCAGTAACCGAGAAGGCCGGGAGCGATTGCGCTCCCGGCCTTCTCGCTGTTTCAGAGCCGGTGCGCATGACCGGACCCGCCGGAATGCAAGTCGGCGTAAAACGTCACTGCGCGGTCCGGGTTTCCGGTCCGCTACCGCTCGAGCCGGAGGATTTTCGGGGCGCTGAGCGCCACGCTCCCGCATCGGATCGCCCGGCCGGGGTCTGGGTACCCCCCGACCCGAAGAGCGCCCCACGGCCCCGGAACGCGAAACGGCCCGGACCTCGAAGTCGAGGTCCGGGCCGTTCCCGGGACTTGCGGTGCTTACTTGGGCTGCTCGGCGGCCGGCTTCGGCTTGTCGGCCCACTTGGAGGTGCCTTCGGCGGCGGTGATGGTGTTCACCAGGTCGATACCGGCGATGGCGAGCGCGGGGCCGCCGATCGCGATGGTGCCGAGGATGCCACCGATGCCCGCACCCGCGATGGCGGCCGGGATGCAGCCGACACCGAAGAGCGGCAGGCCCATGATGCAGCCGGTCACGCCGCCCGCGATGGCGCCGACGGCGGTGCCGAGGAAGCTACCGACCGCGGTCGCGATGCCGAACTGGCTGGCGAACTCGTTCTGCGCCCGCTGGTTCTCGATCGGCGAGGCGATCGGCTTGACGTTCACGTTGACCGTGTTCGCCTTCTCCTCGGGCAGGGCAGGCTGGGCCTCCGGGGTCAGCTCGAGGACCTTGCCGTCCTCCTTGACCACGGGCTTCACCGGGACCGAGATGTCACCGAGCGAGAAGTCGACCGGCAGCGTCATGACGACATTGCCCGCGCCGTCCTTGACGCTGTAGTACTCGACCTCGTCGGTGCCCTGGGTCTCCTTGGTGAGCTCGAACGTGCCACCCTTGAGGGTGGTGACGACCGTCTTGTCGACCAGCTTCACCGAGTAGTTGATCGGGTCCGCGGACGGCTCGGCGGCCGGCGCGGGGTTCGCGTACGCCGTTCCCGCCCCCACGGTCAGCGCGCCGATGACCAGCGCGGCAGCCGCGGCGGTTCTCCGGAGATTCAATGCAGTGTCCAATCCATTTCAGGGGTTGTTCGCGGCCCGCTCTCTCCATACGCGAGAGCTCGTCATCCCGGAGCCACAGGCGACCCGGGACCTCCCCGAGCGGTGTGGAAATCGGGCACGGCGAACAGAACGTCGTGAGCCTAATGGAACCGGCCCACGGATGCGAGATTCCTTACTGTTGCTAGCGAGTTAGCGTGCCCTTATCGAGCTGGGCCTTCGCCACGGCATTTACCGTGATCATTGCTCCCCTGCGGGGTGGGCGCACAGAATTTCCCGTGACGTTCATCACAGGCAATTTTCCGGTCAAGCCCCAGTAAGACGGGGCAAACACCCGAGGGACGATCGTACGCTGGACAGGGTAAGTTACTGGTGGGTAACTTACCCCGGGTTAGGATACGAACCATTCGAGTACCGGCCGGTTTTCGACCCCCGGCTCGACCCTGCTCGTGTTGCTTCTAAAAGAAAGGTCGCGACATGAATGCCCTGACACTGACGCTGGGCACGATTGGAGCAGCGCTCAGCCTGTTGTGCTGGGCGTCGTTCTTCGGCGGCGTCCGGGACATCGTCCGCGCCATCATGCTCGGTCAGTCCGCGCCCGATCGCTGGCGGCCGTTCTTCCCGCGCTTCAAGCAGATGGTCATCGAGTTCCTGGCGCACACCAGGATGAACAAGTTCCGCACCGTCGGCTGGGCGCACTGGCTGGTGATGATCGGCTTCATGGGCGGCGCCATCCTGTGGTTCGAGGCGTACGGACAGACCTTCGATCCGGCCTTCCACTGGCCGATCATCGGCAATACCGCCGCCTACCACCTGTGGGACGAGCTCCTCGGGATCGGCACCATCGTCGGCATCGTGACGCTGATCGTCATCCGCCAGCTGAACCACCCGCGGGTGCCCGAGCGGCTCTCCCGCTTCAGCGGCTCGAAGTTCGCCCCCGCCTACGTCATCGAGACCATCGTCCTGCTCGAGGGGCTCGGCATGGTGCTGGTGAAGGCAGGCAAGATCGCGACCTACGGCCACGCCAACGCCTACACCGACTTCTTCACCATGCAGGTGGCCAAGCTGCTCCCGGCCAGCCCGAACATGGTGTCGATCTTCGCCTTCGTCAAGCTGATGTCCGGCATGGCCTTCCTGTACTACGTCGGCCGCAACATCACCTGGGGCGTGGCCTGGCACCGCTTCTCCGCCTTCTTCAACATTTACTTCAAGCGCGAGTCCGACGGCGGCGTCGCGCTCGGCGCGGCGAAGCCGATGATGTCCAAGGGCCGCGCCCTCGACATGGAGAACGTCGACCCGGACACCGACACCCTCGGCGCCGGCCGGATCGAGGACTTCTCCTGGAAGGGCTGGCTGGACTTCACCACCTGCACCGAGTGCGGCCGCTGCCAGAGCCAGTGCCCGGCCTGGAACACCGGCAAGCCGCTCTCGCCGAAGCTGCTCATCATGTCGCTGCGCGACCACGGCAAGGCCGTCGCGCCGTACCTGCTCGCCGGTGGCCGCAAGGATCCCGGCGGCGACGAGGTCGGACTGGTCGACGCCGACGGCAAGCCGGACGAGGCCGCGCTGGCCCGCATCTCCGACGCCGCCAAGGCCGAGGCGGAGCGGCCGCTGATCGGCGACCACGAGGCGAACGGCATCATCGACCCCGAGGTGCTGTGGAGCTGCACCACCTGCGGCGCCTGCGTCGAGCAGTGCCCGGTGGACATCGAGCACGTCGACCACATCATCGACATGCGCCGCTACCAGGTGCTCATCGAGTCGGAGTTCCCCTCCGAGCTGGCCGGGCTCTTCAAGAACCTGGAGAACAAGGGCAACCCCTGGGGCCAGAACGCCAAGGACCGGCTCAACTGGATCAACGAGCTGGAGTTCGACGTCCCGGTCTACGGCAAGGACGCCGAGAGCTTCGAGGGCTACGAGTACCTGTTCTGGGTCGGCTGCGCGGGCGCCTACGAGGACCGCGCCAAGAAGACCACCAAGGCCGTCGCCGAGTTGCTCGCCACCGCGGGCGTGAAGTTCATGGTGCTCGGCCAGGAGGAGACCTGCACCGGCGACTCCGCGCGCCGCGCGGGCAACGAGTTCCTCTTCCAGCAGCTCGCCATGCAGAACATCGAGACGCTGAACGCGGTGTTCGACGGCGTCGACGACCGCAAGAAGAAGATCGTCGTCACCTGCGCGCACTGCTTCAACGCGCTCAACAACGAGTACCCGCAGGTGGGCGGCTCCTACGAGGTCGTGCACCACACGCAGCTGCTGAACCGCCTGGTCCGGCAGAAGCAGTTGGTTCCGGTCGCCCCGGTGGCGCAGAACATCACCTACCACGACCCCTGCTACCTCGGGCGGCACAACAAGGTCTACAACGCGCCGCGCGAGCTGATGGCCGCGTCCGGCTCGACCTTGATCGAGATGCCGAGGCACGGCGAGCGCTCCATGTGCTGCGGCGCCGGTGGCGCCCGCATGTGGATGGAGGAGCAGCTCGGCAAGCGGGTCAATATCGACCGGGTCGACGAGGCGCTCTCCACCTCGCCCACCAAGATCGCGACCGGCTGCCCGTTCTGCCGGGTCATGCTGCACGACGGTGTGACCGCGCGGCAGGAGAGTGGGCAGGGTGAAGGTGTCGAGGTCATCGACGTCGCGCAGCTCATGCTCGATGCGATCGAGCGGGTCGACGCGGCGGTGCTCACCGAGGCTTTGACTGTCGTTCAGCAGCCGAAGGTCGAGGAGGAGCCGGTCGCCGAGCCGGAGCCCGTCGCCGAGCCGGTCGCCGAGGCCGAGCCGGAGGCGAAGGCCGCCGCCAAGCCCGCCGGTGGTGGGCTCGCCATGAAGGGTGGCAAGGCGCCCGGTGGCAAGGGGCTGGCCATGAAGGGTCCGGCCAAGGCGCCCGGTGCCAAGGCAGCGGCTCCGGCCGACGCCGATGCTCCCGCCGCCGACGCCGCCGCAGAGAAGAAGCCGGCTGCGAAGGCCGGTGGGCTCGCCATGAAGGGTGGCAAGGCGCCCGGCGGCAAGGGCCTCGCCATGAAGGGCCCGGCGAAGGCTCCCGGCGCCAAGGCAGCGGCTCCGGCCGACACCGCAGGCGCGGACGCGGATACCTCGACCGCCGAGTCGGCGGCAGCGGCTCCGGCCGCGGCACCGGCGAAGCCGGTCAAGGGGCTCGCCATGAAGGGTGCGGGCAAGGCGCCCGGCAAGGGTGCGCCCAAGCCGCCCGGCAAGAAGGCTCCGGCCGCCGCCTCCGCCGAGGCGGAAACGTCCTCGAACGCGGCAGCTCCTGCCGAAGCCGAGGCAACCTCCACGGCACCCGCCGAGGCGACCGAGAGCAAGCCCACCGTCGCGGCCAAGGGGCTGGCCATGAAGTCCGGCTTCAAGAAAGCCGGACCGAAGGCGCCGGGCGCGTCCAAGCCCACGGCCGAGGCAAGCGCAGCGACGCAGTCGTCGGCTCAGGCCGAGACCTCGGCTCAGGCCGAGACCTCGGCTACAGCAGGGGCTTCGGCGCAGGCAGAAGCCTCGGCTCCGGCCGAGTCGCAGGCCCCGGCTCCGGCCGATGCCACCGCGACGGTGGAAGCCGATGCCACCGCGACGGGGGAGGCCGATGCCCCGGCACAGGCGACCGAGAGCAAGCCGACGGTCGCCGCCAAGGGCCTCGCCATGAAGTCCGGCTTCAAGCGCCCCAGCCCCAAGGCCCCCGGCGCTCCCAAGCCGGCCGAGCCCGAGGAATCGCCCGCCCCGCAGGCCGAAGAATCCGCCGCTTCCGAGACTGCGGAAACCCCGGAGCCCAAGGCTGCGGAGACTCCCGAGCCCAAGGCCGAGGAGACCCCCGCACCCGAGGTCGAGGAAACCTCCGCACCGGAGCCCACCGAGCCCGAGACCGCCGAACCGGAGACCACGGCATCCGCCGAGTCCACCAACGGCACGAACGGCAACGGCTCCACCGCCACACCCCCGCCGACCGCCAAGCCCGGCGGCCTCGGCTTCAAGTCGGGAGCCAAGTCCCCCGGCCGCAAGGCCTGACCCCACCGAACGAAAAGGCGCCCGGATCACACGATCCGGGCGCCTTTCCCATTGCTACTCGGTCTCCTTCGGATGCCCAGCCATACACCGCTCCAGCAGCACCCGACCGGCAGTCCTACTGCCCTTCCCCGCGTGTTCGACGAAGTACCAGAGCCGACCACCGTCCGAGAACTTGTACTGGAACCGCTCGTACGTCCGCCCCTGATACGTGCCGTAGCGCAGCTCACCGCGCAGCACGTACAGCCGCCCCGATAACGCTTCCGGTTCGCGGGTCAACTGTTCCCACGCATCGACCATGGCGTTCCGGGCCGCCGCCACGCAGTCCGTCCACCCCTTCTGCGCCTCGTTCGTGATGAACACCAGCTCGTACTCGCCGCGCTTCAACGGGCGCGGCACTCCCCCTCGCCGATTCACTCCCCGCCCCTCGGATCCGGAACCGGAACCGGCTCCTTCAGGTAGTGCAGATCGGTGCCGTCGACGCGGATCCGCGAATCGGCGTGCGCGGCGGCGGTATCGCGCCAGGCCGCCAGCGTGGCGGTGAGCGCCCCGAGTCTGCCCACCGCGAGCCCACCCCTGGCCGCGGCGAGGAACTCCGCCACGAACTCGGCCCGCTGCGCCTCGGGCAGCAGTTCGAGCCAAGGGAAAGCGATGGTCAGCTTGCCGACGAGCCGCTCGAGCACCTCGTCGTCCATGGCGAGCGCGAGCAGCATGGTCAACGCGCCGAGCGTCGCCTCATCGGCCTCGGCCTGCCTGGCATCGGAGAGCCGGACCGGCGCGGCGGACCGCCGGACGAGGGTGACCTCGCCGTGCGCCTCCATGGATTCGATGACCCGGTTGGGATCCCGGAGGAACTCCGACCAGGAAGCAGTAACACTCATGGCCCGATGATATCTGAATTAGTTCAGATATCATCGGGCCGAGTACCGCCGACCTCAGCGGGTGAGTTTCGCGTACCGCGCGAGATGCTCGTCGGCGGTGCCGAACTCACGCTGAATCGCCGTGAGCCGCTTGAAGTAGTGCCCGATGGCCAACTCCTCGGTCATCCCCATGGCCCCGTGCAACTGCACCGCGTTCTGCCCGATGAACCGCGCCGCGCGGGCGATCGTCACCTTGGCGGCGGAGGCGGCGCGGGCGCGGGCGGCCGGTTCGGCGTCCAGAGCCGCGGTCACCAGGTGCGAGGCGGCGATGGCCTGCTCCAGCTCCATGTACATGTCGACCATGCGGTGCTGCAGCGCCTGGAAACTGCCGATCGGAACCCCGAACTGCTGCCGCTGCTTGGCGTACTCGACGGTGTCGGCGAGCACCTTGCCCATGGCCCCGACCGCCTCGGCGGAGACCGCGGCGATGGCGCTGTCGATGGTCGGCGCGATCACCTCCCACGCGGCCCCCTCGACGCCGAGCAGCGCGTTCGGCGGGAGCCGCAGCCCGGTGAGGGTGAGGTCGGCGCCGACGCGGTCGTCGATGGTGCGGTAGGAGTGCACCTCGACCCCGGCGGGCGGGTCGGCGGCGTCGAACTCGAGCAGGAAGAGCGAGATGCCGCGTTCGTCCCTGCGCTCGCCGGAGGTGCGGGCCGAGACGATCAGGTGGGTGGCGAGCGGGGCGCTGGTGACGACGACCTTGGCGCCGTCGAGCACCCAGTCCTCGCCGTCCCGGCGCGCGGTGGTGCCCACGTCGTGCAGCACGTGCCCGGCGGTCGACTCGGTGGCCGCGAAGGCGATCCTGGCGTCACCGGAGACGATCTGCGTGAGCACCTCGTCGGCCCGGTCGCCGCCCGCCCGGTCCAGCAGCCCGGCACCGATGACGACGGTGTCCAGGAACGGCTCGACGACCAGCGCGCGGCCGAGCTCCTCGGCGATCACCCGCAGCTCGACGGCCCCACCACCGGAGCCGTCCACCCGCTCGGGCAGCGTGGCGCCGAGAATGCCGAGCTCATCGGCGAATCCGCGCCAGACGGCCGGCTGCCAGCCCAGGTCGGATTTGGCCGCCGCCCGACTCTTCTCCAGGTCGTAGCGCGCACCGAGGTACGCGGCGAGCGCGGAGCGGAGCAGCTCCTGCTCATCGGTCAGGGTGAAGTCCATCAGAGCCCCAATGCTGCTTTGGCGAGGATGTTTCGCTGAATTTCATTGCTGCCCGCGTAGATCGAGCCCGCGCGGTCGTTGAAGTAGCGCAGCGGCGCGACGGCCTGCCACTCGGCGCCGCTGTGGTAGCCGTCGGCGGGCGGGGTGTAGCCAGCGACCGGGCCGCCGGGCATGGCCGCGTGCGGCTGGTAGACCCGGCCGCGCGGCCCGGCCGCCTCCAGCGCGAGTTCGGTGAGCTGCTGGCTCAGTTCGGTGCCGAGCACCTTGAGCATCGAGGAGGCCGGGCCGGGGTTCTTGCCCTTGGCCATGGCGGCGAGCGTCCGGTACTCCAGCACCTCGAGCACGTCGATGCGGATCCGCACGTCGGCGAGCTTGGCGGCGAAGGCCGGGTCGTCGATCAGCGGGCGGCCGTCCGGCCCCGGCTGCTCGGCGGCGGCGGCGCCCAGGTCCTGCGCCAGCACCTGCAGCCACGGCGCCGCTGCCCCGCCGCGCTCGTGCACCAGCAGGTACTTGGCGACGGTCCAGCCCTCGTCGATCTTGCCCAGGACGTTGCTCTTCGGCACCCGCACCCCGTCGAAGAAGACCTGGTTCTGCACCTCTTCACCGGAGCTCATGACCAGCGGGCGGATCTCGATGCCCGGCTGGTTCATGTCGATCAGCACGAAGGTGATGCCCTCCTGCTTCTTCTTGCCGCGCGTGGTGCGCACCAGGCAGAAGATCCAGTTGGCCTCGGTGGCGTGCGTGGTCCAGATCTTGCTTCCGGTGCAGACGAAATCCGCGCCGTCGTCCACCGCGGCCATGCTCAACGAGGCCAGGTCGGAGCCGGCCTCCGGCTCGGAGTAGCCCTGGCAGAAGAAGACCTCGCCGGTGAGGATGCGCGGGAGGAAGAACTCCTTCTGTTCCTTCGTCCCGAAGGCGATGATCGCAGGCGCCACCATCCGGATGCCCATCGGCGAGAGCGCGGGCGCGCCCGCCAGCGTGGACTCGCTGGCGAAGATGTGGTGCTGAGTCAGGGTCCAGTCCTGCCCGCCGTGCTCCACCGGCCAGTGCGGCGCCGCCCATCCCCTGCGGTGCAGGATGTGCTGCCACTCCATGCTGGCCTCGTGGTCCGGGTAGACGCTGGTCGCCAGCCGGCCGGCGCGCCGGATCTCCGGCGTCAGCTCGGCGTCGAGGAACGCCCGCACCTCGTCTCGGAAGGCCAGGTCGGCCTCGGACCAGTCGTATTCCATCTGTCCTCCCGGAGGGTTGTCGCTTCCCGCACTCTAGAGCAAAACTGATGGCGTCCGCCAGCACATGTTTTCGGCTGGTCAGCAGCCCTGCAGGGTGAGTTCGGTGAACGCCTTCGCATACCCGGCGGATTGATAGAAATAGTCCCAGGCCCAGCGCGCCGGGGAGAGCCGCGGGCGGGGGTCGGCGAAGAGCAGTTCGCCGGGCCAGCACTGCCCGAGGATGTAGCGGGCGCGGGAGATGTGCGGGGTGAATGTCACCACGATCACCCGGGTCCAGCCGCGCTCCTCCGCGAGCCGGGCCAGCTCCCTGCCCTCGCCGCGCGTAGTGCGCGGGCTCGGGTCGAAGCAGCGGACCTCGACGCGGTAGCCGCCGTGGCAGATGCGGTTGATCAGCGGGCTGCCGTCGTACGGGTCGGAGAAGAGGACGAGCGGGGCGTAGCCGTCGCGGGCGAGCCGCAGGGCGAGTTGTTCGCGGCCGTCGTGGGCGCCGCCGAGAACCAGGATGGCGTCGGCCGGGGCGGGGTCGTCGCGCTGCGGGGTCACGTAGACGGGCCAGAGCGAGACGGTGACTACCGCGGCCGCCGCACCGAGGAGCAGCGCCGCGCGGGGGGCGAACCTGGGCACCGCGCGATGCTAGCCCGAGCGGGCCGGGCGCCGGGCGGACCGCGCCTGGGGCGAGCCGGGCAGCCAGCCGGGCGGACCGGGCCTCGAGCGGGCCGGGCCTCGGGCAGGCTGGGCGCCGGGCGCGGCGTGGCCGCGCGGCAAGGCGCGGGCCGCCGCGCGGCGAGCCGGACCGCGCCGACCTGGGACGACGCGCCGGAAATCTCGACGTCTCCGCATGTACATCTACTGTTGCCACCCACCTTGCCTCGCTGACGCGACGCGGCCACAGTCGCGGCTTACCAATCGATCATGCGATGCACAGTCTTCGGAACCGGGTACCTGGGCGCGACGCATGCGGCGTGCATGGCCGAACTCGGACACGACGTGATCGGCGTCGACGTCGACCCGGGCAAGGTCGCCAAACTCTCCGACGGCGTGACGCCGTTCTACGAACCCGGCCTGGAGGCGGTGCTGCGCCGCAACCTGGACGCGGGCAGGCTCAGGTTCACCACCTCCTACGCCGAGGCAGCCGCGCACGCGGAGGTGCACTTCCTCGGCGTCGGCACCCCGCAGAAGAAGGGTGAGTACGCGGCCGACCTGGGCTACGTGCACGCCGTAGTCGACGAGCTGGCGCCGCTGCTGGAGCGCCCGTCGGTGATCGTCGGCAAGTCCACCGTCCCGGTCGGCACCGCCGCCGCGCTCGGCGAGCGGGCCCGCGCGCTCGCCCCGGTCGACGTCGAGGTGGCGTGGAACCCGGAGTTCCTGCGCGAGGGCTTCGCGGTGCGCGACACCCTGCGCCCGGACCGCCTCGTACTCGGCGTCGACCCCGCCCGCGGTGCATCGGAATGGGTGGAGCAGCAGGTCCGCGAGCTGTATGCCGACCTGCTGAACGCAGAGGTCCCCTTCCTGCTGACCGACCTCGCCACCGCCGAACTGGTCAAGGTCTCCGCGAACGCCTTTCTGGCGACGAAGATCTCGTTCATCAACGCGGTCTCCGAGGTCTGCGACGCCACCGGCGCCGACGTCACCGTCCTGGCCGACGCACTCGGCTACGACGAACGCATCGGCCGCCGATTCCTCAATGCCGGACTGGGTTTCGGCGGCGGCTGCCTGCCCAAGGACATCCGCGCCTTCATGGCCCGCGCGGGCGAACTCGGCGCCGGACACGCCGTCGCCTTCCTGCGCGAGGTCGACAACATCAATATGCGCCGCCGCAGCAAGGTGGTCGACATGGCCGCGCAGGCCGTCGGCGGCTCGCTGCTCGGCGCCAACGTGGCGGTGCTCGGCGCGGCCTTCAAACCGGAATCCGACGACGTGCGCGATTCGCCCGCGCTGAACGTCGCCGGAATGATCCAGCTCAACGGCGCCGTCGTCACCGTCTACGACCCCAAGGCGCTGGAGAACTCGCGCCGCATCTTCCCCACCCTCAACTACGCGACCTCGGTCGTCGAGGCCTGCGAGCGCGCCGACGTGGTGCTGGTACTGACCGAATGGGACGAATTCACCGCGCTGCGTCCAGTTGACCTGGAGCCCGTGGTGCGGGCCAAGCGCATCATCGACGGCCGTAACTGCCTCGATCGTGACGTTTGGCGGAAATCCGGATGGGTATACGCGGGACTCGGCACGTCGTAGAGTTGACGTCGAGCAGGAGCGACTGCCGGACGACCAGTCCTGCCGCAGGTAACGTCGGACGACGACGGTATGTTCGGACCCGGGCTTACCGTCGGCAACCGGCGCGGGCTCGCATGTCGTGCGGTATTTCGACGAGATGGGCAGCTGATGAGTTCGGTACTGGGAGTTTCGGTGGGGGCAGGGGCCGTCCGTCTGGCGCGCCCGCACGCCGGCTCCGTCCCCCAGCCCGGCCCGGCCTATGACATCCAGACCATCCCGGTCGGTCGGAAGCCCGTCGAGGAGTTGACCGCCGAGGCCATCGGCGTCACCGCCGAGGCCACCCCCGACATCCACGCCACCGCCATCTCCTACCGCAGCGAACAGCAGGCGCGAGCCCTGCGCGAGGCCATGGCGCGGCAGCAGCTGGCCAATTACGAACTGGTGCCGGAGGTCGTCGCCGCGCTGGAGTGGGTGCACCGCACCGGCGAGATCCGCGGCATCTCCTCGCTCGTCGTCTACGACCTCGGCAGCTCCGGGCTCACCGTCAGCGTGGTCGACGCGCAGAACCGCGAGGTCAGGCACAGCGAGCGCACCAGCGATATCAGCGGCGACTACCTGGATTCGCTGATCCGCGAGCAGCAGATCGCCTCCGGGCGCATCGCGCACCCGCAGGACCCCGCCGGGCTCGCCGCTTTGGACGCGCTCTGCCGGGAAGCCAAGGAGCAGCTCTCCAGCAATACCGCGGTCGCGCTTCCGAGCGAGCAGGGCCTGGTCCTGCTGGCGCAGGAGAACTTCGAAGCTTTGATCATGCTGGCGATCGAATCGTCGGCGCGGATGGCGCGGGATGTCATCGTGCGCTCCGATCGGCCGGTGCACGGCATCCTCGCCATCGGTGGTTGCGCGCGAATTCCACTGGTAGCCAAGGTGCTCGAGCGCTGGATGGGCGTCCCGGTGATCGTGCCCGCCGAGCCGGAAACGGTGATGGCCCGCGGCGCCGCCCTGCTCGCCCGCCCGGTGTGGCCCGTCGCGCCGCCGGCCCAGCACTCGCAGCCCGGGCACCCGCTCGTCGCCGTGCCGGGCGAAAACCGGCTCGACGACGCCGATCTCGCGCCCGCCTGGCTCTCGGCACCCGCCGCGCGGGGGGAACGCCGCGGGGTCAGCGGTGCGGTGCTCGCGGTGAGCGCGCTCGCCGTTCTCGCCGCTATCGGACTCGGGCTCGGATACGGGCCGCAGGTGCTGGAGCGGGATTCGCATCAGCAGGGTGAAGGGGACACCGCGGTGCCGACCACCAGCGTTCCGCGCACCACCACGCTGGATCCGTCGATCGCGGTCGCGCCCGCCACCACCACCGAGACGGTGCACGAGTCGGTCGCAGTCCCGCCCCGCCGCACCGAGACCACCGAGGACCAGGCGCCCGCCCCTGCCCCGCCCGGCCCCAACACCTTCGTGGTCCCCGGCCTTCCGCCCATCGTCGTCCCCACCATCCCGCCCCTCTTCCCGCCCCCGCGCTAGCGCAGTCGGCGCCGGGCACCTCGAGCTCGGGCCACTCGAACTGCGGCGCTCAGGCGGTAGAAGCTCGGGTCGTAGTGACGCCGGTACGAATCGTCCTCGACCGCTGCCAGCACCTCTGTGATCGCGCCATTCTCTTCTTCGGTGTGATCCGGCGGTATCTCGTCGACGTGCCCGAGCAGGTGACGGCCGGGCGCGAAGTCCCGCCAACCGACGTAGTGAATGACCCACCACACCACGACGCAGATGCTCACGATCCCGAGTCCGACGAGCCACCACATCACGGCTCCCAGAGGGTCGCGCAGGGAATCACCGGCAGCTCGTCGGTGACGTGATCGTCCACGGTTATCTCGGCATCCGGCACCCAGTCGTGGAGGGTGCGCGCGAGCTGCCCGGCCGCGGTGTCGCTGACCCGGTAGTCGAAGACGGCTCCGACTGCGTACTTGATCCGGATGTGCCTATCCACCATCACTCCCAGTCATCCCCGGCGGCCGGTTCGGATAAAAAGGCCAGCGCCGCGATTCCCGGTAGGCAGTTGTGGCCCGGACCGTGCTGGTGGAAGCGGAGGATCAGCTGGGCGGCCTGCGGCGTCAGGTGTTCGGGATCGAATCCGCAATCGAGCCAACGATCGTCTACTGCCACCATGCCGCGCCCCTGCCCCGTGCGTTGTCCGTGTGGACGGTCGATCCGAAGGCAGTAGACAACGATTCAGCGACGGTGCGATGCTGAAATGGAACGCCCAGGGGCATCGGCCCAAAGTCCCTGGAGACCGCCCGGTGACCACGATTTCGCGTCCCAGCAACCGGCGGGACATCGTTCCCGCCATGCCGGACCGTGCCACCCATTCATCCGTGCTCAGCCAGCCCAACCATCGGAAGGAAGCCGCACCCAATGCCTAGTCCGAAGAAGCCGCCGACGACGATTCCGCGCCGCCAGCTCGGCCGTCACCTGCGAGATATGCGGCTCGAAGCGGGAATGTCGATTGCCAACGCCGCGAGGCTGATTGAACGGGGCACGGGCACCTTGCAGCGCTTGGAGAAGGGTGAGGCGGGCCGAATTCGGATGTTGGACATCCAAGCCCTCTGCCACGTCTACGAGACCACCGACAAGCTGGACGGGCTACTGGAACTCGCGAAGGTCGCCGCGTCGAACGACGGTGAGGGGCTGTGGTGGGACGAGTTCAGTGCCTCGATCCGGAAAGATTTCGAGTTGTACGTCAGCCTGGAAGCGGCGGCGACCAAGTTGTCGGTGTACCGGCCGGACATCATCATGGGACTGTTCCAATCACCAAGCTACGCGCGGGCTCTGGACAAGCGGTTCTATCCGGACTTCTCCGACACGCAGCTCGACGAACTGATGACCGTGCGAGTCAACCGACAGCGGATCATCACGCGGCGACGCAACCCTGTACAGGTGGAACTCGTGCTCGACGAGCTGGTTCTCCGACGCCTGGTCGACAGCCCGCGGACGATGATCGGACAGCTCTACAACCTTGCCGATCTGCCAGCGAACGTGACCATCAGGTTGCTTCCGTTCACTGCTGGCTATCCCCTCGGCGTCGCGCCTGGACCCTTCATCATCCTGGAGTTCGAGCGGGTCACAGGAGAGAAGCCCACGGTCTTCGTCGAGAGCTACCGTGGGAACATGTACTACGACAAGCCGGCGGCGATCGAGCAGTACCGCGAGGCGTTCGATCGCCTCGCCGCTGCCAGCTTATCGACAGCAGACAGCAAGCAAGCGCTCCGGCGCACAGCAAGGGAGTACGAGCAGTGACCGTTGATCTGTCCAATGCGAAGTGGTTCAAGTCGAGTCGCAGCGGCGGCAGCAACGAGTGCGTGGAGGTGGCGCATCTGGATGGCGGCCACGTCGGTGTGCGGGACTCCAAGAATCCGGCAGGCGCCGCGCTGGTCTTCACACCCGGCGAGTGGGACGCCTTCACCGCGGGCGTGCAGGGCGGCGAGTTCGACCGACCCTGAACTCCGTCGCAGCAACAGCGCCTCGAACCTCCAGTAGGTTCGGGGCGCTTGGCGTTGGGGCCTTACTCTCGCGAGTGCCGCGACCTGGGCGGCTCGTCATTGCGCGGCCACCCCTGCGGCGGCGGCACCGGCGCCCGAGTCCCCTGCGGCGGCGTCGGCGCATCCGCCCACGAGGAACTCGGCTTCATCGGCCGCCGCTTCCCTGACTCCTCCGCCCGGGAAGAACCGGCTGGCCGCCGGACCCGCTCGGCCCCCTGCCCCGGCGTCCGCGCCCCGGCCCGCGCGGGCTTCCGCGTGCCGACCGGCCGCCGACCGGAACGCACCGGCTCCTTCGCCTTCTTGAACGGCCGCGCCAGCAATGTCGCGATGATCGTCGTGAGCGGCACCGACAGCGCCAGCGCGATACCACCGACGGCGGATCGGGCGATTTCGATCGCTACCGCATCCCCGACCAGCACGTCCTTGAAGGAACGCCCCGCGACGCTGAAGAGCAGCAGCAGCGGCAAAGCACCACCGGCGTAGGCGAGCACCAGGGTGTAGACGGTGCTGGCGATGTGATCCCGACCGACCCGCATGGCGGCGGCGAAGATCTCCCGCCGTGTCGCCTTCTCGTCCAGCGCCGCCATCTCGAACGCGGCAGCGGCCTGCGTGATGGTGACGTCGTTGAGCACGCCGAGCGAACCGATGATGAACCCCGCCAGCAGCAGCCCGGTGATACTCACGTGCTCCAAATACGTGGCGACGTTGGTGTTCTGCTCCTCGGAGAGCCCGGTGATCCGGGTCATCTTGATGACGACCCAGGAGAGCACCGCCGCCACCACCATCGAGGTCAGCGTGCCGAGCAGCGCCGAACTGGTCCGCAAGTTCACCCCGTGCGCGAGATAGAGCACGGAGTAGAGGATCAGCGAACCGGCGACCAGCGCGACCGGGATCGCGGGCTTGCCGTCGAGCAGCGCGGGCAGCATGAAGACAACGAGCACGCCGAAGGCGAAGCCGAGGCCGAGCAGCGCCCGCAATCCGCGCCAGCGCGCGACCACGATGATCACCACGACGAACGCGATCACGATGAGCGTCAGCGGGAACCCGCGCGCGTAGTCGTCGAACGAGTACATCGGCGTGCCCGAGGGATCCGCCTGCCTGACCATCCGGATCTCGTCGCCGACCCGCAGATCCGGCTGCCCCGGTCCCGGCGCGATCTCGAAGAGCGTGCGATTGCCCTGGTGCACACCGGAGTCGATGGTGATCAGCGAACGCTGGCATTCGTAGGCATTGGTGCGCGGCGCCTCGGGGGCGTCGGCGAAGACCTTGCCGATCGAGGAGCTGCCGCACGGACCGATGTCCTGCTGGACCACCGTGCCCGCCTCGGTCTGCACCGCACCGCCGCCCGCGTTCTGCATGGGTAGCGGGATCTCGACGTGCTGCTTGCTCGGCCACAGCAGAACCGTGCCCGCCACCACCAGGATGCCGATGACGGCGAGCAGTCCGACGACCACCCTTGCCGCGGTCGCGCCGATCGCGATGGGACCGGAGTGGTCGTGATGGTGGTGGTGATGATCGCTCACCGGGCGAGCTTAAAGGATGTGGTTGTCATGTCCGCGAGTGCGCGGGAGGGTTGCCGCGAAGGCGGCGGGAAGAGGAATTCGGGAAGGGGCGGCGGAGAGCAGGGGGATGTCTCCGCCGCCCGCGAGCCGACGGCCCAGGGGGGTAGGCGGCCGGACCCGATGATCGGATTGTCCAGGGGGGGTAGACAATCCGACCGGGGCACTCGAAAGTGCCGAGGCCCACTGTACACAAACGTCCTCGTTTTGCGCTAGTCAGTCTTCAAAACTCGGATGTATCCATACATAGGGTTTGTTTCACCCCGGGTAAACAGGGGGTTTACTGCCTGTAGGAGGAGAGAAAGTTCCCGAAGCGTTCGATCGCGACGGCCAGATCGCGGGCCCACGGCAGGGTCACGATGCGTAGGTGATCATGGTTCGGCCAGTTGAAGCCGGTGCCCTGGACCATCAGGATCTTCTCCTGCAGCAGCAGGTCGAGCACGAGTTTCTGGTCGTCGTGGATCTCGTGCACCTCGGGGTCGAGCCGGGGGAAGGCGTAGAGCGCGCCCTTGGGCTTCACGCAGGAGACGCCGGGGATCATGTTGAGCCGCTCCCACGCGACGTCGCGCTGCTCCAGCAACCTGCCGCCGGGCAGGATCAGGTCCTCGATGCTCTGGTGCCCGCCGAGCGCAACCTGGATGGCGTGCTGCGCGGGGACATTCGGGCACAGCCGCGAGGAGCAGAGCAGGTCGATGCCCTCCAGGAAGCCTGCGGCGTGCTCCTTCGGCCCGGTGATGGCGAGCCAGCCGGAGCGGTACCCGGCCACCCGGTACGCCTTGGAGAGGCCGTTGAAGGTGAGACAGAGCAGGTCCGGCGCCATGGTGGCGAGCGAGATGTGCTTGGCGTCGTCGTAGAGGATCTTGTCGTAGATCTCGTCGGCGAGCAGCAGCAGCTGGTGCCTGCGGGCCACGTCGGCGAGCTGCTGCAGCACCTCGGCGGAGTAGACCGCGCCGGTCGGGTTGTTCGGGTTGATCACCAGCAGCGCCTTGGTGCGGTCGGTGATCTTGGATTCGATGTCGGCGATGTCCGGCTGCCAGCCGTTCGCCTCGTCGCAGAGGTAGTGCACCGGGGTGCCGCCGGCCAGGCTGGTCATGGCGGTCCAGAGCGGGTAGTCCGGCGCGGGGATGAGTACCTCGTCGCCGTTGTCGAGCAGCGCCTGCATGGTGATGGTGATCAGCTCGGAGACGCCGTTGCCCAGGTAGACATGGTCGACGTCGAGCTCGGGGAAGCCGGGGACCAGCTCGTACCTGGTGACGATGGCGCGGCGGGCGGGCAGTATCCCCTTCGACTCCGAGTACCCCTGCGCGTTCGGCAGCGCGGCGATGATGTCGCGCATGATCACGTCGGGGGCCTCGAAGCCGAACGGCGCCGGGTTGCCGATATTGAGCTTGAGGATGCGGTGCCCCTCTGCCTCCAGCCGTGCCGCCTGCGCGTTCACCGGTCCACGAATCTCGTAGACGACGTTCTGCAATTTCGTGGACTGCTCGAGCACACGCTGGGCGGGATGACTGGGGCTCACCCGGTCCATGGTGCCACCAACCGCAACCGGATATCCGGCCCGGCTACCCTCCGGTAGCGAAAGGGTCCTGTTTCGCCCGACTGGACTCCTCGCAGGTCAGCCCTGGCCCCCCGGGATACGGCGGACCGCCGTGCTCGCGCAGAACTCCTCGATCCGCTCGTCCAGTTCGCGCGCTCCGGCGGCGTCGCGGAAGTGCGGCGCGGCGATCCGCCTGCGCACTCCGCCGAGCCGCTCCTGCAGCTGTTTGATCCGTTTGTCCTCGTCCAGCGCGAGGACAGGGAGCAGTGCCTCGGCGGCGCCGTCCAGGCTGCCGTTCACCAGGTGCGCGGTGGCATTGTCGACGCGGGCCAGCGATTCGGCGCCGTACGAGCGCTGGTGCGAGGGGCCGCTGGCGTAGAGCTCGATGGCCTGCTCGGTGGCGGCCAGCGCCGGGTCGGCGCGGCCCAGGTCGATGAGGGTGGCGCCGGCGTAGTACTGCGCCTTGGCCGCGCCGAAGCCGAAGACCCCGCCGATCTCGTCGTGCAGCAGGTCGGTGGTGCCCGCGCTCGCCCTGGCGTCCTCGGCGGCGTGGATGCAGCGTTCGACGTCGTCCACGCTGCCGAGCCGGGACCAGATCCGCGCCTCGATATTCAGCAGCCGCACCCGCGCGGTCGGCGAGTCGGCGTAGGCCAGCCCGCTGCGGGCGAGCTCGACGCCGCGCCGCGGGCGGTCCGACCAGTACTCGACGAGTGCGTGCATGCCCCTGGTCCAGGCGCGCAGCCCGTTGTGCTTGCTCAGCTCCCCGTAGGCGAAGGCCGCGCGCACCTGGTCGCCCGCCGCGTCGTAGTGCCCGAGGTCGGTGCTGGCATTGGCGAGCAGCCCGGACAGGATGCCTGCCAGCAGATACAGGTGGCTGGTGTCGGCGGGCTGCTGGCGCCCCTCGAGTAGTCGGTAGACGCGGCGGCGCACCCGCATCATCTCGACCGCCATCGGAACCGGCGGGACGTGCACGTAGTCGTTCGCGATCCGCGACACGTCGGCGTCGAGCTGTTCCAGCGTGGTCGAGCCCACATTCGTGCTCTCGGCCCGGCCCGCGTGTTCGCTGGCCTCATGGGCAGCAGCCATGATCAGATCCCTCTCCGAAACCGCAGTCAGCGCATCGCCTCTCAGTGCGCCGGTGTCTATCAGCGCAAGCAGATCCGCGTCGCTGGAATACCCGATGCGCGCTCCGGCGCGAGCGCGCTGCTGGTTGTCGGGCTGCTGGGGATCGGGCTGCGGAACGGACTGGCGTTCCTCCTGTGCATGCTCGATCAGCGCCGCGAAACGTGCCCGCACGACATCGTCGGACCTGGCGAGGGATGTATCCAGCGCGGCTTGATTGATCGGTCGTGGGCGGACCCGGGCGCCGCCCGCCTCCCACTTCGATACCAGGCGTTCGTGCACGCCGAGATGGGCGGCGAACTCCCGGATACTCATGCGCTTGGCATCGCGAAGGGCCCGGGCCTCTCTTCCTGACCAGTGCCGGACCACGATGACATCCCTTCCCGCACGAACTCTCCATCCCAGGGTACGGGCGGTTTGTGGGTGCGGCCACAAGGAATTCGCAATCGCTATCAGTGGCAGTGCGAGTGGGGCAGCGCAGGGGCAGCGCTCCGCTGGCGCGGGTGCGCTGCCGAGGCCGGGCGAACCACGCCATGCTGGGTCCATGGCAGGCGAGGAGACGGCCATGGGCATCGACGAGCCGATCACCGTGCACGACTGGGTGGCCCACTACCGCGACGAGTACGGCCTTGCGGTGGCCGAGCGCGGCGGCTACCTCATGCTGCCGATCACCGGGCGGCTCGGGGTGGTGCACGTGCCCGCCGTGCGCGCGCACCGGGTGCGCGCCGCGCTGGATCGGCACGGGTCGAGGGGTCCCGTGCTGGCCAGGCAGATTCGCTGGAGCTTCCTCGCCGAGCCGGATATCGCGCCGGGGCCGCAGGTGCTGGAGTCGCTCGGCCGCAGCGGCATCGGGCTGCCCGGCATCGGCAGCGCGGTCATGCTCCCCACCGGGTTCGGGCGCTGGACCAGGGAGGGCTGCCACTGGGTGATCCCGCCGGAGCGCGACGCCGAGCTGCCCGCGCTCTCCACCGTGCTGCGCACCGCGCTGGCCGCGACCGCCTAGCTGGAGAAGTTCAGGTAGGAGCGGGAGGGAGTCGGGCCGCGCTGACCCTGGTACTTGGAGCCCGTGGCCGCGCTGCCGTACGGGTGCTCGGCCGGACTGCTCAGCCGGAACAGGCAGAGCTGGCCGATCTTCATTCCCGGCCAGAGCGTGATCGGCAGGTTCGCCACGTTGGAGAGCTCGAGCGTGATGTGCCCGCTGAAGCCGGGGTCGATGAAGCCCGCGGTGGAGTGCGTGAGCAGGCCGAGCCTGCCGAGGCTGGACTTGCCCTCCAGCCGCCCGGCCAGGTCGTCGGGGAGCGAGCAGACCTCCAGCGTCGAACCGAGCACGAACTCGCCGGGGTGCAGCACGAACGGCTCGCCATCGGCCGGCTCGACCAGGCTGGTCAGCTCGTCCTGGCGTTTGGCCGGGTCGATGTGGGTGTAGCGGGAGTTGTCGAAGACCCGGAACATGCGGTCCAGGCGGATGTCGATGCTCGACGGCTGGATGGCGTTCTCCAGCAGCGGCTCGACGCCGAGCCGCCCGGCGGCGATCTCGGCGCGCAGGTCACGATCGGAGAGCAGCACGGGGTGAGCGTAACGTCCGGCCGATCCGGCCGGCTCGCCCCGGGTGCGACAACGAGGCGGATATCCTCGCACCTGTTCACCGGCGTGCCCGTCCGCGCCGGTATTCGCCAGCGACCGGAGGTTGTGCCGATGACCGACTCGAACCCGTTCGATCTGAGCGGCCACGTCGCCGTGATCACCGGCGGCAACTCCGGGATCGGTCTCGGCTTCGGCCGTGGCCTGGCCCGCGCGGGCGCGGCGGTCTGCGTGATCGGCCGCAATGTCGAGCGCAACGAGGCTGCCGTTGCGGAGCTGCGCGCGTTCGGCGGGCAGGTGCTCGCGCTGACCTGCGACGTGGGCGAGGAACAGCAGGTCGTCGACACCATCGGGCAGGCCGCCGCCGAACTCGGCCGCATCGACTCCTGCTTCGTGAACGCGGGCGTCCCGCAGACCAGCAGCCCGTTCCTGGAGACCAGCCTCGCCGACTTCCGCTCGGTGACCTCGATCAACCTCGATGCCGCCTTCGTCACGCTGCGCGAGGCCGCCAAGGTGATCGTCGCGCAGGGCGACGGCGGCAGCCTGGTCGGCACCGCCAGCCTCGCCGCCCGGCAGGGTCCGGCGCGCGGGCAGTCGTACGCCGCGAGCAAGGCCGGGCTGATCGCCATGATGAACTCGATCGCCGTCGAGCTCTCGCGGCACGGGGTGCGGGCCAACTCGGTGCTGCCCGGGTGGGTCGAGACGCCGATGACCGAGGGGCTCTTCGCCTGGGACCGGTTCCGCGAGCGGGTGCAGCCGCGCGTCCCGGTCGGCCGTTGGGGGACGACCAGGGACTTCGAGTCCGTGGCGGTGTACCTGGCGAGTCCCGCCAGCGCCTTCCACACCGCCGACACGTTGCTCATCGACGGCGGATACAGCGTCTTCTGATGGCTCCGATCGGTGCGGCGATCCGGGTGTCCGGTGGGCTGATGAAGACCGGGGTGCGGGAGACGCGGGAGATCGGGGCGGAGGTGGTGCAGTTCTTCTCCGGGAATCCGCGGGGATGGAAGGCGCCTGCTCTGGACGTCGCGGACGCCGTCGCCTTCCGGGAACACTGCGGTGCGGCCGGGGTTTCAGTTTTCCTCCACGCGCCGTACCTTCTGAACGTCGGCTCACCGGATGCCGCTGTGCTCGCGAATACCACTGCCGCGCTGGCCGAGTGCCTGCGGCGTGCCGCGCTGATCGGCGCTGCCGGGGTGGTGCTGCACGCGGGCTCGTCCATCACCCGCGAGTTCCGCGCCGAAGCGTTGCGGCGGCTTCCCGCGGTGCTCGGCCCGCTGCTCGACGCCGCGCCGGCCGGGCCCCGGCTGCTCATCGAGCCGACCGCCGGTGGTGGTGCCGCGCTCGCCTCCGACAGCGCGAGCACCGTCGAGTACTTCACGGCGCTGAACGACGAGCGGGTCGGGCTGTGTCTCGACACCTGCCATCTGCATGCCGCCGGGGAGGATCTTTCGACGCCTTATCGGCTGGCCAAGGTGCTGCGTGGGCTGGCGTCAGGGGTCGGGCGGCTGGATCTGTTGCACGTCAACGACAGCCACGATTCGCGGGGATCCAAGCGGGATCGGCACGCTCAGCTCGGCACCGGAAGCCTCGGTGCCGCCCCGCTGGCGGGATTGTTCGGTTCGCCCGTGCTGCGCAAGGTTCCGATACTGGTCGAGACGGAGAATGCCGCCGCCGGGGTCGAGTTGCTGAAGGGGCTGCGAGCTTCGGCTACGCCAGCGCGCGGCGCCACGCGATGAACTCGACCGCCGCGGCGGCCGCTTCGATTCCCTTGTTGAACCCGTCCGGCTGGGACCGTCGCTCCAGGTCCGCCAGGTCGGTGATCGGCAGCACCTCGTTGATCACCGGTCTCAGGTGCTCGCGCGAGACCTCGGCGAGCCCGCGGCCGCAGGCGTCGACCACCATCTCGCGCCGGTCACCGTGGGCAGTTCGGAGGTGTCGATGGCGATCCGCACGAGCCCACGCTATCCGCAACGCGTTATCCCCCGATCGCAACCGCACCTCGGCGGCGCCGGATGACCTCCGCCTCCCGCCAAACCTCGGCACGCAGGTCGCCGGGCTCAGCGGGGACATCGGGGCGGGCGAGCACCCGCGCCCTGGCCCGGCCTGCCACGCCCACCATCGGGCGGAACCGCCGGAACACCTGAACCTCGCCGTCCTGGAGGCCGCGCCACGGACCGAGGTAGACGTAGTCGGAGCCGAAGTCATTGCCGGTGTTCAGCCGCGCTACCTGCACCGCCCAGTCTCTGGCCTCCAGCGGCGACGCGGGCGTCAGCACCACGGTGCCGGAGCCACCGCGCACCATCCCCTTCTCCGGAACGAAATAGGGCCGGATCGATGAGCCGCGGGCGGCCAGCGCCCGGTCGAGCCCGTGCGTGCGCCAGCGCACGGTCCCGGTGGAATGCCGCAGCGGCAGTGCCTTTTTCAGGAGCCGGTTCAACCGGTTATCGAACGGCGTGCACCAGCCGGGCACGAGCACTATGCGCTCGGCGGGATCGGCGTCGAAGGGAGTCGGGGTGAGGAACGAGCGGTCGATCAGCACGACCGTGCCCGGCCTCGCCTGGTAGGCCAGCCCCCACAGCAGCCGGGCCAGCAGCGCGGCACCGTGCGGATCGGACAGCACATGCCAGGTCTCGTGGAACCGGTTCGTGCTGAACCGCGCGTCTCGGCTGGGCGCAGCGTGATCACCGTGTGCGCGGCACCGTTCAACCGCACCGCGTGGCGGTGCAGTTTCAGGCCGTCACCGACGGCTCGGGCGGTGCCCGGACGCTGCTGCTTCATCGCGTCCAGAAAGCCACACGGCGCCGTTTCCGGACAACCGATTTTCGGGAACGCCCCGACTGCGAGATTTGCATCGCCAGGCGCCCGATCTGCTACGCTGGCGGTCGCGCTCCGGCGCATGCCGATGTAGTTCAATGGTAGAACTTCTGCTTCCCAAGCAGATGGCGCGGGTTCGATTCCCGTCATCGGCTCCACCACGAAGGCCAGGACATGTGTCCTGGCCTTCGTGGTTTCCGGGACACTCTCACCGGACCGAGAGGCGGATCAGGGGGTACTCGCGGTCCGATTTCTTCTGGTACTTCGCGTACCGCGGCTGCGCTTCGACGATGCGCGCCCAGGCGCGGTCACGCTCGGGGCCGTCGAGCCGGGTGGCGGTGACGGGGGTGGCCGGAGAGCCGTGCAGCTCGATGGCGACCTGCGAGGGATTGGCGCGCAGGTTGGCGTACCAGTCGGGGTTGCGGTCGCCGCCGCCGGAGGCGATCACCACACGATCCGAGCCGTCGGCGAACCAGCTGAGCGGGGTTTCGCGCGGTTCACCGGACTTGCGGCCGACGGTGTGCAGGATCAGCACCTCCATGTCCATCATGGAGCCGCCCTTGCGGCGGATGCGGGTGGCGGTGCGGGCGTTCATCTTGCGCTGGAACCAGAGGGAGATGGACATGGTCAGCCCTTCTGGTTGATGCGGACGAGGTTGCCCGCGGGGTCGCGGAAGGCGCAGTCGCGGACGCCCCAGGGCTGGTCGGTGGGCTCCTGGACGACGTCGGCGCCCGCGGCCTGGACGCGGTCGAAGGTCGCGGCGAGGTCGGGGGTGGCGAGGTGGATGCGGGCGTAGCTGCCCTTCGCCATCATGGCGGCGATGGTGCCGCGCTCGGTGGCGGCGAGGTCGGGGTCGCCGTCAACGGGGTACAGCACGATCGAGGTCGCGCCGGGCGGGGCGACGGTGATCCAGCGCAGGGCGCCGGAGCCGACGTCGTTGCGGACCTCGAAGCCGAGGGCGTCGCGGTAGAAGGTGAGCGCGGCGTCGGGGTCGGTGTGCGGGAGGAAGGTCTGGTCGATGCTGAGTTCCATGACCGCAACGCTACGAGCGCGGCGCCCACCTGCGCTTCTCGATTCCTGACCGGTTCCGGCAACACCGGGATTCGTGCGAAAACCATTCGACCGCTTACTATTTCCGGCCATGAGGAAAATCGCGATGCTGGTGGGGACGGCCGCGGCCGCGGCGCTGACCGTGGCGGGGGCCGGGAACGCCGTGGCGGACCCGGCGATCGACGCCTACGTGCAGGCGGCGACGGCGGCGTGTGCAGAGCAGGGCTACACCTACGACGCACAGCAGGCGGCGGCCGGTTACCGGCCCGCCACCGTGCAGTGCGTCAACCGCAAGGCGCTGGCGCTGGTCTTCGTGCCGATCGCCGACGGCACCCCCTGCACCATCCTGGACGGCGTCAACCCCCGCGAGGGGCTCGCCACCGCGGGCGTCTGCCGCTAGCTGGCGAGCAGCCGCCGGAACTTACTGCCCTGGAACACGAGCGGCTCGACGTCGGCCCTGGTGGCGATGCGGTGGATCCGCAGGATGACCACGCTGTGGTCGCCCGCGGGCACCTCGGCCTCCGGCACCCCCTCGATCCAGGCCGATGCCCCGTCGATGAAGACCGACTCGCCGGTGCCGCGGTGCAGCTCGGAGCCGTGGAAGCGGTCGCCGTCGCGGGTGCCGAGCGCCTTGGCGGCGGCCTGCTGGTCGGTGCCGAGCAGGCTCAGCCCGAGGTGGCCCGCCTTGGCCAGCAGCGGCCAGGTTGAGCTGGAGTTCTGCACGCAGAAGGAGACCAGCGGCGGGTCGAGCGAGACCGGGACGAAGGTGCTCACCGCGAGGCCGTACGGCGTGCCGTCGATCTCGGCGGCCACCGCGACCACCCCGCTCGGGAAGTTCGAGAAGGCGCGGCGCAGGCCGGAGCCGTCAGCGGGGAATTCGAAGAGTTCATGCATGATTCGTCACTCCCGTACCCAGGATGAGCGCGTCGACCACCGGTCGCCAGCGCTCGGTATATGCGGTCAGGACTCCGTCCTCGGCGAATGTGCGGTCGGCGAGGTAGAGCCCGGGTAGCGCGGTGGTCGCGCCGATCTCGGTCAGGACCGGCTTGAGCAGCAGGTCCGGGGCGAGCGCGTGGGCGGGCCCCGCGCCGAGCATGAGCGGAACCGCGACCACCCCGGCCAGGCCGGTGCCGCCGTCGAACTGCTCCAGGAAGAGCTTGAGCAGCCCGGTGTAGGTGGCCTTGAAGGTCGGGCTGGCGAAGATCACCAGGTCGGAGGCGGCGGTCTGCTCCTTGGCCGCGGTGACGGCCGGGTCGCCCCAGCCGAGCAACCCCGCGCCGAATTCGACCAGGTCGACGACGGCGGGCTGCTCGCCCGGCCGCAGCCCCTCGGCGAGCAGGGTCGCGGCGGTCAGGGTGCGCGAGGCCGGCTTGGGGTTGCCGACCACGACGGTGACGGTCATGTCCTCTCCTTCCGCACGTTCAGATGACGCCGTGCAGCGGTGGCGGCGTGCCCTGCAGCAGGGCACGGCCGATGTGTTGATACTTCCACCGCACGGGGTCGTGCAGGGTGTGCGTGCGCGCATTGCGCCAGAAGTGGTCGAGGTCGGTGGCCACGCTCGCGCTGCGGGTGCCGCCCACCTCGAAGACGGCGGCGGCGACCTCGTTCGCGGCGCGGTCGGTGAGCACCTTGGCCGCGGCGACGGCCAGCGAGGCGTGCCCGGACGCCTCGGCGTCGGTGCTGCCCGGCGCCGGGGTGTGGCCGGTGGCCCGGTCGACCGCGGCGCCTGCGGCGGTCAGCGCCGCCTCGGCGGCGACCACCTCGACGCCGAGTTCGCCGAAGCGCTGGATGAGCAGCGGATCCTCCTCGGCCCTTGTGACCCCGGCCTCGAACCAGGGGCGGCTCGAGGTGCGGACGAAGCGGGCGGCGGCGTCCAGCGCGCCGCGCGCGATACCGGCGTCGATGGCCGCGTGCAGCAGCTGGGCGAAGGCGCCGTAGCCGGTGGGGGCGTTGACCGCGTCGGCCCTGGCGACCACCTGGTCGATGCTCACCGCGACGCCGTCGAACTCGACGGTCCCGCTGCCGGTGGTGCGCTGGCCGAGCGCGTCCCAGTCGTCCAGGATGTGCACGCCTGGCGTGTTCGCGGGCAGGAAGGCGACGTACTCGCCGTCCGGCAGCCCGGTGGCGCCCGCCGGGTCGTCCAGCCGGGTGAGCACCGCGAGGATATCGGCGAAGAGCGAGCCGGTGCAGTAGAACTTGGTGCCGTCCACCCGGAACCCGCCCGGCGCGGGGCGCAGCGTCGTACAGATCCGCGCGCTGGTGCTGCTGCTCCGCTCGGCCTGGGCGTTGGCGAGCTTGGCGCCCTCGAGCACCGCGCCCAGGTAGCGGATGCGCTGCTGCGGCGAGCCCGCCAGCTTGAGCAGGTTGACGTAGACGAAGTGGCTGTGCGGGATCTGCGCGATGTTCGGGTCCGCGGTGGCGAGCACCCGGACCACCTCGGCCACCGCGCTCGGCGGCAGGTCGGCGCCGCCCAGCTCGGCGGGGACGGTGACGGCGAGCAGCCCGCTGGCCGCCAGCCGGGCGATCTCGGCGTGCGGAAGGGCGCGCTCCCGGTCCCTGGCCGCGGCCCCCGGCCCGAACTCCGCCGCCAGCTCGGCGGCGACCGCGAACGCCCACTCCGCCGAGCCGATCCGATCGGCGGCGACCGCGGTCATCAGCTCACCGCCACCGGCTGCTCGGCGGCCTCGAGCTCGCGCACCAGCGGGAGCACCTTGGCGCCGAAGTACTCGATCTCCTCCTGGAAGTGCAGGAAGCCGCCGAGGATCAGGTCGACGCCGAGCTTCTTGTAGGCGACGATGCGCTCCGCGACCTGCTCCGGCGTGCCGATGAGCTGGGTGCGGAAGCCGTCGTTGTACTGCACCAGGTCCTCGAAGGAGGAGTCGGCCCACATGCCCTTGCGGTCGCCGGTGGAGGCGCCCGCCTGCTGCACCGCGTCCCGGAAGCCCTCGACGGCGGGCTTGTTCGCCTTGGCGATGATCTCGCGCAGCGTCTCCTTCGCCTCCTTCTCGGTGTCGCGGGCGATGATGAAGCCGTTGAGGCCGAAGTTCACCTCGCGGCTGCGCTCGCGGGCGTGCCCGCGCACATCGGTGAGCTGCTCGGTGACGCCGTCGAAGTCCTTGCCGTTGGAGAAGTACCAGTCGGCGTAGTAGCCGCCGTTGCGGCGGGCCGCGCTGGAGTTGCCGCCCTGGAAGAGCTCGGGGTTCGGGCGCTCGGGGGTGTTCAGCGGCTTGGGCTTGAGGGTGAAATCGCGGATGCGGTAGAAATCGCCACCGTAGTTCACCTCGTCCTCGGTCCAGATCTTGCGGATCACCTCGAGGAACTCGCCGCTGCGGCGGTACCGCTCGTCGTGCTCCAGCCACGGCTCGCCGAGCGCCTTGAACTCGCCGGCGAACCAGCCGGAGACCACGTTGATGGCGAACCGGCCGTTCGAGAGGTGGTCGGCGGTGGCGCCGAACTTGGCGAGCACCGCCGGGTGCCAGAGCCCGGGGTGCACCGCCGCGATCACCTTGAGCCGCTCGGTGGCGCCGAGCAGCGCGAGGCTGAACGAGGTGGATTCGTGCTGGAACTCGGCGCCGTACGAGGCGGTGTAGCGGACCTGGGAGAGCGCGTAGTCGAAGCCGTTGTTCTCCGCGGTCTGCGCGAGCTTCTTGTTGTACTCGAAGTCCCAGCCGGTGCGCTGCTCGATATCGCTGGTGACCAGCCCCCCGCTGACATTGGGTACCCAGTAGGCGAACCGGACCTGCTCGGCGATCTTCTCGGTGGTCATACGTGTGCTCCCTGCGGTCGGCCGTGCCCAGCCGAGTCGGGGCCGGAGCGCGGGCGCCCGGCCGGGGTCTTCCTCCATGTCAGCACCGGCGACCGGATCGGCAGAGGTTTTGAATCCCCGCGATCCGATCGCCGGTAGCTGGAAACGTCAGGCCGAAGCGAGATCGGACTGGTACTCCGACCGCGCGAAACGGCCCGCCGGCGCGAACTTCGCCAGCAGTTCGCCCGCGTCCTCGCCGGTGACCTGCGAGATGTAGGCGACGGCGTCGTCCGCGGACTCGATCTCGGCGAACGGCTGCGGCCGGTGCAGCAGCCCGACCAGGGCGGAGGCGAACTTCGGGTGCACAGCGGCGGCGGCGAAGAAGGCATTGCCGATCTCGCCGAACTCCGGGTCGCTGAGGAAGAGCCGGGTCACCTTGGTCGCGGCCTCGGCGCGGTAGGCGAGGAACTCCGCGTACCGCGCGCCGAGCCAGGCGGCGTCGAACGGCCCGTCGTGCACGGCCGCCGCGGCGACCAGCCGCTGCGCCTGCACCAGCCCGCCCTGCGCGCCCTGCCCGGCGACCGGGTCGTGCGCGACCGCGGTATCGCCGAGCGCGCCGACCGGGTGGCCGCTCGCGGTGTACCCGACGCCCTCGCGCACCACCGGGCGGACGGCCCCCTTGAGCCAGGAGTGCGGGTCCTCGGAGAGGTGCCTGGTGGCGAGCACCTCGGGCAGATCCCACTCGATGTAGTCGCGGTAGAGCTGCTGCACGATCCCGTGCGCGGACTCGGCGGAATCGGCGGCGGCGAAGCGCTGCTCCCAGTCGCTGCCCGGGCGCGCCCAGCCGATGAAGGCCCAGGTCCAGCCCACGTCCTTGTGCAGGTACGGCCCCCACCACGCCTCGCCCTGGTCGGCGACGATGGAGAACAGGCTGTGCGCGCCGCCTGCCGGGCTGCGGTGCGCGAAGACGTCGCGCCCGGCGCCGAGCCCGCCGACGGTGAGCGCGAGCAGCCTGCGCTGCGGCTCGTCGTAGACGGTGCGGGCGCTGTCCACCGGGAAGAGGTCGACGAGCCCGGCCTTGCCGGTGGCGACCAGGGTGAGGTCGTGCTCGGCGGCGATGCCGTCCAGGGTCTCCGGAGTCACCGCCTCGACCACGAAGTTGCCGCCTCTACGCCGGAATTCGGTGAGCCGCTCGTCGGCCTTGAGCCTGGTGTCGACCGCGACGCCGACGTAGCCGTCGAAGGTGCCGTCGAAGCCGATGAGCTCGGGGCGCTCCGGGCCGGGGCCCGCGATGCGCACGCTGAGCCCGGTGTGCCTGGGCGCGCGGCCGGTGTAGCTGTCCAGCCCGAGCGCGGATTCGGCTTGCTGCACCTCGCCGAACTCGAGCGCGGTGCCGGTGGCCGGGACGTCGTCGCGCAGCGCGCGCTGGTCCCGGTCGCTGTAGAGAGTCACGTCGAACCCGGCGTCGAGCAGGCCGAGTGCCGCCGTGACACCGGTCTGTCCGGCGCCCACGATCGCCGCGCTGCGGGTTCCGGGGGTCGAGGAAGTAGTCGATGTCATACCGAAATGGTGCGGGTGGCGCGCACGGGGCTGGAGTATTGCGATCAGAGAGAATGGATTCCGGCTATTGCCCGGTAATAGCCGTACCCTCGGCGGTATGTCGTTCGATATGACCGAACTCAGCGGCGACCGGGCCGAACAGTACCGCCAGCTGCGGGAACAGGCCGAATCGCTGCTCGCGGGGGAAACCGACCGGGTGGCGAATTCCGCGAATCTCGCGGCCCTGATTTTCCACGCCCTGCCGGATTTGAATTGGGCCGGTTTCTATTTCACTCGGGGCGAAGAACTGGTCGTCGGACCATTTCAGGGGAAGCCGGCGTGCGTGCGGATCGCGTGGGGGCGCGGGGTGTGCGGGACGGCGGCGGCAACCGGGGAGACGCAGGTGGTGGCGGATGTGCACGCCTTCCCCGGGCACATCGCCTGCGATGCCGACAGCCGGTCGGAGATCGTGGTGCCGCTGCGGCACGGCGGTGCGGTGGTCGGGGTGCTGGATCTGGACAGCCCGAAGCCCGGCCGGTTCGACGAGGTCGACCGGGCCGGGCTGGAGGGGCTGGCGGCGGTTTTCACCGCCGCGCTCGGCGACGGCTGAGCCGCGACGGGAGCGGTTACTCGCGGGCCGCCGCGGTGTTTCGCACCTCGTCGTCGGGGAGGGCGGTCGAGTTCGGGCCGCCGAGGCGGTAACTCGCGCCGCGGTGCTCGGGCGGCAGCCGATCGCCGCGGCCGAAGAGGGCGTTCCGCAGGGTGCCCGGCACGTACTCGTCGGCGTACGCGCCGCGGGCGACCAGCTCCGGCACCACGTGCTCGACGATGTCGGCGAAGCTGCCAGGGGTGATGGCGTAGGCGAGGTTGAAGCCGTCCAGATCGGTTTCCTCGACCCACTCCTGGAGCCGGTCCGCCACGGTCCCGCCGGAGCCGACGAAGACCGGGCCCATGCCGCCGATCCCGGCCCAGCGGCCGATATCGCGGACGGTCCACTCGCGCCCGTCGTCGTCGAACTCCTGGAAGGCGGCGACGGCCGAGCGGATGGCATTGCTCTGCACGTCGCCGATGGGGTCGTCCAGGTCGTAGCGGGAGAGGTCGATCCCCATCCAGCCGGACATGAAGACCAGCCCGCCCTCGATGCTGGCGTAGGAGAGGTACTCCTCGTGCTTGGCGCGCGCCGCCTCGTCGGTGGCGTCGGTGACGATGGTGGCCAGCGCGTAGATCCTGGCCGCGTAGCGATCCCGGCCCGCCGCCGCCAGCGCGTCCCTGATGTTCGAGACCACCTGCGTGAGCACCCGCTTCGACGGCGCGGCGACGAAGATGGCCTCCGCGTTCTCGGCGGCGAAGCGGGTGCCGCGCGGTGAGGCGCCCGCCTGGTAGATCACCGGGGTGCGCTGCGGGGAGGGTTCGGCGAGGTGGATGCCGGGCACGGTGAAGTGCCTGCCGCGGTGGCCGATGTGGTGCACCTTGGCCGGGTCGACGTAGACGCCGCGCTCGGCGTCGCGCACGACGGCGCCGTCCTCCCAGGAGCCCTCCCAGAGCTTGTAGAGCACCTCGAGGTACTCGTCGGCCTGGTCGTAGCGTTCGTCGTGGTCGAGCTGGTCGTCGGCGCCCATATTGCGCGCCGCCGACGGCAGGTAGCCGGTGACCACGTTCCAGCCGACGCGGCCTCCGGTCAGGTGGTCGAGGGTGGAGAGCCTGCGGGCGAAGGGGAACGGGTGCTCGAAGCCGGTGCCGGTGGTGATACCGAAGCCGAGGTGCTCTGTCGCCGCCGCCATCGCCGTCACCAGCAGCAGCGGGTCGGCCACCGGCACCTGGGCGCCCTGGCGCAGGGCAGCTACGTCGTCCCCGCCGTACACGTCGTAGATGCCGAGCACGTCGGCGATGAAGAGGCCGTCGAAGCGCCCGCGCTCCAGCAGCTGCGCCAGCTCGGTCCAGTACGAGAGCTCCTTGTACCGGTGCGACTGGTCCTGCGGGTGCCGCCACAGCCCGGGCGACTGGTGCGCGACGCAATTCATGTCGAACGCGTTGAAGCGGATCCGCCTGGTCATGCGGGCTTCCGCTCCCCCGCGCTCCAGGCGAACGGCAGCTCGGCGCCGTTCAGCAGGTGGTCGCCGATGGCGCGCGCCTTCTGGATGGCCGGGTTGTGCACCGAGACGGTGCGGGCATTGCGCCAGTGCCGGTCCAGCCGCAGCTTCTCCGAGGTGATCGAGGCGCCGCCGACCTCGAAGAGCAGCGAGGTGGCGGGCAGCACGGTCTCGATCACGCCGATCTGCGCCTGCGCGGCGGCCAGCTCGACCGCGACCAGGTCCTGCTCGTCTTTCGCGCCCGCCGCGAGCACGCGGTCCAGTTCGTCGGCGACGGCGAGCGCGGTGGCGCGCGCGGTGAAGGCGGCGGCGGAGAGCTTGCCGATCACCTGCTGCACCAGCGGGTCGTGGCGCGGCAGGTCGCCCGCGGAGTGGGTGTAGCCGCGGGTGCGCGCGGCGACCCACTCGCGGGTGTCGCGCTCGGCCCGCGCGGCGATCCCGGCCAGCACCGCGAGCTGGAAGAGCTGGAGGTAGCCGGTGGAGTAGGTGGCGCCGGGGTTGCCGTAGCCGGGGCCGAGGATCCGGTCCTCCGGCACGACGACGCCGCTGAACTCGGTGGTGCCGCTGGCGGTGAGCCGCTGCCCGAAGCCGTCCCAGTCGTCGTGCTGGCGCACGCCGTCGGCATCGGCGTCGACCAGGATGCCGAGCCGCTCGCCGTCCCGGTCGGCGGCGACCAGGATGTGGTCGGCGTAGAGCGAGCCGGTGCTGTAGTACTTGGTGCCGTCCAGCACCCAGTCGGCACCGCGCTTGGTGAGCCGGGTCCGGTACCGGTCAACCGCGCCGACGCCGGGCTCGGTGATGGCGTTGCCGACCAGCGTGCCTGCGCCGACCTTGCGCAGCCACTCGTCGCGCACCGGCCCGGCCTCGGCGAGCAGCTGGTCCTCGACGAAGACGAAGTGCACCCGCAGCGCCTGCGGCAGGTTCGACTCCGCCGCGGCCAGATCGATGAGCAGCCGGAACAACTGCCGCACGCTCGCGCCGTAGCCGCCGGATTCCACCGGGGCCCGCAGCGCGCCGAAGCGGGCGGCGCGCAGCTCGGCCACCTCGTCGTAGGCGAGCCTGCGGTCCACTTCGCGCTCGACCGCGCCGTCGGCGATCCGCGCGAAGATCGGCTGGAAGATCCGGTCGAGTTCGGCGTCTGTCGTCTGCTGCGACTGGGTGGAGGTCATGGCCCAACGATGACCGAGCCCGGCCACGGCCTCACCCGTTGCGTTCAGGCGGATCGGAATCCGTTTTTCAGCGCACTCCGGCCACGCACTCGGTGCCCATCTTGCCCCTGGCCTCGCGCGCCTTGGCGGCATCGGCTTCGCTCATGCCCATGTTCTGCGGGTCGGCCTGCACGGCGGCCTGGTCGTCGCTGATCAGCGTGCGCAGCCCTTCCTGCGAGATACCGGCGTCGACGAAGACCTTCGCGGCGCAATCGGCGAGCGACGCGGGCTTCAAGCCCTTGTCCTGCAGCGACTTCGAGAGGTCGGCGGCGGTCAGCGGGGGCGGTACGTCCTCGCCGCCGCAGCCCGCGAGTACCGGCAGCGCGATCAGTGCCGCGACGATCAGGGTTTTCCGCACCCGAATCCTTCCCTCTGCGTGTGCATCCGCTGCGGATCATGCCGTACCCGCCGCACTCCGCACCAGCCCCGGTCTCAGCGGGTGAGCGGCGCCAGGTAGCGGGTGGCGAAGGCGCGCAGCGCGGCCTCGTCGCGCAGATCGAACCAGCCGTCCGGGGTGAGCACGACGGACTGGGCCAGCCGCAGCGCGATCTCCGCGGCGGCGTCGGCGTCGAAATCGGGTTGCAGCGCGCGGCACTGGGCGGCGAGGAATTCCCGGCAGGCCCGGAGGATCGGGGCGCCCTCGGTGGTGAGGTGCGGCAGGAAGGTCTCCGGCTCGCTGCGCAGCAGCCTGCCGATCAGCGGATCGGTGCGGACCAGCAGGACCGCGCGCACGAACCCCTCGACCAGCCGCTCGGCGACGGTCGGGCGGTGCGCGACCTCGGCGGCGATCTCGGTCAGCACGTGCAGGATCCAGCGCTGCAGCGCTGCCGCGATCAGCTCGTTCTTGGTGCCGAAGCGGCGGTAGACGGTGGTGCGGTTGACCTTCGCGCGGCGCCGGATGTCCTCCACCGAGACCCGGCGCAGGCCGAAGTCGCCGAGCTCGGCCAGCGCCGCGTCCAGGATGCGCTCGGTCACCGGGTCCTGCCCGGTGCCCGGCTCCTCCAGCAGCGCGGTGCTCACGCCGCCCCGCGCACCCTGGCGATCCCGGCCAGCGCGCGCGGCTGGTAGCGCACCCGCTCCGGCAGCAGCGGCCAGACCCGGCGCACCAGGTGCACCAGCGCGGTGAAGCGCGCCCGCTCCAGCGGGCCCCACGGCAGCCCGAGCCGCTCCCGCACCTCGGGCGGCATGGTGCCCGCCGCGACCACCCGGTACTCCCGCATGAAGCGCTTGCCGAACAGCGTCCAGACCAGGTCGGGCACGAAGGGGATCCGCATCTCGGCCGGGTCGTCGAGCTGGGCCACCACCCAGGCCGCCGACTCGGTGACCTCGAGCTGCTCGGCGCAGACCCGGTCGAAGTAGGCGCGGAAGCCGTCCCAGTCGGCGGGCATCGGGCGTTCGCTGACGCCGTAGAGCCGGTACCACTGCTTGCCCTCGTCGTAGAAGCGGCGCTGCTCCGCGTCGGTGAGCGGGTGGTCGAAGATGTCCGCGGTCATCATGGCGGCCCACAGGAAGGTGGCGTGCGCCCAGTGGTACACCTCGGGGTCGAGGGCGTGGTAGCGCTTGCCGTTGTGGTCGACGCCCTTGATGGCGCGGTGGTAATCACGCACCTTCGCGGCCGTGACCAGCGCCTCCGGGCCGTCGTAGACCACGCCCGCGATCTGCGGCACCGAGCGGAAGATGCGCTCCCACGGCTCGGTGAAGAAGTTCGAGTGCTGGGTCACCCCCGCGCCGAGCCCGGGCAGCATGAGCTGCATGATCCCGGCGGCCGGGGCCAGCAGGTAGGTGCGCCAGTCGCCGAAGTACTGCCAGGTCAGCGAATCGGGACCGAGCGGGGCCGTAACCTGCTCTACGGAAGACATAGAGCAACAGTAATTGACTATTTGTTGCTCGGCAATGGGCTAGGGTTCCAGCCATGGTGAAGCTGAACCAGCACCGCACCGGCGCCGGCGAACCCCTCGTACTGGTGCACGGCATCGGCAGCCGCTGGCAGGTGTGGGAGCCGCTCTTCGACCGGCTGGCCGAATCGTTCGAGGTCATCGCGGTCGACCTGCCCGGTTTCGGCGGCAGCGCGCCGCTGTCGCACACCACGGTCGAGACGCTCACCGACGCGCTCGCCGAGTTCATCGCCGCCGAGGGGCTGGAGCGGCCGCACCTCGGCGGCAACTCCATGGGCGGGCTGATCACGCTGAACGTCGCCGCGCGCGGCCTCGCCCGCTCGGTGACGGCCTTCTCCCCCATCGGCTTCTGGGGTACCGCCGGCCGGGTGTGGTGCCAGCAGTCGCTCGGCCGGGCGCGCGACCTCGGCCGGGCCATCGAGCCCCGGCTGCCCGCGCTGCTCGGCAATCCGGCGGGGCGCACCGCGTTCCTGGAGCTGGTCTTCGGCAAGCCGTGGCAGGTCACGCCCGAGGTCGCGCTCGCCACCGTCGAGGGCGCGATGAACGCGCCCGGCTTCCCGGCGGCGCTGGCCTCGTTCCGCGCCGCGCGGCTGCGCGAACTCGGCGCGCTCGCCGACATCCCGGTGGCGGTGGCCTGGGGCAATCGCGACATCCTGCTCACCTACGCCACGCAGAGCCGCAAGGCGCGGAAGCTGCTGCCGAACGCCAGGCACATCACGCTGCCGGGCAGCGGGCACACGCCGTTCTACGACGACCCGGCCGGCTGCGCGCGGGTGCTGCTCGACCAGCGCTGATCAGCTGCGGCGCGGGGCGAGCGACGCCGGGTCGGCGGTGCCGAGCAGCACCCGCACGGCGGTGTCCCAGCGGCGCTGGATCTTCCGGTTGCCCGCGACGTCACCGGTGAGCAGGGCCCGCATGGCGAGCCCGGTGACGATCTCGATGGTGAACTCGGTGATGATCGGCACCCGGCTGTCGTCCGGGAACTCACTGCGGAACGCCTCGCGCACCCGGCTCTGCATCTGCTCGAAGAGCCTGACCTCCAGCGGCAGGAACTCAGCGCGCAGCTCCGGGTCGGTGCGCGCGGCCACCCACATCTCCAGCGCCGCGAGGAATTCCGGGCCGGAGAGCATCCGCGCGGTCATGTCGACCGCGCGGGCCAGCCGGTCCTCGCCGTCGGGCAGCGCGTCGAATTCCGCCTCCAGCTGGGCGATCCGGTGCAGCGCGACGTGCTCAACCGCGCCGGCGAGCAGGTCGGCCCTGGTCGGGAAGTGGTGCTGCAGGGTGCCGCGCGGCACCTCGGCGCGCTTCTGCACCTCGAGCGTGGTTGTGCCCGCGTACCCGACCTCGACCAGGCTGGCCACGGTCGCGTCCAGCAGCCGCGCGCGCATGCGGGTGCGCCGCTGCTCCTGCGTCTCGCGGACCCGGCCGGGCACCGATCAGCGTCCCTGCCAGACCGGTTCGCGCTTCTGCGCGAAGGCGATCGCGCCCTCGGCGGCATCCTTGGAGAACAGCGCGGGCAGCGCGATCTCGCCCTGCTTGGCGAAGGCATCGGCGCTCGGCCAGTCCGGGGACTCGTCGATGATCCGCTTGCTGGCCGCCACCGAGAGCGGGGCGGCCGCCACGATCTCCGCCGCCAGCTCCAGCGCGACCTCGAGCGTCGTGCCCGGCTCGACCACCCGGTTCACCAGCCCCAGGTCGTAGAGGCGCTGCGCCGCGATCTGCCCGCCGGTGAGCGCGAGCTCGGCGACGATCGGCCGCGGCAGCCGCTGGGTCAGCCGGAGCACCCCGCCGGCCGCGGCCACCAGCCCCCGCTTGACCTCGGGAATCCCGAAGCGCGCGGTGCTGGAGGCGACGATCAGGTCGCCCGCGAGCGCCAGCTCGAAGCCGCCGGCCAGCGCGTACCCCTCGACCGCCGAGATCATCGGCTTGCTCGGCGGCTTCGCCGTGATGCCGAGCGGGCCGCGCTTCTCGGTGATCGGCATCTCGCCCTTCGAAGCGGCGATCAGGTCCATGCCCGCGCTGAAGGTGTTCTCCGCGCCGGTGAGGACGAGCACCCGGGCGCTGTCGTCGGCTTCGAAGGCGTCCACCGCGGCCTCGATGGCGCGGGCGGTGGCCAGGTCGATGGCGTTGCGCGCCTTCGGGCGGTTCACGGTGAGCAGCGTGATCGCACCCCGCTGCTCGACCAGGAGCGAGTCGGTCATCGCACAGTCCTCTCGGTGAGCAGGGTGAGCCGGTCGGCGGCCGCGATCTCGACGCCCGCGCCGAGCGGGTCGCCGTCGGCGAAGGCCGCGATGGTCTCCGCGTCCGAGGCCCGCACCAGTATGCGGGCACCCTCCGGATTCAGGGCGCTGATCACGACAGCTTCCGGCTCGTCGGCGCGGTCGGGGCCGCTGCCCTTGCGGTACGCGACGGTGTAGGACTCGACGGTGGCGGGACCGGTGTAGCCGGGCGCGGTGGCCCGGCGGGCGGCGGGCACCTCGGGCTCCTCGGCCCGGAAGCGCGCGGTGGGCGGCCGGGTGGAGAGCACCGCGGCGCCGTGCTTGGTGATGTACCAGCCGAGCGCGGTGGCCAGCCCGAAATCGCCTGGGTGCGCGCGCAGCACCTGGACCAGGGCGGCCAGCGAGTGCGTCGTGTAGTTGTTGCCCGGCCCGCCGGCGAAGGTCAGCCCGCCGGTCAGGGTGAGCGGGCGCGCCGGGTCGTCCAGCGCGAGCCCGAGCGCCTCGGCCGCCACCTGCACCGCGATCGGGAAGCAGGAGTACAGGTCGATGTGCGCGACCTCGTCGATGCCGACCCCCGCGCTGCGCAGCGCGGCGCCGCCCGCGGCGGCGATCGCGGGCGAGGCGGCGAGGTCGGCGCGCTCGGAGACGAACCACTCGTCGGTGGCGGTGGCGGCGCCGTGCAGGAAGACCCAGCGGTCGTGCGGCACGCCGGCCGCGTCCGCGGCGGCGGCGCTGCACACGATCAGCCCGGCGCCCTGGTTCACCGTCAGGTTGGCGGTGAGCAGCTTCGGGTAGGGCGTCGCGACCAGGCGATTCGCCGGGGTCGGCACGATCAGGTCGGCGACGGAGTGGCGCTCCGGCTGCCAGGCGAAGGGGTTGCCGGCGGCGACCTCGGAGAAGCGGGACCAGAGCGCGCCGATCCGCGCCAGGTGCGCCTCCTCGGTGCGCCCGAGCCGGGCGCGCAGCGCCGTCTCCATGAGCGCGTAGAAGTACACCGGACCCCAGAGCCCGGCGGCGTTCTCCATGTCCGAGTTCGGGCCGCGATCGGTGCCGACGACCTCGTCCGGCACCGCACCGGCGGGCTCCTCCGGCCAGCTCGGGGTGATGCCGGTGCGCGCCGCGGTGATCCCAGCGGCCACCGCCTCGGCGCCGGTGAGCAGCGCGACCTCGGCCTTCCCGTCCGCGACGGCCTGCGCCACCCGGCCGAGCAGCTTGATCGGGGCGTCGCCGCCGAAGCGCACCGACTGCAGGGTGCGGGCGGGGGCGACGCCGAGCTCGATGGCGGCCAGCGCCCCGAGATCCTCGTACGGCTTGCTCACCGGCGAGACCGCGGCGACCAGGTCGGCCGCGCGCAGCAGCCGGTCGCCGGTGCCGCTGTCGGTGCCCGCCCGGCGCAGCGCCTCGGCCGCGAGTTCGGCGGGGCCGGGCAGCCCCGGCTCCGTGCCGCGGTGCACCACCTGTCCGGCTCCGACCAGGACCGGGGTCCGTGGATCCACTCCGGCTGGCAGCATCGTTCCTCCGCTCGTCGGCAGTTACCGTCAACAGTGACGGTAACTGGGGAGGGGCAGATCCGCCAGCGATCCGTTCTGGCAAGCCCTGGATTTTCTGGGCAGCGCTGTTAACATTCGTTCGATTTGCCAGACAGTCGGGGTGTGGCGCATCGCACAACGGCGGGGGTGTGCGTCACGAGAACCCCGGCACGACGCCGGAGGCCCCCCACCGTGCAGAAGACCGCGAGCTTGATGCTGTCCGCCCTCACCGGACTCTCCGCCCTGCTCCTCACCACCGCGACGCCCGCGGCCGCCAATCCGAATGCCATCAACCCGATCCCGGTGCTGAACGGCAGCACCGGGCTGCCGAACCTGAACGGCCGCGCGCGGGCCGTCTTCCAGGTGACCGGCATGGCGAGCCCGAACAACACCCAGGCCTACAACGTGCTCGGCACCGACCTCGGCATCATGTGGGACAACGGCAGCGGCGAGATGCTCACCGCCTTCGGCGACACCGCCGGGCTCGGCTTCCCCAACCTGCTAGCGGGCAGCGTGTGGGCCTGGCGCAGCAATATCCTGCTGCGCAGCGATACCAGGGACCCCGCGAACGGCATCTACTTCGACAGCGTCGTGCGTGACGTTTTCGGCCAGGCCAGGGATCTGATCCCCAGCCCCAAGGTGCCCTTCCTGGAGATCAGCCGGATCCCCACCGCGGGCATCTCGGTCGGCGGGGTGCAGTTCATGAGCCTCATGTCGATCAAGACCTGGGACGCGGCCGGCCAGTGGACCACCAACTTCTCCGGGCTCGCCGCCTCCGCGGACAACGGCGAGACCTGGGCCGAGCTGCCGGCCACCAAGCGCCCCAACGAGGGCGGCAACGCCAACTTCCAGATGAACGCGTTCGTCGGCCACGGCGAGTGGGTCTACGAGTACGGCACCCGCGCCGGCCGGAACACCGCCGCCTACGTGGCCAGGGTGAAGGGCGCCGACATCGGCAACCTGGCCGAGTACGAGTACTGGGACGGCGGCGGCTGGAAGAAGGACGACGTGAACGCGGCCGCGCCGATCATGGGCGGCGTCGGCGAGCTCTCGGTGCTCTACAACGAGTACCTCGGCCAGTACGTCTCGCTCACCACCGACCCGTTCAATTCGGTGGTGCTGCGCCGCTCGCCCTCGCCGGAGGGGCCGTGGAGCGCGCCTGAGGTCATCATCGACACCCGTGAGCTGCCGTCGGCGTACGCGCCGTCGATCTTCCCCTACCAGACCGGGCGCGACCTGTACTTCATGACGACGGTGCACAGCCAGTACAACGTGGTGCTGATGCGCACCACGCTCTGACCGGCTTCCTAGACTGGGCAGCATGGATGCCGCCGCATGGGACGAGCGCTACGCCAGCACCGAGCTCGTCTGGGGCGCCCCGCCGAACAGCACCGTGGTCGAGCACATCCACGGGCTGGAACGCACCGCGACGCCGCCGCCCGAGCCGGACGGCACCGTGCCGGAGGGGCCGCGCGCGCTCGACCTGGCCTGCGGCGAGGGGCGGAACGCGCTCTGGCTGGCCACGCACGGCTGGCAGGTGCGCGCGGTGGACTGGTCGCAGGTGGCGGTGGACAAGGGGCGGACCGTCGCCACCCGGCTCTCCCGCTCGGTGCGCACCAGGATCACCTGGGAGTGCGCCGATCTCACCGACCCGGCCGCGCTCGCCGGACACTACGAGCTGGTGCTCATGGTCTTCCTGCACCTGCCGCCGGACGAGCGCCGGGCGCTGGTGCGCCGGGCCGCCGAGGCGCTCACGCCCGGCGGGACGCTGCTCGTGCTCGGCCACGACACGACCAATGTCAGCGACGGGTACGGGGGGCCGCAGGACCCGGCCATCCTCTTCACGCCGGACGACATCCGCGCCGACCTGGGGCCGCTGTCCGGACAGATCCGGATCGCGGTCGCGGAACGGGTGCTCCGGGCGACGGAGGATCGGGACGCCATCGATGCGCTCGTGGTCGCTCAGCGCCGCGAGGGCTGACCCGCCCAGCGGCGCAGCCACGGTTCGACGACTGCTTCGATCTCGTCGAATCCGCGCCGGAACGAATGCGGCTGACCCTGGATCACGTGCAGCTCCGCGACGTCACCGGCATCCGGAATCCCGAACGGATCACTACCGCCGTTGATCACCACCACCTCGGCGCCGGACGCGGCAAGCAGCTCCTCGCGCCGCGACCGCTCCGGCTTCCCCGGCGGGTGCAGCGGAAAGGAAAGCGCGAGCACGCCACGCGCCCCCACCGCGGTTGCGGTCCGGCAGGCGACCCGCGCCCCGTTGCTGCGCCCGCCCTGCACCAGCGGCACCGGCCCGTAGCGCTCGCGCAGCGCGGCGACGACCTCCAGCCACGCCGCGTCCTGCTTCGCCGCCGAGCCCGGCGCCCGCGCCCCGGCCACCCGGTACGGCTGGAGCACCCGCGCCACCGCCGCCCCGCAGCGAACTGCCAGGTCACGCACGGTGAGCAAGTCCCTGGCGTCGACGCCGCCGCCCGACCCGTGGGTCAGCAGCACCAGCAGCGACGGCTCGTCGGCGGCATCGATCTCGACCTCGGCCGCCCCCGCAATGGTGTCGATGCGCACGGTCAACGGTAACGACTCGATGTTCCTCGCGTCACATCGACCCGTTCCACTTTGCTACCTCATTACCGGCCGGTAATATGAAGAGTAAGTTACCCGCGAGTAGCTGCATCCTGGGCGGGAACGGCAGACAACCGACCGCACCAACTCAACGGAGAGTGAGTACCGACATGGGTCACTACAAGAGCAACATCCGCGACCTGGAGTTCAACCTCTTCGAGGTGCTGGGCCTGGAATCGCTGCTGGAGACCGGCGCGTGGGGCGATCTGGACGCCGACACCGTGCGCGAGATGCTCAAGGAGGTGCGCAGGCTGGCCGAGGGCCCGCTGGGCGAGTCCTTCGCCGAGACCGACCGCACCCCGCCGACCTTCGACCCCGAGACCCACACGGTGCACCTGCCCGAGCCCTTCAAGAAGGGCTACCGGGCCATGCAGGACGGCGGCTGGGACCGGCTCGGCGTACCGGAGGAGCTCGGCGGCCTGCCGATGCCGCGCGCCGCGTACTGGGCCTTCGCCGAGCTGATCCTCGGCGCGCAGCCCGCCGCCTTCATGTACGCCGCAGGCTCCGGCTTCTCGCAGATCTTCCACGACAACGGCACCGACGAGCAGAAGCAGTGGGCCAAGATCATCGCCGAGCAGGGCTGGGGCGCCACCATGGTGCTCACCGAGCCCGATGCCGGCTCCGATGTGGGCGCGGGCCGCACCAAGGCGGTCCAGCAGGAGGACGGCTCCTGGCACATCGAGGGCGTCAAGCGCTTCATCACCAACGGCGACTCCGACGACCTCTTCCCGAACATCATGCACCTGGTGCTTGCCCGTCCCGAGGGCGCGGGCCCCGGCACCAAGGGGCTCTCGCTCTTCTTCGTTCCCAAGTTCCACTTCGACCCGCAGACCGGTGAGCGCGGCGAGCGCAACGGCGTCTTCGTGACCGGCCTGGAGCACAAGATGGGGCTCAAGGCCTCCTCCACCTGCGAGGTGACCTTCGGCGGGCACGGCGTCCCAGCCAAGGGCTGGCTCGTCGGCGACGTGCACAACGGCATCGCGCAGATGTTCAACGTCATCGAGCACGCGCGGATGATGGTCGGCACCAAGGCCATCGCCACGCTCTCCACCGGCTACCTGAACGCGCTCGACTACGCCAAGCAGCGGGTGCAGGGCGCCGACCTGACCAAGATGGCGGACAAGGCCGCGCCGCGCGTGACCATCACCCACCACCCGGACGTGCGCCGCAGCCTGATGACGCAGAAGGCGTACGCCGAGGGGCTGCGCGCGGTCTACCTCTACACCGCCGCGCACCAGGACGTCGCGCTCGCCGAGCGGGTCTCCGGCGCGGACGCCGACCTCGCGGCCCGGGTCAACGACCTGCTGCTGCCGATCGTCAAGGGCGTCGGCTCCGAGCGGGCCTACCAGTACCTGACCGAATCGCTGCAGACCCTGGGCGGCTCCGGCTTCCTGCAGGACTACCCGATCGAGCAGTACATCCGGGACGCCAAGATCGACTCGCTCTACGAGGGCACCACCGCCATCCAGGCGCAGGACTTCTTCTTCCGCAAGATCGCCCGTGACCGCGGCGTCGCGCTCGGCCACGTGGCCGGGCAGGTGCAGAAGTTCATCGACTCGGAGGCGGGCAACGGCCGGCTGAAGGGCGAGCGCAAGCTGCTCGCCACCGCGCTGGAGGATGTGCAGGCCATGGCCGCCACCCTCACCGGACACCTGATGGCCGCCCAGGAGGACCAGGCCGAGCTGTACAAGGTCGGGCTGGGCTCGGTGCGCTTCCTGCTCGCCGTCGGCGACCTGCTGATCGGCTGGCAGCTGCTGCGCCACGCCGAGCTGGCGATCGCCGCGCTGGACAGCGGCGCGGGCAAGGACGAGGCGTTCTACACCGGCAAGGTCGCCGTCGCGCAGTTCTTCGCGCGCAACGTGCTGCCGGAGCTGACCGCCACCCGCGCCATCCTGGCCACCCTCGACAACGAGATCATGGAGCTCGACGAAGCGGCCTTCTGATCGCGACCCGCTGTTCGGCAACGGCCCGGCACCAACCGGGCCGTTGTCGTTTCCGGGTGCGCCCCCTTCCGATTCCGGGCACAGCAGGCACAATGGGCCACGCCGACCTGGCTACGGAGAAGGGACCGCCTGGATGAAACGCTCGCTGTCAGCCCTGGTCACGGCCGGTGCGCTGGCCTTGACGCTCTCCGTCACCGGCGGCGCGCCCGCCGGGGCCGACCCGAACAACGTGAACCCCATCCCCGGCATGAACGGCCAGCCGCGCGGCCTGCCCCGGCTGCCCGGCCCGACCGAGGCCGTCTTCCAGGTCACCGGCATGGACAGCCCGAACCGCACCGAGCGGTACAACATGCTCGGCACCGACCTCGGCGTCATGTGGGACGGCAACGGCACGCTCTTCACCGCCTTCGGCGACAGCGCCGGGCTCGGCTTCCCGAACCTGCTCGCGGGCAGCATGTGGGCCTGGACCAGCAACGCGCTGTTCCGCAGCGGCAACACCGACCCGGCGAACGGCCTGCGCTTCGACAGCTTCGTGCCGAACCCGCTGCCCAGCCCCAAGATCCCCGGCATCGAGATCAGCCTGATCCCGACCGCGGGCGTCGCGGTCGGCGGCGACCAGTACCTGAGCATGATGTCGGTGCGGGCCTGGGGCGACCACGGCAAGTGGGACACCAACTTCGCCACCCTCGCCGTCTCACACGACCACGGCCAGACCTGGCAGCAGCTCACCACCACCCGCCGCGCGAACGTCGACGGCCACGAGCGCTTCCAGCAGAACGCCTTCCTGAAGCGGGACGGCTACGTGTACCGCTACGGCACCCCCGGCGGCCGGAACAACCCCGGCTTCGTCTCCCGGGTCGCCGAGCCGGAGATCGCGAATATCGACGCGTACGAGTACTGGGACGGCAAGGGCTGGAAGCTGAACGATCCGCTCGCCTCCGCGCCGATCGTCGGCGGCGTGGCCGAGCTCTCGGTGAACTGGAGCGGCTACCTCGGCAAGTACGTCATGACCACCACCGACCCCACCAACTCGGTGGTCGCGCGCACCGCCGACGCGCCCGAGGGGCCGTGGAGCGAGCCGCGCGTCCTGGTCGACACCCGCGACCTGCCGAGCGCCTACGCCCCGATGATCTGGCCGTACCAGACCGGCGACGACCTGTACTACCTGCTCACCGTGCACAACCAGTACAACGTGCTGCTCATGCGCACGCCGCTGGACGCCCTGCGCTGAACGCGCGATCGGCCCGCCGCGGGGAGCTCCGCGGCGGGCCGATGTGCGTTCCGGATCAGCCGATGCCGCTGTCCGCGCCGCCGCCGGTGGAGGAGCCGGTGCCGAGCAGGCCGAGCAGCGCGGTCAGGATGACCGTCAGGCTGTCGCCCTGGCTGGGCGGGGGCGTGGAGGGGGTGGCGGAGGCCAGCCCGGCGCCGAACATCAGCCCGGTGGCGGCGAGCACGGTGACTGCGGCGGCACGTACCTTCATGAAGCTTTCCCATCATCCGATCTGAAACGGCGCTGTTTCGCCGTCCGTGCGGACTGTCTACCAGAGATCGCGCGCCGACAGACCGGTTTGTCGAGATGTGAATCGTATTTCCTTCTCATTCGAAGCCCGCCGTACGGGTGCCGAGTTCTCCGGTAGCCCCCTAAGATCGGGGCCCATTAGGGGATCGAAGGGGAATTGTGTGTCGGTCGATGAACGGACACCGGTGCGAATCGGCGTCGTCGAGGATCACGCGGTCATGGTGGCCGGGCTGCGGAACATCCTGGCCCCGCACCCGGAGCTGCGTATCGAGGCCGCCGCGGTGACCGTGAAAGAGCTGCTCGTCCAGGAGGTTCCGCTCGACCTGGTGATTCTCGACCTGCGGCTGAACGACGGCTCGTCGCCCGGCGACAATGTGAACAAGCTGCGCGAGGAAGGGCTGCGCACCCTGGTCTACACCTCCGGCGAGGACCCGTACCTCATGCGCGCGGCGGCCAGGGCGGGCGCCGTCGGGATAGTGCTCAAATCCGAACCGCCGGAACGGGTGGTCGAGGCGGTGCGCGCCGCCGCCCGCGAGGACGGCGAACTCGGCACCGAGCTCGCGCTCGCCATCGACGGCGACGAGGATTTCGCCGTCGACCTCCCGCCGCAGCTACGCCAGGTACTCGAGCTCTACGCCTCCGGCGAGACCGCGGCCAGGGTCGCGCACCTGATGGATATCGCCGAGGACACCGTCACCGAGTACCTCAAACGCATCCGGCGCAAGTACGAGGCCGCCGGGCGCCCCTCCGGCAACCGCGCCGAACTGCTGAAACGAGCCGTGGAGGACGGATGGCTACCGATTCCGCGCCGCCGGGGGAGGTGAGCACCGAACTGCGGATGAAGCGGCTCTTCGCCCGCTTCGTCGCCTTCGGCTACCTGGCCTACTTCCTGGTGCTCGCCTCCGACATCGCGAACAGCGCCCGGACAACGGCGGACTGGTGGCTGCCGCTCGCCGTGGTCGCGGTCTTCGCCCCCGCGCTCGGCCTCGTGGTGGCCGCGGCCCCCGAGCGGCCGCACCGGCTCGGCCTCGCCGTCTCGGCCGCCGCCGCCGGTTTCCTGCTCGCCGTGTCCACCTGGCCGCTGGCCTGGGACGGGCGCGAGGTCGACATCGACCACGGTGTCTGGCTCTCCACCATCCCCGGGCTGCCCGCGCTCGCCGTCGCCATCGTCTGGCCGCCACTGCCGACCATCGGGCTGCTCGCCACCGCCACCGTCGGCGCCCAGCTGGTGAACGCGGCGCTCCGGGTGAACCCGCCGAATCCCCTCGTCGAGATCGTCTGGTCCTTCTCCTTCACCCTGCTCTACACCTGTGCCGCACTCATGGCGCTGCGCACCGCACGGCTGCTCGACCGCACCCGCTCCTCGGCCGAGGCGACCGCGGCGACCGCCTCCGCGCGCGAGGCGCAGCAGGTCGAGCGGGCGCGGATCGACGGGCTCACGCACGACTGGGTGATGAGTGCGCTGCTCGCCGTCGGCCGCACGCCCGATGATCCGGGGGTGGTCCGGCAGGCCGAGGAGGCGATCCGGCAGGTCGAGCAGTTGCGGTCCGGCGGGCTGAGCGATGCGCCGTTCGACGCGGAAGCCGCTGCCGCGCATCTGCGTTCGGCTGCCGCGGCGGTGGATGCCCAGTTGGGTGTCGAGTTGGAGGTGGTTTCGGAGTCGTCGTATCCGGCCGAGGTGGTGCGGGCGATGGGAGCGGCGCTCGCCGAGGCGCTGCGAAACAGCCTGCGGCACGCGGGATCCGATGCCGACCGGGCCGTCGCGCTGCGGGTGGAGCCGCGTTCGCTCACCGCCGTCGTCACCGATGACGGGCGCGGGTTCGACCCGGCCGCGGTGCCGCCGGAGCGGCTCGGCGTGAGCGTCGGCATCCAGGGCCGCATGCGGCAGCTGCCCGGCGGGGCCGCCGCGGTGACCTCCGCGCCCGGGCGCGGGACCAGCATTCAGCTCACCTGGCAGGCGGCATGAGTCCCCTCGTGAGTGGTGACGCCTGGACCCTGCTCGGCGCCCGCACCTGGGTGGCCTGGGTGCTGACCGGGTGCTACCTGCTGGCCACGGTCGCGCAGCCGCTCGCCTCGTTCGACACCTACACCGCGTGCTGGCCCGTCGTCGGCGCCATTCTGCTCTTCGTCCTGGCCGGGGTCGTGCTGATCGCCACCCCCGGCGACCCGATGCCGCTCTGGGCCACCGTCGTGATCGTGATCGCCTGCCCGGTGGCCTGCGCCCTGCAGTTCAGCGCCTTCGCCCTGCCGCTGCAGACCCCGCACCAACTCTGGCCGGTCGGGGCTTCCGTGGTGCCGTACACCTTCCTCTGCGTGCGCCGCCGGATCGTCGCGGGTTGGATCGGCGGAATCTCGCTCACCCTGGTCTGCCTCGGCTGGACCACGTTCACCGGCCAACCCTGGGGCAAGGCCATCTCCATCTCGGTGCTGAACGCGGGCCCGCTCATGATGAGCACGCTCTTCGCCGTCACCGTCGTCCCCGCCGCCGACACCATCTACCGGCTGCGCGCCGAGAACACCCGGCGGGCGGCAGATGACGCCGCCGCCGGCGCGGCGCTGGCGGTTCGGGATGCGCGGTTGCGCAGGTTGGATCGGCTCGTCCGTCCGGCGCTGGACCGGATCGCCGCCGGGCCGCCGTTCGGGGACTCGGAGATCTCCGAATTTCTCGTGCTGGAAGCGCATCTGCGCGACACACTGCGAGCGCCCGGATTGGTCGGGGCCGAGCTGGATGCCGCTGTGCGGGCGGCTCGGGAGCGGGGGGTTCGGGTGCGGTTGCACGATGACGGCGGGCTCACCGGCACCGATCCCGCTGTGCGGGAGCGAATTCACCGGCGGATAGTCGAAGAACTCGATGCCGTCCGGGATGGGGTGGTGACAGTCCGGATACTGCCCCCGGGGCGGCGGCGGGCCGTCACCCTGGTGAGTTCCGGAGCGGATACGGCGCGGCGGCTCGACCTCGGCCGCGATGGGATCGCCACCCAGCCCGCCGACAGCGCGCATTCGCGAGATGCCCCGCCGTCGCATCGCGAGCGGGGCATCTGACGATTTCGCACCACCCGCCGCGGGACTTTCCGCGGGAGGCGGCAATCGGGTACGCGTCTTACCCGGCAGCACCCGCACCGGCACCCGCACCGGCACCGGCACCGGCACCGGCGTCTCCACCCGCCCCCGCACCGGCACCGGCGGAACCGGTCGAAAGAAGTTCGATCAGCGTCGGCAGCACCTCGGCCGAACCGGTGCCGGGCTCGGGATCCTGCGCGGCCGCCATTCCGCTACCCGCGATCGCGATTCCCGCCGCGGCGGCGAGAACGAAGCCGAACGAACGAATCTTGGTCATGTCTTGTGCCCCTCGAAGGTTGCCCTGAACGCCCACCGTGTGCGGGCGACGAGCTTTTCTACCACGAGGTTTCGCCTAAATCGGCAAACTTTTCCGATCGATTGCCGACCAATAGCCACTGCTTCGATCTGCAATCTTTCAAAGTGACGAATCATGCGCCCGTCGAATCACTGACACGTTGCCTAACTGCACCTTTCCGAATACCGGGGCCAGTAGAGGCGAAAACCGACTTGAAGTTTGCGGATAACCGTGCCCCGATATTTCGTGGCGCCAGGCAAATCCGCTACTCCCCCTCTTTGTCCTCGTCCTTCTTCTCACACTTGACCACGGGAACCGGGTCGTACTTCACCGTGCGGGTGTGCCGGGAGATCTCCTGACCGGACTTGGCATCGCGGATGATGCGGGTGTCGGAGATGGTGAAGCCGGGGGCGCCGGTGGAGGCGATGCAGTCCTTGCCCTCGGGCAGGGTGACGGTGGTCGGTTCGGTGGGCTTGGTGCGCTCGCCGGTGACGGATTCGACGTTCACCGCCTTGGTGCCCCAGAGCCGGACGGTGATGTCCGACCCGCCCGCGAGAGCCTCGATATAGATGCCGTTTTCGGTGTTGTTGCGGAATTGCAGATCGATGGCGCCGTCGAAAACGGTGGCTTCGCGGGCGGCCGGGTAGCGCGAGATGTAGTAGCTGTGCTCGGTGTGGCCCGCGTCCTCCATTCCGGCGAAGTACGCGGCGTTGTAGAGGGTGGTGGCGAATTGGCTGATGCCGCCGCCGACGGCGGTGCTCGGCCTGCCGTGGTCGATGATGCCGGATTCCACATAGCCCTCGGCGGCACCGCGTGGGCCGGTGAATTCATTGAGCGAGAAGGTGTCACCGGGCTTCACGACCGCGCCGTTCACCTTCTGGGCGACGGTGCGGATATTCACGCCGGAGGGGCCGCTGAAGCCGCTGGTGGTGAAGGCGCCGACCGGCTCGACGATTCGCAGCGCCTCGGCGGCCTGCGTGGTGAGCTTCGGCTCGACCTTCTCGTACACCGCCGGGCCGGTGCGGCCCGCGCCGGAGGCGATGGCGAGCGCGGCCAGTTGCTCCAGCGTCTTGGGCCAGTTCACCTTCTCGCCGACCACGCCGGGCACCACCCTGGCCGCGCCGCCGCCGACGGCGAACGAGGCGTCCTTCGGCTCCACCTCGGACTTGGCCAGCTGCGGGGCGAGCAGGCCGGTGAGCGCGGGCACGTCGAAGACCGGGGCGAGGCCGCCGGAGCCGTTCGGGACGAAGGTGAGGACGGTCGCGGTCTGGGCCGGGGTGAGCTCGGCGTCGCCGTCGCGGCCCGTGAAGCGGATGGGGGCGCTGACGGCGGGTTGCGCGAACGCGCGCAGGGTCTCGTCGACGGCCTCGGGGCGGACGGTGAGCGGGGCGGGCATGACGGGGAGGTCGAGCGCCTGCGCGGTCACCCAGCCGGTCAGCAGGGTGTCGCGGGCGCCCGCGCCGTCCAGGACCCGGCCCTGGACGGGCGGCACGCCGATCGGGCGGGTGCCTTCGAAGCGGATGGTTCCCTCGACGGTCGGGATGTCGTGCACGCGGATCTCGGTGAAGGTGCGGTCGAGTGCGGCCTCGTCGACTGCGGTGGCCACCGGGACCTCGCGGGTGGTGAAGAAGGAGGCGAGGCGGGTAAACGGGTTGGCCGGTTGGTCGCCGACCCTGGCCCAGGTGCCGTCCCAGTCGATCTCGAGGCCCGCGGCGGCGGGGACGATCTGCTCGCGGACGTCGGCGATGGTGAGGTCGAGGGGCTGGGTGGAGCGGGTCTCGTAGCGGGAGCGCAGGACGACGTCGGCCTTGGCGGTGTCCATGCCGCCGACGTCGATGCCCGCGACGACCGTGCCGCGCGGGACCTGCCCGGAGGAGAGGAACCAGTCGGCGGCGTAGGCGAGGCCGGCGACGGCGAGTACCGCGCCCGCGGCTATGCCCGCTTTGCGGGCGGCGTTCGACTTGAGGAAGTCGCCGAAGGTGCGTTGCTGCGGGCGGGCGCCGCGCGGGGGGCGGGGGCCGGTGCCGCCTGCGCGGGAGCGGGTCTTCGCGGGCGGGCGGGTGTCGGTGCCCGCGCGGGTGCGGGGGTTGGTACCCGGTGCGCCGGGGCGGGCGGCGCCTGCGCGGGGGCCTGCTTCGGTGCGAGGACCGGCTCCCCGGTACGCGCCGACGTCGGAGCGCGGGCCGGTGGCGTGGTCGGCCTCGGTCCGGACTCCCGGCCCGACATCGGAACGTCCGCCCGGGCCGGAACCGGAGTCGGAACGGCCGCCCGGGCCGGAGCCGAAGTCGGGACGACCGCCCGGGCCGGAAACGCCGTCAGGCCGGGGGCCTTGGCCGAAATTGCCATCCGGGCGGGGGCCGGACTCGAAGCCGCCATCACCGCGCCCACCGGGGCCGGCACCGCCATCGGGGCGTGTGCCAGGAGCGAAACCGCCGTCACCGCGCCCGCCGAACCCAGCACCGCCATCGGAACGCGAGGCGAAACCGCCATCACCGCGCCCATCGGGACCAGGACGCGCACCGGGGGCGAAGCCGCGCCCCCCGCGACCAGCATCGCCGTCGGGACGCGTGCCAGGGACGAAACCGCCGTCCCCCTGTCCACCGGACCCCGAAGCGCCATCGGCGCGCCCGCCCGGCCCGGCACCCACATCGGAACGCCCGCCAGGAGCGAGGCCGGGCCTACCGCCCCCAGCCGTCTCCTCCGGCTCGCCCCAGAAGGCGAAACCAGCCCCGGCACTCCGCACCGGCGCCCCACGCGGCGGGCTCTGCATCGGCTGCGTCGAGGCACGCGAATTCCACGCCTCGAGCTCCTCGGTCTCCGGCTCCCCGGCAATAGCGGGCCCTTCGGCCCGGCCGCTCGGCACCTGCGTCGGATTCCGATGATTGGCGAACTGCTCGGTTGGGTATTGATCGGTGGGCGACACCGGAGCGGGCGAGGCACCCGGATCGGGAGCCTGGGTACCTTCGAGGAGCCTGCGCAACCCCACTTCGGTCCCGGAACGGCGGTCGCGCCGCCCCGAACTCGACTCGTCGGTCACGAACGGTCCTCCCCGCTGGGATGCACTTGTCGGACCCACACGGCGTGGGTCCTCGCCCACGATAATGGGCCACCCCGACGTCAGCAGCACGGGCGAGCGGTGGCAAATCACCCGCAACGCCGGTGGCCGACACGCCGAAGGGCTCCGCGCAGTTGCCGGGTCGGGGGTCTGGCAACTACGCGGAGCCCACCTGCATATCGGCACCCCACACGGGGCGTTACAGCCCGCGCGGAAATTTCTTCGGGTTCCGCTCGATCACGTCGGCGTGCGAGTTGCCGCTCCCGCGCGGAAGAATCGAGGCCACGACCCCCGGGGGCGGCGCACCGCGGGCACCGGCACCGACGAACGAGGAGTGGAACAGCATGCAGCTGGGAATGATCGGTCTTGGCCGGATGGGGGCGAACATCGTCCGCCGGGTGGTCGCGGACGGGCACACCGCCGTCGGCCTCGACCGGCAACACAGCAACATCGAAGCGCTCACCGATGAACTCGGTGACCCGTTCGTCGGGACCACCGAATTGGCCGACTTCGTCGGTGCGCTGCAGGCGCCGCGGGTGGTGTGGGCGATGATCCCGGCGGGGGCGACCAGCGCCCTCATCGACCAGGTCGCCGAGTTGCTGGAGCCGGGCGACATCGTCATCGACGGGGGCAACAGCCGGTACCACGAGGACATCGCGCGGGCCGCGAAGCTGAAACCGCTCGGGCTGCACTACGTCGACATCGGCACCTCGGGCGGGGTCTTCGGCCGCACCCGCGGGTTCTGCCTGATGATCGGCGGCGAGGCGGAGGCGGTCGCGCACCTCGACCCGCTGCTGCAGTCGATCGCCCCCGGTTTCGAGACCGCCGAGCGCACACCCGGCCGCACCGGCGAGCCCGCCCCCGCCGAGCGGGGGTATCTGCACTGCGGTCCGGCCGGGGCGGGGCACTTCGTGAAGATGGTGCACAACGGCATCGAGTACGGGGCCATGGCCGCGTACGCCGAGGGGCTCAACATCCTGCACCGGGCGAACCTGGGCACGGTCGACCCGAAGGAGTTCTCCGCCGAGGAGACGCCGTTGGAGCGGCCCGATCTGTACCGCTACGACCTGGACGTGCCGGAGATCACCGAGGTGTGGCGGCGCGGGTCGGTGGTCGCCTCCTGGTTGCTCGATCTCACCGCCGCCGAGTTGCACGCCGATCCGAACCTGGACGCGTTCGGGGGGCGGGTCTCCGATTCCGGAGAGGGCCGTTGGACGCTCGATGCCGCCATCGACACCGGCGTGCCGGTCCCGGTCCTCGCCTCGGCGCTGTTCGCGCGGTTCTCCTCGCGGGGGGAGGCGCAGTATGCGGACAAGGTGCTCTCCGCCATGCGGAAGGCGTTCGGGGGGCATGAGGAGTTGGCCGGAGGGTGATTCGGCAGAATACTGCCGGATCCGCGAAGTGACTTCGGGGTAACCGTCGGCGGTCCCTAAAATTGCGCGGATGCGCAGCACAATGGGGGGACAGCGCGAAGTGCTGGCGGCGGCCTACCGCAACGCTCGCGGACCGGTCGCCTATCTGGACGAGTCGTATCAGGTGGTGAACGCCGATGTCACAACCGACAACACCTTCTACGTCCTGACAGCGGTGATTGTCGGCTTCGACCAGATGGCGGAACTTCGCCGCGGATTGCGGGAGATCGCCGACGACGACTGGTGGCACACGACGGAGGCACTACAGCACGATGAGGGCCGGGACCGGACCGAAGACATGCTCGGTTTCCTGGCCGAGGGACCGGAGACCTGCGTTCTCGCGCTGCGCGCCCCGATCGAGAGCGCCGATACGACGGGCGAGTCGGCACGCAGGAGCTGCTATCGCGGCCTCGTCACTCGGCTTGGAAACGGCGGGGACGATTGGGATGCCACCGATCTGATCGTGTTGGAGCAGCGCAACCAGCGCACGCTGCGCGCCACGGACGAGCGGACACACCGCGAACTGCTCGGCGACGGGCTGATTCCCCGCGGCACCAGGCTGCTGCAGACCTCGCCCGCGGCCGAGCGACTGCTGTGGCTCCCGGATGTGGTCTCGTCGGCTTATCGACGCTCGCTCACGCACAGTGACCGGACCGGGAAGTTCTTCACCCTCATCGACGATCAGGTGCACTTCGTGCCACCGCTGGATTGAAGACCTCGGAAACGAGCAGGCCCCCGGCTGCCGTAGCAACACCGGGGGCCGGACCGGCTGTCCGAGGAAACCTCAGAGGACCGACTCCTTGCTCACAATCACCCTAACACGCGGGCTGCGTCAAGCATTCCGCGAAAGCTACCGCTCGATGATCGCCACTACACCCTGCCCACCCGCGGCGCAGATGGAGACCAGCGCCCGGCCCCCACCGTTCTCGGCGAGCAACTTGGCGGTCGAGGCGACGATCCGCCCGCCGGTGGCGGCGAACGGGTGCCCGGCGGCGAGCGAGGAGCCGTTGACGTTGAGCTTGCTGCGGTCGATGGGGCCGAGCGCGGCGTCGAGGCCGAGGCGCTCCTTGCAGTAGGCGTCGGATTCCCAGGCGGCGAGGGTGCAGAGGACGACGGAGGCGAAGGCCTCGTGGATCTCGTAGTAGTCGAAGTCCTGCAGGGTGAGGCCGTTGCGGGCGAGTAGCCGGGGGACGGCGTAGGTGGGGGCCATGAGCAGGCCGTCGGGGCCGTGGATGTAGTCGACGGCGGCGACCTCGCTGTCCACCAGGTGCGCGAGGACCGGGAGGTTGCGCTCGGCGGCCCACTCCTCGCTGGCGAGCAGCACCGCGGAGGCGCCGTCGGTGAGCGGGGTGGAGTTGCCCGCGGTCATGGTGGCGTCGCCCGCCTTGACGCCGAAGACCGGCTTGAGGGTGGCGAGCTTCTCGATGGTGGAGCCGGGGCGCAGGTTGTCGTCCCTGGTCAGGCCGAGGAACGGGGTGATGAGGTCGTCGAAGAAGCCGCGGTCGTAGGCGGCGGCCATGTTCCGGTGCGAGAGGTAGGCCAGCTCGTCCTGCGCCTCGCGCGGGATGCCGAACTCCTTCGCCGTGATGGCGGCGTGCTCGCCCATGGAGAGGCCGGTGCGCGGCTCGGCGTTGCGCGGGATCTCGATGCCGACCATGCCGGGCCGCAACCGGCCGACGAGCTTGGCGCGGTCCTTGCCGGTCTTGGCGCGGTTGACGTCGAGCAGCAGCTCACGCAGCCCCTCGCTGACGCCGATCGGGGCGTCCGAGGTGGTGTCGGTGCCGCCGCCGATGCCCGCCTCGATGCGGCCGAGCGCGATGGCGTCGCCGACGGTGACGACGGCCTGCAGGCCGGTGCCGCAGGCGAGCTGCAGGTCGTGCGCGGGGGTGTACGGCGAGAGGGTGCTGCCGAGTACGCTCTCCCGGATCAGGCTGTGCTCGCCGACCCGCTTGAGCACGGCGCCGCCGGTGACCATCCCGAGCCGCTCGCCCTGCAGCCCGAACCGGCTGACCAGCCCGTCCAGCGCCGCGGTGAACATGTCCTGATTGGAGGCGTGCGCGTAGGCCTTGTCGGAACGGGCAAACGGAATGCGGTTGCCGCCCACGATCGCGACCGGGCGCGTGGACGTGTTCTTGGCTGAGGTGGTCACTCGTGTCTCCCCGTCGTGGTCGGTGTTTACACTAAACTTACTCTGGAGTAAGTTATTTGTCGACACAGCACCCCAGCACGCCGACATCCGAGAGAAAAGGTAGGAACAGTGGCCAAGTCCTCTGCCGCCAAAGGTGCGCCCAACCTCTACGGCTCCTTCGTCCACTCCGGCCCCGGCAAGTTCCTGGCGGGGAAGCTGGGGCTGCCGCAGCCGGAAGCGCTGCGCCGCTACAAGCAGGGTGAACCGGCGCTGCCGGGCCCGGTACTGCTCGGCGGCAAGGGCCGGGTGGCCGAGCCGATCCGGGCGCTGCTCTCCGACTACACCTTCGCCGACACGCTCGCCCAGGGCACCAAGTACGGCGCGCTGGTCTTCGACGCCACCGGCATCGGCACCGTGGAGGAGCTGTCCCAGCTCTTCGAGTTCTTCCAGCCGGCCATGCGCAGCATCGCGCCCTCCGGCCGGGTGCTCGTCGTCGGCACCACCCCGGAGTTGACCGCTTCGGCCGACGAGCAGATCGCGCAGCGCGCGCTGGAGGGCTTCACCCGCAGCGTCGGCAAGGAGCTGCTCCGCGGCGGCACCGCGCAGCTGGTCTACCTGCACCCGGAGGCGTCGGCGGCCGCGACGGGGCTGGAGTCGACGCTGCGCTTCGTGCTCTCGGCCAAGTCCGCGTTCGTGGACGGCCAGGTCATCCGGGTCGGCAAGGACGACGCCGCGGTCACCGGGCTGGACTGGGATCGCCCGCTGGCGGGCAAGATCGCCGTGGTCACCGGTGCGGCGCGCGGCATCGGCGCCACCATCGCCGAGGTCTTCGCGCGCGATGGTGCCACCGTGATCGTGGCCGACATCCCGGCCGCGGGCGAGGCGCTCTCGCAGACCGCGAACAAGGTCGGCGGCACCGCGCTGGCGCTGGACGTCACCGCGCCGGACGCCGCCGAGAAGCTGGCCGAATTCGTCACCGGCCGCTTCGGCAAGCTGGACATCATCGTGCACAACGCCGGCATCACCCGCGACAAGCTGCTCGCCAATATGGACGAGGGCCGCTGGAACTCGGTCATCAACGTCAACCTGGCCGCGCCGCACCGGATCACCGAGGGGCTGGTGGCCAGGGGCGCGCTCGCCGATGGCGGCCGGGTGATCGACGTCTCCTCGATCGCGGGCATCGCGGGCAACCGCGGCCAGACCAACTACGGCGCCTCCAAGGCCGGCGTGATCGGCATGGTGAACGCCGAGGCGCCGAAGCTGGCGGAGCAAGGCATCACCATCAACGCGGTAGCCCCCGGCTTCATCGAGACGGCCATGACCGCGGCCATCCCGGTCGCCACCCGCGAGGGCGGGCGGCTGCTCAGCTCGCTGCTGCAGGGCGGGCAGACCGTCGACGTCGCGGAGACCATCGCCTACTTCGCCGGTCCGGCCTCGAACGCGGTGAACGGCAACATCGTTCGCGTCTGCGGCCAGGCCATGATCGGGGCGTGACGGTGCCCGTGAGTAAAGAGACCGACGTGGTCACCCTCGACCAGCCGAAGTCGAACGGCAGCCTGTACCTGAAGGCGGCGCTCGGCGCGGTGCCGCTCGGCAAGCGCAGCTCCGGCATCCCGGACCGGGCGATCAAGCTGGACGGCCTCCGGGTCGACCCGGAGCACCTGGCCGCCTACTGCCGGGCCACCGGGCTGCGCTTCAGCGACGCGCTGCCGCTCACCTACCCGTTCATCCTCACCTTCCCGGTGGTGATGCAGCTGGTGGTGGCGCGCGACTTCCCGTTCGTCGCGGTCGGCGCGGTGCACGCGGAGAACCTGATCGAGCGGACCAGGGACATCTCGGTCGCCGAGCCGCTCGACATCACCGCGCACATCGAGAACCTGCGCGAGCACCCGAAGGGGCTGCTGGTCGACGCGATCAGCGAGATCCGGGTCGGGCGCGAGCTGGTCTGGCGGCAGGTGACGACCTTTCTGCACCAGCAGCGCACCTCGCTTTCCGGCGGGCCGAAGGCCGAGCCGAAGCCGGACGAGGTCCCGCCGCCGCCGCTGCTCACCTGGCGGCCGGATCAGCAGCAGATCAGCCGGTACGCGGCCGCCTCCGGCGACCGCAACCCGATCCACGTCTCGGCGCTCGGCGCCAAGGCGTTCGGGTTCCCGAAGCCGATCGCGCACGGCATGTGGTCGGCGGCCAAGATCCTCGGCGCGGTCGAGGGGCGGGTGCCGGGCAAGGTGGCGTACGCGGTGAAATTCGGGAAGCCGATCCTGCTTCCCTCGTCGGTGAACGTCTACGCCGACCGGGTGGAGGGCGGGTGGGATCTCGCCCTGCGCAACCCCAAGAAGGGGTATCCGCACCTCACCGGCACGCTGCGCTGAGTTCCGCCGCCCGCGGTGAGGATTTGCCGCCTCCGGCGGCGAAAGACGAAGGGCCGCACCTCCAGGGGGAGGTGCGGCCCTTCGCGTCGGGCGGCGGGGCCCGCGCCGCAGCCCTGGTCGGTGCGGCAGCCCTGGTCGGTGCGGCAGCCCTGGTCAGTGCGGCTGTCCGGGGCGGTGCGGCTGTCCGGGGCGGTCAGCAGTTGCAGTCGCACTCGCAGCAGCCGCACTCGCAGCAGTCGCAGTCGGAGCAGCAGTTGCTGCAATCGCAGCAGCTGCCGCAGTCGCACCCTTCGCCGCAGTCCATCCGGGAGAGCCAGGCGTCCTTGCGCTTGCCGCTGCAGGGGCGGCGGTGCGAGGCGAAACAGGCGTAGCCGGTGGGGTATTGGAAGAGCAGGCCGAGCCCCTCGAACAGGTTCGGCTTCCGGCCGGGCGCTTCGGGGAAGACCGCCACCGGGTGGTGCCGGGGCGGGCGCTTGGCGCGCAGCACGCCGACTTCGTGGCCGAGTCGGTGCAGGAGCCCTTCGAGCGGGTCGAGGAGCACCCAGCGCACGGTCGGTGTGGTGTCGAGTCCGGCGTCGGTGATGGCGGTGTGCAGGCCGCGCTCGGCCCGGCGCATGGCGCGGTACGCCTCGACCCGGTCGGTGCCGGTGGCGGTGAGCGGGTTGAACTTGCCCGCGGCCAGGTCGTCGTCGAGGTCTTCGACGGCGTCGGCGAGGTGCGCCAGCGCGCCGAAGTGCCTGCCGACCGCGCGCAGCGGCTCGACGTTCTCCGGCTTGCCTGCCAGCACCGCGGTGTGCGCGACGAGTTCGCCCGCGCAGAAGGCGCTGGGGGCGAGCAGCTCCTCCAGGGTGAGCTGGGCGTGCTGCTCCAGCCGGGACTGCTCGGCGATGGCCGCGACCATCGGCCCGATGTCGAGCCCGATCGAACTCGCCTGAACGGCGGCCTTCTTCGCCCAGCGGCCGGAGACCGCGGCGACCGGGCGGCGCGCACCGCGCCGGATATCGCCGTCACGGACGTGATCCTCCAGCTTGGCCGAGCCGAGCAGCAGCGAGGCGGTGCTCGCCAGCCGGACCCCCGGCGAGGTCGCGACCTCGGCCTTCCGCATACCGCGCAGCGCGCACGGCCCGACCCCGGTGCGCACCGGGGCGGCCGTCGACTGCGCCTCGGTGAGCACGGTCAGCGCCATGGCGTCGGTATTGGTCGCGGTCCGGGCCAGGTGCCCGTGCTCGTCGCGGAGCCCGAGGCAGAGCCCGCACAGCTGGGCGTACCACTCGCCGGGGTCTACCCCGTGTCTGACCGCGCCGTGCGGACACGGCGTGAGGACTCCGAACATCGCACCTCTACTCGGACTTCTTGCGGCCCGCCAGACCGCGCCAGGCCAGGTCGTCGAGGAGGGCGACGGCCTCGGCGACCTCGATGCGGCCGCCGGCGACCCGGTCGGCGATGGCCTCGCCCGCACCGATCACGGCTGCGGCGACAATATCGAAGTTGGTGCTCGGATCGGCATAGCGGGCGCTGGATTCGAGCAGTTTGGCGGTGAGTTCGATGACCCGCTCCCTGGCGTTCTCGATCTCGGAGGCGAAGGTCTCCTGCCCGATCGCCTGCCGGTAGAGCACCTGCCAGGACTTGCGGTTGCTGTCGACGAAGCCGAGGAACCCCTCCAGCGCGGTGCGGAGCTGCTCGTGCGGGGTGAGCTGAGGATTTCCCGCGGGCGCGACGGACTCGATGAAGCGCAGCCCCTCGCGCTGGATGCAGGCGCGGAAGAGCTCGTCCTTGGAGCCGTAGTAGAGGTAGAGCATGGGCTTGGAGATCTTCGCCTCGGCGGCGATGGCGTCCATCGAGGTGTCGTGGAAGCCCTTCCGCGAGAACACCTCGACCGCGGCGTCCAGCATCTGCTGCTCCCGCACCGCCCGAGGGAGCCGCTTCGTTCCGCCCGCCATCCACTCTCTCCTACCGCATGGTGAGGCTCCTATATTACTCCAAGGTAAGTTCGCGCGAGCCCTGAATAGCCCAGCATTCGCCGGGGGTGCTCAGCAGGCGGGTAGCGCGCCCTTGTAGGCGGCCATGCGCAGCACCGAGGCGTCGACCCGGGTGAGCGGCAACCTGCCGGTGGCGACGGCCTGCTCCAGCCGGTCCAGCACCGAAGGGACGGCGTCGGTGCTGATCCAGAGGGCATTGTCGGCGCCGGCGACCAGGGCGGCCTCGACCGCCTCCTCGATCGACATCCGGTCGGTGATCGCGGCCATGCCGCCCAGGTCGTCGGTGAAGATCGGGCCGGAGAACGGCGCCGCGCCGTAGCCGGTGCCGGTGCGCAGCAGCGCCATCACCTCGGGGCTGATGCTGGCGGGGACATTCGCGGTGGTCAGCCCGGGCACGTCCAGGTGCCCGATCATGACGCCGAGGCCGGAGCCGACCAGGTTGCGGAACGGCACCAGGTCGATGGCCTGCAACTGGGCGAGGGGCGGGGTGCGCACGGCGCCGGTGTGCGAATCGCCGGAGCCGGAGCCGTGGCCGGGGAAGTGCTTGAGCACGCCGCCGACGCCGGTCTCGCGCAGCGCACGGATGTAGGCGTCCGCGTAGGCGGTGACGACAGCCGGGTCGGCGGAGAACGAGCGGTCGCCGATCACGGTGTCGTCCGGCTGGCTGCTGACGTCGATGTCGGGGGCGAAGTTCACGGTCACGCCGAGTTCGCGCAGCTTGGCGAGGCGCTGCACCGAGGCGGTGTAGAACTCGTCCGGGCTCATGGTCTGCGCGACCACGCGGGAGGACGGCGCGACGCCGATCAGGTCCTTCACCCGGGAGACGCGGCCGCCCTCCTCGTCGATGGTGACCATGAGCGGGATCGCCGACGCCGCCTTGACCGGCTTGATCTGCCCACCCGCGAGCAGCGCGCGATCGGTCCAGCCGCCGATGAAGATGCCGCCGATCTGCTCGGTGCGCACCACGTTCGCCGCGTCCTCGGCGTCGGTGACGCCGACGGTGAGCAGCTGCGCCAGCTTCTGCCTGGTCGTGAGGGTGGCGAGGAACTCGGCGCCGCAGTCGCGGGCGACGGTGGTCGCCGTCGGGAGCGCGGTGGCCGGGGCCGGGGTGGTGCTGCTCTCGGTGGCGGTGCGGGTGACATCGCCGCTGGAGCAGGCGGTGGCGACGGCGGCGACGAGGGCGAATAGCAGCAGTGGCGGTCTCCGCATGGGGGTTCACGGTAGTGGGGGGTGCCTGGGGAGTTCGCGGCGGGTTGATTGCGGGGGTGTTTCACGGGGTGACATCGCGGGAGGTGGATCGCGAGCCCGGCGTTTCGTGGTCGTTTCCGGTGCGCGAGCGGCGGTCCCGCCCTACGGCGGGGTTGATTCAATTGTATTGCTGCGCAACATAATTGCGCCGGGACGCGCACTTGCGGCGGTGAGAATCCGGCAATCGGCACTTGTTCCCGACGTAACCATTCGGCAATCGCGCACTCGTGTACTCGATGACATCCCGAAACGCACTATTCCCCGAGGAGTCCCGGTGTCCGCACCCACCACGACCGATATCGACAAGGCCATCGAGGCGAACATCGCCGCATCGCTGGCGGAGATCCCGCACCCGGCGCTGCCGAAGGGCAGCAATATCTACGGCGCCACCAAGATCTTCCCGGATTACAAGGCGGAGGCGGGCGAGACCTACTTCACCCTGGTGCACGGGATCGCGCACGAATCCTCGGTGAGCTTCGTCGCGATCCTGCAGGCGACGAGGGCGCTGCGGAAAGGGTTCGAGTCGGCCATCTACTTCTACGGGCCCGGCGCCATCAACGCCGTCGCCACCCGCGGCTTCCCGACCACCGGGGACAGCGGGTTCCCCGGCGAGCAGAACATCAACGACGCGCTGGCGACCTTCATCAAGGAGGGCGGGAAGGTGTTCGCCTGCCGGTTCGGGCTGGCGCTGCACGGCGCGCGCGAGGAGGACCTGATCGAGGGCGTCATCCCGGCGCATCCGCTGGACGTGCAGGACGCGCTGATCCACTACGCCCGCAAGGGCGCCATCATCAACTCGACCTACCAGCTGTAGGACCGGCGATGAGCAATCTGTCCACCCGGATCGATCTGGCGCTGCTCGGTGTCCGCGTCGACGCGCCGGTCTCGCGGCGCGCGGGCGCCGGGCCGAGCGATGACGGCCACGTGCTCATCGGGGGCATCGGCGCGGCGATTCCCCTGCGATCGGACAGCCCGTACTCGGTGCGGGACAACAGGTTGCTGCTGGACGGTGCCGATCTGGGGCTCGAGGTCGAGCCGGTGCGCAGGCCGGCCTTCTACGACCTGCGCACCGCCGACGGGGTCGGCTACGACAAGATCGCCCGGCTGCACGGCAAAGACGTGCTCGCCACGACCGTCGTGCAGACCTGCATCCGGTACGGCGCGGAGCAGCGCTGCCGGTTCTGCGCCATCGAGGCGTCGCTGGCCGCCCGTGACACCGTCGCGGTGAAGCGGCCGGAGCAGCTGGCCGAGGTCGCGGCGGCCGCGGTGCGGCTGGACGGGGTGCGGCAGATGGTGATGACCACCGGCACCTCGGCGGCGAAGGACCGCGGGGCGCGGCACCTGGCCCGCTGTGTGCGGGCGGTCAAGGCGGCGGTGCCCGAGCTGGCGATCCAGGTGCAGTGCGAGCCGCCGGGTGACCTGGCGACGCTCACCGAGCTGCGCGAAGCGGGGGCCGATGCCATCGGCATCCACGTGGAGTCGCTGGACGACGCGGTGCGCGCCCGCTGGATGCCGGGCAAGGCGACGGTTCCGCTGGCCGAGTACCGGGCCGCGTGGGCGGAGGCGGTCCGGGTCTTCGGCCGCAACCAGGTCTCGACGTACCTGCTGGTCGGGTTGGGCGAGGATCCGGACGAGCTGGTGGCGGGGGCGGCCGAGCTGATCGAGCTCGGGGTCTACCCGTTCGTCGTCCCCTTCCGCCCGCTGGCCGGGACGCTCGCGGTGGATGTGGACCGGGCGGGGGCGCCGCCATCCGCGCTGGTCCGCGACGTGACCGTCCGGGTCGGCGCCCTGCTGGAGGCGGCGGGGATGCGGGGGTCGGGCCAGAAGGCGGGCTGCGCCGCCTGCGGAGCCTGCAGCCTTCTCCAGAACGCCGGAGGGTGAGATGGCCGCCACCTCCGCCCACGCCGCAGGTCAGGCGGGTGAGCTTGCCCGCGACCCGAGCACTCCCGCAGCTCCGAACGTCCCCGCCGGCTTCGGCAGCCCCCCGAGCCCCCGGCCACACCCAACGGCCGAACTCGGCCGGACTCCAGGCCCCCGTCCGCACCCAACGGCCGAAGTCAGCCGGACTCCAGGCACCCGGCCACACCCCGTGGCCGAAATCAGTCGAGCCGCGGGACGCGATGCGATATACCGGGCGATGAGCTGGAGCGACCTGCTCACGGGGCAGCGCCCGACGCGTGCACCCGACTTCAGCGTGCTCACCGGCCCGGCCACCGACCCGTTCCTGATCCACCCCGCGGATCGAGCCGACCTGCTCGCCTACCGGGATCTGCGCCGCGAAGCCTTCGTCCGAGACCAGGCCCTGTTCGCCGGAACAGACCGCGACGACCTCGACGACGACCCCCGCACGATCGTGCTGGTAGCGAAAGCCGAGGACGGCACCGTTCTCGGCGGCGTCCGGTTGGCCCCCGCCACCGACCCGGACATCGGCTGGTGGACCGGCAGCCGCCTGGTCGTCCACCCGCACCTGCGCACCGCGGGCGTCGGCGCCGCCCTGGTCCGCGCCGCCTGCGCGCACGCCGAGAACGCGGACGTCCTCCGCTTCGAGGCCACCGTCCAGGCCGCGCACGCGAAACTCTTCGCCCGCCTCGGCTGGGAACGCCTGGGCGACACCGCGATCAACGGCAGACCGCACGTCGCCGTGCGCTGGCCGATCGACCGCGTCGAACGGCTGACCAACTCCACGAAGGCGCTGCTGGCCGACGTCCTCGCGCCCCTGGCGACCCAGAACAACCTCGGCGGCACCGGCTTCCGCGGTGACGACGGCGCCCCCGTCCCCGGCAGCGACCTGATCGCCGCCTGCGACGCCATCCTCCCGTCGATGGTCGAGCGCGACCCCGAGTGGGCCGGCTGGTGCGCGGTCCTGGTCAACCTCAACGACCTCGCCGCCATGGGCGCCGACCCGGTCGGGCTGCTCGACGCCGTCGGCGCGCCGACCCGCTCGACGCTCACCGGGATCGTGCGCGGCCTCGCCGCCGCGGCGAGAGCCTGGGATGTCCCGGTACTCGGCGGCCACACCCAGGTCGGCGTCCCAGCGGCGCTCTCGGTAACGGCGCTCGGCCGCACCGCGACCCCGGTGCGCGGCGGCGGCGGCCGCCCCGGCCACGAACTGCGGCTGACCGCCGACACCGAGGGCAGCTGGCGCCCGGGATACCACGGCCGACAGTGGGATTCGACCTCCCGCCGCAGCGGCGCGGAGCTGCGCGCGCTGGGCCGGGTGGTCGCCTGGGCGGCCCCGGCCGCCGCGAAGGACGTCAGCATGGCCGGCATCGCGGGGACCACCGGCATGCTCGCCGAGGCGAGCGGGCTCGGCGCGGAGCTGGACGTCGCCCGCATCCCCCGACCCGAGCAGGCCGCGCTCGGCGCCTGGCTCACCTGCTTCCCCGGCTTCGCCATGCTCACCGCGGACCGGCCGGGCACCCCCGCACCCGCCACCGGCCCGGCCCGCTCCGCCGTCTGCGGCCGGCTGGTCCCCGGCGGCGGGGTGCGGCTGCGCTGGCCGGACGGCGCGACGACGACGGCGGTGCCAGGCACCGTCACTGGATTGGGAGAATCATGAACGACACCACCATCTCGGTGGCGGCCGCCGAATTCGGCCGCGACATGGAGACCTGCTACCGCACCATCGCCGAACTCGCCGACACCGCACGGGAGCGCGGCAGCAGCCTGCTGGTCCTGCCCGAAGCCTGCCTCGGCGGCTACCTGCCCAGCCTCGGCGGCGGCGACGAGAGCCGGGAGGCGAGGGAGCGCCGGCTGCGTAGCCTGCCGCCCGCGCTCGAGCTGGACGGCCCCGAGCTGCGCCGGGTCGCCGAGATCGCCGGTGACCTGGTGATCACGCTCGGCTTCTGCGAGGCTGACGGCGACGCCAGGTACAACGCCGCGGTGACGCTGCACGGCGACGGCGTGCTCGGCAGCTACCGCAAGGTGCACCAGCCGCTCGGCGAGAACCTCTGCTACAGCGCCGGTTCGGAGTACCGCGCCTTCGAAACGCCGGTCGGCCGGATGGGCATGCAGATCTGCTACGACAAGGCCTTCCCGGAGGCGGCGCGGGCGCTGGCGCTGGACGGCGCCGAGATCGTCACCTCGCTCTCCGCCTGGCCCACCTCGCGCACCGCGACGGTGGAGCGGCTGGAGGACGACCGCTGGCTGCACCGCTTCGACATCTTCGACCGGGCCCGCGCGGTGGAGAACCAGCTGGTCTGGGTGGCCTCCAACCAGGCGGGGACCTTCGGCTCGCTGCGCTTCGTCTGCAGCGCCAAGATCGTCGGGCCGGGCGGCGAGATCCTGGCAACCACCGGGGTGCACCCGGGGCTGGCGACCGCGACCGTCGACGTGGCCGAGGCGCTGGAGCGGGCCCGCGGCGGCGGCATGTACAACCTGCGCGACCGGCGGCCGGAGCTGTACCACAGCGTGGTGCGCGAGCACGGCGTCACCGGGCGGGCGGCCGTCCATGTCTGAGCAGCTCGCCCCCACCCTCTGCCCGCCGCGGGTGCGGCAGCACGACGTGATCGTGATCGGTGCGGGCCAGGCCGGGCTCGCGGTGAGCTGGCACCTGACCCGCCGCGGTATCGACCACCTGCTACTGGAGCGCGACACGGTCGCGCACGAGTGGCGCGACGGCCGCTGGGACAACTTCACCCTGGTCACCCCGAACTGGCAGTGCGTCCTGCCCGGGTACGCCTACGACGGCCCCGACCCGGACGGCTTCATGGCGCGCGACGAGGTCTACCGCTTCGTCCGCGGCTACGCCGACAGCTTCGGCGCGCCGGTGCTGGAGCACGCCGGGGTGCACGCGGTGACCAGGGCGCCGCGCGGCGGCTACGACCTGGAGACCGCGGCTGGCAGCTTCCACGCGAACCAGGTGGTGGTTGCGACCGGCGGCTACCACGTGCCGACGGTGCCGCGCTTCGCCGAGCGGCTGCCCGCGGCGATCACCCAGCTGCACTCCGCCGAGTACCGCAGCCCGGCGGCGCTGCCCGCGGGCGCGGTGCTGGTGGTCGGCACCGGGCAGTCCGGCGCGCAGATCGCCGAGGACCTGCACCTGGCCGGGCGCGAGGTGCACCTCGCGGTGGGCAACGCACCCCGGGTCGCCCGCTTCTACCGGGGCCGCGACTGCGTCGCCTGGCTGCACGACATGGGGCACTACGACGTCCCGATCGACGACCAGCCCGGCGGCATCGGCAAGCGGGAGAACACCAATCACTACGTCACCGGCCGGGACGGCGGCCGCGACATCGACCTGCGCCGCTTCGCGCTGGAGGGCATGGCGCTCTACGGCCGGATGACCGGGCTCGACCCGGACGGCACCGCCCGCTTCGACACCTCGCTGGAGCGCTCCCTCGACGCCGCCGACGCGGTCGCCGACGGCATCAAGAACGCCATCGACGGCTACATCGACCGCGCGGGCATCGACGCGCCGATCGAGCCGCGCTACACCCCGGTGTGGCGGCCGGAGCACGAGCGCACCGCGCTCGACCTGCGCGCGGCCGGGATCTCGACGGTGGTGTGGTCGGTCGGGTTCCGCACCGACTACCGCTGGCTGCGGGCGGGCGTCTTCGACGGCGAGGGGCACCCGTGCCACAACCGCGGCGTCACCACCTCGCCCGGGCTCTACTTCGTCGGGCTGCCCTGGCTGCACACCTGGGGCTCCGGGCGGTTCGCGGCGATCGCGCGGGACGCCGAGTACCTGGCCGAGCGGATCGCGGCGGCCGCGACCGCCACCGTCGCGGCCTGAGGGGCAGCGGTGCCGACCACCAGGATCGCCGCGCTCGCCGGGCATTTCGGCGCCGACATCGGCCGCGCGCTGGAGAAGCTGGACGGCATCGTCGAGCGGCTGCACGCCCAGCGCGTCGAGCTGCTCGTACTGCCGGACGCCACGCTCGGCGGCTACATCGGCGACCTGCGCAACCCCGACCCGGCGACCGGTCCGGAGGCGATCGACCCGGACGGCCCCGAGCTGCGCCGGGTCAGGGAGATGGCGCGGCACATGACGATCTGCGTCGGCTACGCCGAGCGCGACGGCGAGCGCAGGTACAACGCCGCCGTCTGCCTGACCGGGGACGGCATCCTCGGCAGGCACCGCAAGGTGCACCAGCCCGCGGGCGAGCATCTGGCCTACGCCCCCGGTGACGGCTTCCACGCCTTCGACACCCCGGTGGGCCGGATGGGCATGCTCATCGACTACGACAAGACCTTCCCGGAGGCGGCCCGCACGCTGGCGCTGGACGGGGCGCAGGTGATCGCCGCGCTCTCCGCCTGGCCTGCCAGCGTCACCGATCGGGCCTCCCGATTGCCGAACGATCGCCAGGCCCGGCTCTTCGACCTCTACGACCAGGCGCGGGCGGCGGAGAACCAGGTGGTGCTGGTGTCGTCGAACCAGACCGGGGTCACCGGGAACCTGCGGTTTCTCGGGCAGGCCAAGGTGGTCGGCCCCGGCGGCGACGTGCTGGCCAAGACCTGGTCGAAGGGCGGACTCGCGGTGGCCGACATCGATGTGGCGGGCGAGGTCGAGCGGGCCCGCCGGGTGCTGCACCACCTGGCCGAGCGGCGGGTCGGCAGCTACCCGAACCTGCTCAGGGAGAAGGCCTTCTGATGCGGGTCGCGCTGCTCACCTACTCGACCAAGCCGCGCGGCGGCGTGGTGCACACCCTGAATCTGGCCGAGGCGCTGGCCGACGCCGGGGCCGAGGTCACGCTCTGGACCCTCGGGCGCGGCGGTGACCGGGGGTTCTTCCGGCCCGTGCGGGCGGGGGTGCGGGTCGAGGTCGTGCCGTTCGCCGCGCGCGAGAGCGAGGGGGTCGGGCCGCGAATCCTGCGCTCGATCGAGGTGCTGCGCGCCGCCTTCGACCCGGCCGGGTACGACATCGTGCACGCCCAGGACTGCATCAGCGCCAACGCCGTCGGCCGCTGCGTGCGCACCATCCACCACCTGGACACCTTCAGCACGCCGGAGCTGGTGCGCTGCCACGAGCGCGCGGTGGTCGAGCCGTACGCGCGGATCTGCGTCTCCCGCGCGGTGGCCGACGAGGTGCGGGCGGGGTGGGGTTTCACGCCGACGGTGATCCCGAACGGCGTCGAGTACGAGCGGTTCGCGGCGGCGGCGCCGGACCGGCGGCTCGGGCGCTACGTGCTCGCGGTCGGCGGGATCGAGCCGCGCAAAGGCAGTATCGACCTGCTGGAGGCCTTCGCCCGGATGCCCGCGGGCCCGCGGCTGGTGTTCGCCGGGGGCGAGACGCTCTTCGACTACCGCGCGTACCGGGCCGAGTTCGACCGGCGCGCCGCGGAACTCGGGGTCGAGCCGCTGGTACTCGGGCCGGTGCCGCACGACGAGCTGCCCGGTCTGGTTGCCGGGGCAGAGGTGCTCGGGTTCCTCTCCACGAAGGAGGGTTTCGGGCTGGCGGCGATGGAGGCGCTGGCGGCCGGGGTTCCGGTGGTGGCCAGGGAGTTGCCGGTGCTGCGCGAGGTCTTCGGCGATGCCGTCACCTACGCGCGGGACGTCGCCGAGGCGGCGGTGCTGCTGGCGCAGGAGCCGTCGCCGGAGCGGCGGGCGGCGGGGCGCGCGCTGGCCCGCGGCTACGACTGGGCGGCCGCCGCCGCGGCGCACCTCGCGTTCTATCGCGAGCTCACCCCGGTGGCCGGACCGATGTAATCTGGATCACACAAACCTGGGAGGTCGCCGTGCCCTGCGATCGAATGCTCATCGCCTACGACGGTTCCGAGAACGCCAAGCGCGCCATCACCTACGCCGGCCGCTTCCTCAGCGCCGAGCGGGCGGTCGTGCTCACCGCGTGGGAGCCGATGGTGCGCCAGGCCGCCCGGCTCTCCGGGCTCTCCGGCGTCATGCAGCCGGAGTGGGTGCCGGAGGACGAGATCGAGGACATCGCCTACCAGGACGCGCGGGCGGTCAACGCCGAGGGGCTGCACCTGGCCCAGCTCGCCGGGCTCAATGCCGAGGCGCGCACCGAGGAGTCGAGCACCACCATCTGGAACGCCATCGTCGAGTGCGCCGACGAGCTCGACGTCGACATCATCGTGGCAGGTACCCGCGGCTCCACCGGGCTGCGCGCGCTGCTGCGCAGCAGCGTCGCCGACGCCGTGCTCAAGCACTGCCACCGGCCTGTGTTGCTGGTCCCACCGGGGCGGTGACCCGTTCCGGCCGTTCTAAGGTCGGAGCTATGACATCGTTCCTGCTCGCCACTCCGGCCGAGGTGCTGCGCGCGTACGGGACGCGCGCGGGATTCACCGATCCGGCGGCGGCCGCTGCGGCGCTGCGCGGCGGTGACCCGGTGGTCGGCGCGCTGCCCTTCGACCCGCGCAGGCCGGCGGCGCTGATCGTGCCGGAGCGGCTGGAGCGGAGCGCGCCCGGCCCGGTTGCCGCGGTGACGCTGCCCCCGCTGCGGGTGGTGGCCGAGCTGCCGTCGCCGGACGAGCACATCGCGCGGGTGACCAAGCTGGTCGAGCAGATCGGCGACCCGGCCGACCCGCTGCGCAAGGTGGTGGCGGCGCGGTCGGTGCTGGTCGGCACCGAAGCGCGGCGGATCGACCCGCAGGACGTGGCGGCGCGGCTGCGGCAGCGGCATCCGGGCGCGCACGTCTTCGTCGCGGATCTCGCGGTGGCGGGGCGGCCGGGGGACGCGGTGGTCGGGGCGTCGCCGGAGGTGCTGGTGGCGCGGCGCGGCGAGGTCGTCTCGCTGCGGCCGCTGGCGGGCACGGTGCCCCGGCTCGCCGATCCGGTGGCCGACGCGCAGCGGGCGGAGGAGCTGCGGGCCGATGCCAAGAACCTGGAGGAGCACGCCTACGTGGTGGAGTGGATCCGGGAGCGGCTCGCGCCGGTCTGCCGGACGCTGCGCATCCCGGAGCGGCCGGAGCTGGTGCGCACCGACGCGGTCTGGCACCTGGCCTCGCCGATCGACGGCACGCTCGCCGACCCGGCGCCGAGCGCGCTCGACCTCGCGGTACTGCTGCACCCGACCCCCGCCGTCTGCGGCACCCCGACGCTCGCCGCGCTGGACCGGGTGGTCGACGCCGAGGAGGATCGCGGGTTCTACGGCGGCGCGGTCGGCTGGTGCACGCCGGACGGGGACGGGGAGTGGGTGGTCGCGATCCGCAGCGCGGAGATCGCGGCCGACGGGCACACGCTGCGCGCCTTCGCCGGCGGCGGCATCGTCGCCGGTTCCGACCCGCGCACCGAACTGGACGAGACCACCGCGAAACTGCGCACCCTGCTCGGCGCGCTGGACTGCCCGGTGCCCGCACGCTGATCGCGGACGAACACCGGGAGACCGCGCCCGGCGCGCGGCGCGCTCGGCTGCGTCACGGCCGCGCGGTGACACGGCGTCCGCCCGACCGATCGCGCTGAAAACGCGCCCGTATCCCCGCGCGAACGCCACGGGCTGCTAGGTTGGCCCGGAACACGTGCCCTGCCCCTTCCGTATTGGAGTACCGCGATGAAGTCCTTTGCCGTTCCCGGTCTCGTGAGTGCGGTCGCGGGCGCCATCATCGGCGCGATCGCGGTCTTCGTCATCACCGCCGCGGCGCAGCAGAACTCGCGGCCGGAGATCGACCGCAGCGGTGACGCCGATTCCTCGCTGCTCAACAACGTCGAGTACGGCAGCCGCTGACCTCGGCTCCACCCGTCGTCGGCACCAGCGCGCCACCCGCCGCCGGTGCCGATGACGACACCGCGCCGCTAGGCGGGCGCTGGTTCCTCGGCACCGTCGTCGCGGCGTTCCTGCTCTCCTTCCTGCAGACCCCCGGCCGCACCGTCGCCGACACCAAGTACGACCTCGCGCAGAATCCGCTCGGCTTCCTCGACCGGGCCGCGCACCTGTGGAGCAGCCAGGCCCCGATGGGCCAGGTGCAGAACCAGGCCTACGGCTACTTCTTCCCGCACGGCTCCTTCTTCTCCGCCGGGCACCTGCTCGGGCTGCCCGCCTGGGTCACCCAGCGGATCTGGTGGGCGCTGCTGCTGCTCGCCGGGTTCTGGGGCATTGTCCGGCTCTGCCAGACGCTCGGCATCGGCAGCCGTGGGTCACGGGTCGTCGCGGCGGTGGCCTTCGCGCTGAGCCCGCGGGTACTCACGACGCTCGGCTCCATCTCCTCCGAGACGCTGCCGATGATGCTGGCCCCGTGGGTGCTGCTCGCCCCCGCCGCACTCGGCGTCGCGGTTGCCCGCCGCCGGGCAGGCGGCGCCACCTCCCCCGCGGGCAGCGCGCTGGCACTCGCGCTGATGGGCTCGGTGAACGCCGTCGCGACGGTCGCCGCGTTCCTGCCCGCCCTGCTCTGGTGGGCCTCCTACCGCCCGGACCGCCGCTGGCTCCGCTTCACCGCGGCCTGGGTTCCGCTGCTCCTGCTCGCCACCTTCTGGTGGGCGGTCCCGCTGCTGCTGCTCGGCCGGGTGAGCCCGCCGTTCCTCGACTACATCGAGTCCTCCGGCGTCACCACGCAGTGGGCCTCGCTGGCCGAGGTGCTGCGCGGCACCGACAGCTGGACCCCGTTCGTCTCCCCGGAGCGGATCGCGGGCGCGGTGCTGGTGACCCAGCCCGCCGCGGTGCTCGCCACCGGGCTGATCGCCGCCGCGGGCATCGCCGGGCTCGCGCTGCGCTCCATGCCGCACCGCGGCAGGCTCACCCTGATCCTGTTCGCCGGGCTGGCCGGGATCTGCGCGGGCTACCTCGGCGTCATGGGCGGCCCGTTCGCCGAGCCGATCCGGGTCTTCCTCGACTCCGGCGGCGCCCCGCTGCGCAACGTGCACAAGCTGGAGCCGCTCATCCGGCTCCCGCTCGTGCTCGGCCTCGCGCACCTCTTCGCCCGGATTCCGCTGCCCGCCTCGGTGCCGCTGCGCACCTGGCGCAGCGCGTGGGCGCACCCGGAGCGGGACCGCCGGGTCGCGGTGGCCGCACTGGTGCTCACCGCCATCGCGCTCTCCACCTCCCTGGCCTGGACCGGCAAGCTGGCCCCGCGCGGCGCCTACGAGGCCGTGCCGCCGTACTGGCAGGAGACCGCCGAGTGGCTCTCCGCCAATGCCGCCGACACCAGGGCGCTGGTGGTGCCCGGCGCGCCGTTCGGCAGCCAGGTGTGGGGGCTGACCAGGGACGAACCACTGCAGGCGCTGGCGTCGACGCCGTGGGCGGTGCGCGATTCGGTCCCGCTGAACCCGCCGGGCACCATCCGCGCCATGGACTCGGTGCAGCGGCTGATCGCCGACGGCCGCCCGTCGACCGGGCTGGCGCCGACGCTGGCGGCGCAGGGCATCGGGGTGCTGGTGCTGCGCAACGACCTGGACCCGGAGACCTCCCGCTCCACCCGGCCGATGCTGGCGCACCGCGCGCTGGACGGCTCGCCCGGGCTGCGCAAGGTGGCCGAGTTCGGCCCCGCGATCGCGGCCACCGCCATCGCGGAGGGGCTCGTGGTCGACGGCGACCTGCTCCCGGGGTACCCGGCGATCGAGGTCTACCGGGTGGAGACGCCAGGCATCGGAGCCCCCGAGCGGGTCGAATCCGGTGTCGGGGCGCCGGATTCGTTCCCCGGTGCGTACAGCGTCGCGCTCGCCGACATCCCGGTGGTGCAGGGCGGCCCCGAGGTGCTGGAGCGGCTGCGCCGCGACCCGGGCGCCCCGATCCCGGCGCTGCTCGCCGCCGACGCCGCCGCGGCCGGGCTGCCCGCCGGGCCGGTGACCGTCACCGACACCCCCGTGGCCAGGGAGACCGACTTCGGCCGGGTGGACAACCACAACTCCGCGGTCCGCGCCCCGGACGACGCGCGCCGCACGCACAACCTGGTGCCTGACTACCCGGTGCCAGGGGCGGCCCCGGTCGAGGGCGCGTGGAGCGGCGCCACCGTCACCGCGTCCAGTTCGGCGGCGGACGCCACCCAGATCGGCGGCGCCGCGCCGGGCAGCTCCACGGCCGCGGCGGTGGACGGCGACCCGTCGACCGCCTGGCTCAGCAATGGCGGTGAGTACGCGCTCGGTCAGTGGCTGCGGCTGGAGCTGGACCGGCCGATCAGCGCGGGGCAGCTCCGGGTGACCACCAGCCCGGCCGCGCTCGGCGACCCGGTGAAATGGATCGAGGTGCGCACCGCGCGCGGCAGCGTCTCCGCGCGGATCACCGAACCCGGTGCGCCGGTCTCGGTTTCGCTGCCGCCGGGCAGTACCGACTGGGTCAGCGTTACCGCGATCCGGACCGAGGGGGGCAGCCGCGGCGGGCAGTTCGGGATCAGTGAGATCGCGCTCGACGACTACTCCGCGCGGGACGCGCCGGTCCGGGTGCCGATCCGGCACACCGTCGCGCTGCCCCCGGTGGCCGGCACGCCCACCGCCTGGGACCTCGGCCAGGAATTTCCCGGCCGCAGCGCCTGTTTCGACGCGCCGGACCGGATCCGCTGCCACAAGGGGCTCGCGCTCGCGCCGGAGGAGCCGGGCGCCTTCCAGCGCACCCTGGCGGTGCCGAAGCCGACCGAGGTGCTGCCCCGGCTCACCGTGCGCACCAGGCAGAGCCCGGAGCTGGAGGCGCTGCTCACCGACCCGGCCCGGCCGGTCGCGCGCGGCAGCGGTGACGTCGGCGACCTGCGCGGCTCCGCCTTCGCCGCCACCGACGGTGACCCGCGGACCAGCTGGACCGCGCCGGAGAACACCGTGCGGGACAGCCCCGACGGGCCGCCGACCCTCATCATCGAGCTGCCGGAGCCCGCGCTGGTCACCGGGCTCGACCTCACGCCGTCGCTCGGCGGGCTGCCCGCCGCGCCCACCTCGGTCACGGTGAACCTCGGCAACGGGCCGCAGGTGCGCCCGCTGCCCGGCGACGAGGAGGAGCGGGCCGAGCCGAGCCGGATCGAGCTGTTCCCCACGGTCACCGACCGGATCGAGCTGAGCATCACCGCTTGGCGCACGGTCCTCGACCGCACCGCGCTCGGCTTCACCCTCGCCCAGCCGCCCGGGTTGGCCGAGGTGACCGTGCTCGGCCCCGACTACCCGCCCCCCGCCCCACCCGACCGGCTCGTCACGGTCCCCTGCGAGCTCGGCCCGGTAATCGCGGTCGGCGGCCGCACGCTGCAGACCTCGGTCACCGCGACCGCGGCGGAGTTGCGCTCGGGCGCACCGGTTCCCGCGGAGGTGTGCGGCAGCTCCGGCGCCGCGCCGGACGACGCGAGCCCCGCCGTTGAGCCCGGCACCGCGCCAGATGACACGAACCCCACCGGGGAGCCCAATTCCCCGCCTGATGACGCGAACCCCGCCGGTGAGCCCGGCGCCGCGCCGAATGAGTCCGGCGCGGGAGCGAGCGCCGGGGACGAAGCGGCGCCCGGTGGTGCGGAAACACCCGCGCCCGCAGCGGACTCCGTCCTGCTCGCCAAGGGCGCGACCGAGGTCAACGTCGCCCCGACGGCGCTCTTCACCGTCGACCGCCTGCGCTTGGACCGCACCGACCCGCCCCCGGCCACCCCCGGCGACGGCACTCGCCTCCTGGTCCTCCCCCTGAGCACCAACGTCGGCTGGGAAGCGCACACCCCCGACGGCACCGAGCTGCGCCCGATCGTGGTCGACGGCTGGCAGCAGGGCTGGCTCCTCCCACCCGGCGCGACCGGCCCGGTCACCGTCTCGTTCCCGGTGGACCGCTGGTACCGCCTCGGCATCTTCGGCGGCCTGCTCCTCCTCATCCCGCTCTTCCTTCTGGCCATCCCCCGCCGCGGCACCACCGCCGAGGGATCCCCGTGCCGCCCGTACCGCTCCCGGCTCGCCGCCGGAATCGGCGTTCTCGCCGTCACCGGCCTGATCGCGGGCCCGGTCGCCCTCGCCCTCGCCGCCGCGGGCTGGACCGCCCTGGAGGTCATGCACCGCCGCGGCATCGAGCCCGGCCACACACTCCCCGTGATCGCGGGCACCGGCGTCCTCCTCGCCGCGGCCGCGCTCTCCACCGGCCCCTGGCGACACCCCGACGGCTACGTCGGCGGCGCCATCCTGACCCAGCTCCCCGCCGTGCTCGCGGTGATCGCGCTCGGCCTCGCCGCACTCCCCGAGCACCGAGCACGACGGCTACGCCGACCGGGCTCCGATTGATATAGCGCGCCAATTGACCGACACCCGCGGCCGCGGCACCACCCGCTCGACGTCGAGCGTCAGGGTTTCGGCCGGTCGAAACGCCGGGCGAAGCGCTGGCACGGCGCCTCGACCAGCGCGTAGCTCGCCGCCGCCACCGGCAGCGTGAACACGACGGTGAGCAGCAGGACCGTCAGGAAACCGCCGCTGAACGGCAGGATGCCGAAGACCGGGAAGATCACCCACAGCACCGCCAGGTGCCAGATGAAGATGCCGTAGGACCAGCGCCCCACCGTCAGCGCCACCGGCGAGGAGAGCAGCGGGCGCGGCTGATCGCGCAGGACCAGCGGCGCGAGCAGGCCGAAGCCGATCAGCGCCCCGAGCGCCATCTTCGCCACGTACTGCCAGGGTTCGGCGTGCACGAGGCCGGCCGGGCCCGCGATCTCGGTGGCCGAGAGCAGGAAGGCGAGCAGCGCCAGCGTCCACATCCAGCGCCTGCGCCCGGCGAACCGATCCCAGCGTGAACCCGGCTGGACGACGAAGACCAGCTCGGCCAGCAGCATCCCCACGGCGAACCAGGGCAGGTAGCCGGGCAGCCAGTTGTCGGCGTTGATGGCGTCCGGGGTCGGCACCGGGAGGAAGTTCCAGCCCAGCGTCACCGCGCCGAGCGCGAGCACGGCCGGGACGCGCCACCGAGCGGCGGCTCCGCGCAGCCGGACCACCGCGAGCGCGAGCAGCGGCAGCACCAGATAGAAGGCCACCTCCACCGAGAGGCTCCACATCTGGGTCAGCCCGTCGGTGAGTGTCAAGGGGACGAACACCTGCAGCAGCAACAGGTTGGAGACCCACACCCGCAACCCGGCGGTGGCCGCCGCGTTCGGCAGCAGCACCAGCACCACCGCGACCACCACCCAGTAGGCGGGCAGGATCCGCGCCGCGCGGTGCCGGAAGTAGTACCCGGCCGACGGCGCGGGGCCGTACCCGCGCGCGGCCGCGGCGTGCGGGCGCCAGAGCAGGAAGCCGGAGAGGCCGAAGAAGAGCGCGACCGCCATGTCGAAACGCGCGAGAATCGGCCCGACCACCGGAATCGCGGTCGTCGCGGTCTGGAATGCCACGTGCGTCACCAGCACGCCGAGCGCCGCGAGGCCGCGCATTCCGTCCAGGGCCGGTACGAAGGAGCGCGGCCGCACCGGCGCCGGAGTGGCGGCGGCCGGGGCCGGATCGGTGCGAGCGGTGGCGGTCACGGCACTCCAGTCTGCCCGGCCGCGGGCACTCGGGACGGCGGCAGCCTCGCCTGATTAGTCCCGATTACGTTTTATCCGTCCAATCCGGGCTCGGCACCGCATGGTAAGACATCGGGCTGTTAGTGTCTGGGCTCACGAGCAACGCGGCCCGCCCCGCTGCTCGCCGGAACGCTGTTCTACGACGAGGAGAGTTGCATGGCACTGAGTGCCGGAACCCGAAGGACGGTGGCCTGCCTGCTCGTGGGTCTCGGTGCGTTGCTGATCGTCGCGGCGCTGCTGATCCCGACCTACACGGTCGGCAAGGTCGCCAAGACTCCCCTCGACCTGGAGATCACCACGATCGCGGCGAGCCAGGAGGGCGAGGAGAGCCTGGTGCTCGACTCCAAGTCGCTCACCGCGCCCGAGGGATCGGCCAAGGTGGACAGCAACGTTCCGCTGATCTCGCAGCGCTTCCTGACCGTCGAGGACCCGTCGAACGCCGACGAGATGACGGTGCAGGCAGGCCAGACGCTGCGGCGGATCGACAAGCAGGGCGACACCGGCCTGCTCACCGCGACCGTCGACCGCGTCACCATCGACCGCACCACCGGTGAGCCGGTGAGCACCGAGCCGAACGGCTCGATCGCCGTGACCACCACCAAGGACGGCGAGAGCATCGCCGACCCGGTGCAGCACACGGGCCTGCAGTACCGGTTCCCGATCGGTACCGAGAAGAAGACCTACCCGTACTTCGATCTCAACGCGCGCAAGACCTCCGACATGAACTTCATCGAGGAGACCGAGATCAACAACACCAAGGTCTACCACTTCCAGCAGGTCGTCGCGCCGACCAACCTGAACGAGGTGGTCGCCGCGCCGACCAACCGGCTGACCCTGCCCGCCGCCAAGTGGGGCGTCGAGGGCGGCGAGACCCCGGTGACCATGTTCCGCTGGTACAGCAACACCCGCGACGTGTGGGTGGAGCCGCAGACCGGCACCGTGGTCAAGGGCGGCGAGGCGCTGAACATCTTCTACGGCCGCACCGGCGACAAGCCCGAGGTGACGGCGCTCAAGTCGCACGTGGTGTTCGACGAGAACACGGTCGAGTCGCAGCTCGCGGTGGCCAAGGACAATATCGACCGGCTCTCGCTGTACGGGCGGATCCTGCCGATCGTCTTCGGCGTGCTCGGCGTGATCGCGCTGATCATCGGCGTGCTGCTCGGCCTGCGCAGCGGCGGCAACGCCCAGCCCGCGGTGCAGCGTGCCGCGCCCTTCGGTGGCTCCGGCCCGTCGACCGCACCGCCGACCGGGGGCAGGCCGCGCGGCAACCCGGACGCGCCGACCGAGCGGATCGACATCAACAAGCGGCCCTGAGGTCGCGGTAGGAAGGCCCCCGGTGCGCGCACCGGGGGCCTTCCTCATTTCGCGGGGAGGGTGGCGACGAAGCCTGCGCCGCGCGCGACCCAGGCACGCAGGGCCGCGTCGTCGGTGACGGCGGCGGCGGTGACCCGGAGCCAGCCGTCCAGTTCCCGGCCCGCCATGACCATGGGGGTCACCGCGGTGCCGTCGAGCAGCCGCTGGCCCTCGTCCGGGTCGACCCGGACCATGAGCCCGCCCTTTCCGCTCACCGCGACCGCCAGGTGGCCGCTGATCAGGAAGGCGAGGCCGCCGAACATCTTCTGCTCGGTGAACGGACCCGGCTCCAGGAGCGCGCGGACCCGGTCGGCGAGCTTCTCGTCGTACGCCATCGGCACAGTGTGCGCCCCGGCACCGACACCTCAGCCGGTGGCGCGGCGGGCGGCGGTGCGCAGGACGACCACCGCGACCAGGGCTGTCGTCACCGTCGCGGTGCAGGCGGCCACGGTGACCAGCGCGGGCACCGAGTGCGCGAGCGTCGCCATGAGCGTCACCTCGACGGCGAGCCCGATCCAGGTGAGTGCGGCCGGGGCGGTGCGGTCGACCGCGATGGCGGAGAGCAGGGCGCCCTGCAGCACCGCGAGGATGGCGCCGTGCAGCGCGAAGAGCCAGAGCAGGTTCTGCACCGGCGCGTAGTCGGCGCCTGCGAAGAGCGGGGCGAGCGGCGCGGCGAGCGCGGCGCCCGCCACCGCGGCGACGCCGATCCCGGAGAGCACCGCCAGCGCATCCCGGATCGCGCGCGCCGACTGCGCGGGCTGCGCCATCCGCGGGTACAGCACCACGCCGACCGCCTGCGGCAGCCAGAAGGCGATCTTCGTCGCGATGGTGCCGAGCGCGTACCTGCCCGCGTCCGCCTCGTCCAGCACGATGCGCGCCAGAATCAGGTCCGCCGAGGAGAGCGCCATGAGCGCCGCCTGCAGCTGCGCCGCCCGCAGTACCGCCGTCACCCCCGCCGTGTGATCCCGGACGGCGGTTCGCGCCCGGGAACCGCCGACCGGACTGCCGTCGTGACCGACCGCTCCGGAGGTCTGGGATTCGACGCGCGCCGCGTCCGCGAGGCCGTCGGCGGCGCCCGCTCCAGAGCTCGCGGAACCGGCCCAGGCCGCATCGGGCACGCCTGCCCTGGTTCCGGGCGGGCTGCCCGCTGTGTAGCGGGCGTAGGCCGCCGCGGCGGCGAGACCGACGGCGGCGGCGGCGAGGGCGGCCGCGGCGCCCGCGCCGATGGCGAGGACCGTGAGCGCGGGGACGACCCGCGCGATGCCGGTGCAGCCGAGCACGACCGCGAGCGCGCGGAACCGCCGCTGCCCCTGCAGGATCCCCTGCTCCCCGGAGACCAGGACCAGCGCGGGCGCGGCGACCAGCGCCGCAGCGCAGGCGAGCGCGCCGATATCGAGTGCCACCGACACCACGGGGACCAGCAGCGCGGCGAGCGCCGCCACGATGACGGCGCACCGGGTGCGGGTGGCGCGCAGCGCGGCGACCGGCGCACCGCGCACGAGTTCCCGCGCGATCACGTTCTGCAGGGCGAGCGCGGGCACCGCGCAGAGCAGCTGCACCGCGAGCAGGCTGGCGAACTCGCTGTACCCCGCCGCCCCGAGCCACCGCCCGGCCAGCAGCTGCAGCAGGTACCCCGCCGCATTGGCGATCATGGCGCCCGCGGTCACCAACGTCAGCTCCGCCACCAGGGGAGGACGGCGCGCATCGGACACGGGCCCCATCGTCGCACCCGCCCCGCGGCCCGTGGCGCCCCGGCCCGTCGCGGGACCGTAGGGTGGTCCGCCGTGAGCGAGTCAGGGCCGGAAGGCGCACCAGCTGCCGCCCGGCTGAGCGCCGCGGTGGTTCCGGCCTACAGCGCCGTGCTGACCCTGCTGATCCTCGCGCCACTGCTGGCCCCCGGCCACCTCCTGCTGCGCGATGCCGTGAGCACCCCGCGCTCGTACCTGACCGACGCCGCCCTCGGCCTCGGCGACGCGGCCCCGCGCGCGGTCCCGCAGGACGCGGCGCTCGCGGTGCTCTCCACCACACTCGACGGCGGGCTGGTGGTGAAGGCGATTCTGCTGCTCGCGCTGTGTAGCGCGGGGCTCGGCGCCGCCGTGCTGGCGCGCCGCCTGCTGGACGCGCCGCTCTCCGCGCAGCTGGTCGCGGTGACGGTGGCGATCTGGAACCCGTACGTGGCCGAGCGCCTGCTGCAGGGCCACTGGAGCCTGCTCACCGGCTACGCCGCCCTGCCGTGGACGGTCCTCGCCGCCCTGCGCCTGCGCGACCGGCACGGCACCGGCCGGGCCCGGCTCGCCGCCTGGGCCGCGCTCGCCCTGTGCCTGGCGGCGGCGGGGCTCACCCCGACCGGCGCCCTGCTGGCCGGGGTGCTCGCCCTGCTCACCGTCGGCCCGCGCCGCATCCCTGGCACGGCCCTGCTCTGGCTCGGCACCGCCGCGCCGTGGCTGGTGGCGGCGGCACTCTCCGGCTCCGCGGGCGAGCACTCGGATCCCGCCGGGATCGCCGCCTTCGCCGCCCGCGCGGAGCCGTGGCTCGGTACGCTCGGCGCGCTGGCCGGGCTCGGCGGCATCTGGAATGCCGACGCCGTCCCCGCCACCCGCACCGGCCCGCTCGCGCTGATCGGCACCGCGCTGCTGCTCCTGCTGGTCCTGTTCGGGCTGCGCCGCCTGCTCGCCGCCGGGCCGCCGGACGAGACCGCGCTGCGCCGCACCCTCGCCGGGGTCGCGGTGGCCGCGGTCGTGCTGCCCGCGCTCGGCGCGACCGCGCTCGGCCTCGCCGTCGGCGAGCAGCTGGTGGCGGCGATCCCCGGCGCCGGGCTGCTCCGCGACACCCAGAAGTACGTCGCGCTGGCCGTCCCCGCCTACACCCTCGCGGCCGCCGCAGGCGCGATGGCGATCGCCCGGCGGGCGCCCGCCGCCGTCGCCGCCCTGCTGATCGCCCTGCTCACGCTGCCGCTCGCCGACCTGGCGTTCGGCGCGAGCGGGGCGCTGCGCCCGGTGCACTACCCGGCCGGGTGGGCGCGCGCGGCCGCCGCCGTCGACGAGGCGGGCCACCCCGGCGATATCGCGGTGCTGCCCGGCGGCATGTTCCGCCGTTTCCCGTGGTCAGGGGAGGCGCCGGTGCTCGACCCCGCCCCGCGGCTGCTCCCGGCCGACGTGCTGCAGACCGGGGAGCTCCCGGTGCGCGGCGGCACCGTCACCGGCGAGGGGCGGCGCGCGGCGCGGGTCGAGCGGGCGCTGCTCGCCGGTGCGCCCGCCGCGGAAATAGCCGGTTCCGGCGTCGGCTGGGTACTGGTCGAGCACCGCACCCCCGGCCCGCTCGGCGACTCGGCCCGCACGCTCGAGCAGCTCGGCGCCCCGGTCTACACCGACGCCGACCTCACCCTGTACCGGGTCCCCGACCCCGTCGTCACCGAGCGCCCCTCCCCGAACGCCCGTCGCATCGCAGGCGCCACCCACCTGCTCTGGGCCGCCCTCCTGATCGGCGGCGCCGCGGCCGCGGCGGCGCTCAGCCGAGCTCGGAACTCTCCGGCGCCGCGATCAACCCGCTGACGTACCCGCCCCGCGCCGCGGCGGCGAGCACCGTGTGCACCCCGTCCCCGGTCTGCTCCCAGGAGAACTCCCGCGCCCGCGCCCGCGCCTTCTCCCCCATGACGGCCCGCCCCGGCCCGTCACCGAGCAACTCGGCTGCGGCCTCGGCGAGCTGCTCGGCATCGTCGACGAGCACCCCGGTCACCCCGTCGACGATGGAGTCGGTGAGCCCGCGCGAACTGCGGTACCCGATGGTCGGCACCCCGTGCTGCGCCGCCTCGATCACGGCGAGCCCCCAGCCCTCCTTGCGCGAGGGGAGCAGCTGCACCCAGGCGCGGCCGAGCAGCTCGTGCTTGCGCTCCTCGTCCACGTGGCCGTGGAAGGTCACCGCGTCGGCGATGGCGAGTTCGCGCGCGTACGCCTGCAGGTTCTCCGCCCACCAGCCGCCGCCGACGACGTCGAGCCGCAGCCCGGGGAAGCGGGTGCGCAGCGCGGCGGTGGCGGCCAGCGCGTCCTCGATCTGCTTGTGCGGCACCAGCCGGGAGAGCACGACCAGCCGGGGCGCGTCGGCGCGGGTCGCCCGGTCGCCGGGCCGCACCCCGGCGGGGACCGGCTCGGCGCCGTTGCGCACGACGGCGATCCGCTCGCGCTGCACGCCGAGCGTGGCGAGCTCCTCGGCGGACGGCAGCGAGACGGTCAGGTACTGGTTGCGCCGGTGCACGCGCGGCGAGAGCCAGGACTCGATCCACCAGCCGACCCGGCCGACCAGCGTGCCTGCCACCGGCCACTGCTCGCGGTGCCCGTGGTGCACGAGCACGACGGCGGGCGCGCCCGCGGCGAGTGCGGCGAAGAAGGGGATGCCGTTCTGGGTGTCGATCACCGCGTCCGGCCGCAGCCCGCGCAGCGGGCCGAGCCCGATCCGGCCGAGCAGGATGGCGGCCAGTGCCAGCGGGTAGACGGTGTAGGGGCCGCCGCCGCGGCTGATCTCGATCCCGTCGATCCGCTCCCGGCGCGCCGCGCCCGGATACCCGGCGGTGCGCAGCGTGACCTTGACCCCCTGCGCCGCCAGCCTGGCCCCGACCCGCTCCAGGTACCGCTCGCTGCCGCCGCCCTGCGGGTGGCCGGTGTCGCGCCAGCAGAGCAGGAGCACTTCGCGCACGATGGAGCTTCTCTCGTCGTCGTCGGCGGGGAATTTCGCTACACCCTATATCCCCCGCTCCGCCCCGGACCGGACATCTCCCGGGCGGTCGCCCCGCGCCGCTGTGCGAGACTCGGCGCCGTGCTCCGAGCCGTGACCACCGCCCGCGACCCCCGTTTCGCCAGGCGCGCGACGCTGCGCCGCTCCCTGCGGCTGCTCGGCAGCTTCCGCTTCGAGCAGTCCGACCCCGCCGTCTTCTACGGCGGCCTTGCCACGGACACCGCGGAGCTGATCGCCGACTTCTACCTGGACGCCACCGGCCGCGACCTCGGCGGCGCCACCGTGCTCGACGTCGGCGGCGGCCCCGGTTACTTCGCCGACGAGTTCGACCGGGCAGGCGCGCGCTACCTCCCGGTCGAGCCGGACCCGTCGGAGATGCACGCCGCGGGGCTCTCGGTGCCCGGCGCGGTGCGCGGCTCCGGCATGGCGCTGCCCTTCCGGGACGGCGCGGTGGACGTCTGCCTGTCCTCGAACGTGGCCGAGCACGTCCCCGACCCGTGGCTGATGGCCGACGAGATGGTCCGGGTGACCCGCCCCGGCGGGCTCGTCGTGCTCTCCTACACCGTGTGGCACGGCCCGTTCGGCGGCCACGAGACCGGGCCGTGGCACTACCTGGGCGGCGAGTACGCGGCGCGCAAGTACAAGCGCAGGCACGGCCGGGAGCCGAAGAACCGGTTCGGACGTTCCCTCTTCGCGGTCGGCGCCGCCGCCGGACTTCGCTGGGCTGCCAGGACTCCCGCGCAGGTAGAGGCGATTTTCCCGCGCTACCACCCGCGCTGGGCGTGGTGGCTGGTTCGCCTCCCGCTGATCCGCGAGCTACTCGTCAGCAATCTGGTCGTGGTGGCTATCGCACCGGACCGACCGGCCGGTCGCTGAGAGTTGGCTGTCAGGCCCGCTGGGCCACGGCGGAGACCAGCCCGCGCAGCAGGGCCGGGCGGAAGGCCGGCTCGGCGGCCGGGGCGGGCCACGGCGGCTCCTGCAGCGCCAGCCCGACCGTCTCCATGGCGGTGAGACCGACCTGACCGGCCAGAGCGCCGACCGTCATCACCGCCTCTGCCGCCTGCATCGCCGCGGTCGCCTGCTCCAGCGTGAGGGTGCGACCGGGCAGAAACGAGACCACCCACCCTCCCGTGCCGACGGACTTGGCCTGATGGTCGGTCCGGTCGCTGGTCATCAGCGACCGTCCGATCACGTGCACCGCCATGTCGCGATCTCCCCAATCGGTCTCGGTTGTGTCTCGATCGAGCGGACTTTCAGTTACCAGCATCCATCCAACAGCAACAAAACGCAATAGTGCGTTTGAGCGAAAAGCGAACCGGGAGGTCGGAATTCGACTGGTCACGGCGGTGCGCGGAGGGCAAACTAGAACACGTTACAGACAATCCGGACCCGAAAATGTAACGTGTTCCCATGCACTACGACAGCCTGTTCATCGGCGGCCAGTGGACCGCTCCGGCCGGTTCCGAGCGGCTCCAGGTCATCTCACCGGCCACGGTCGAGCCGGTGGGCAGCGTCCCCCTGGTCACCACCGAGGATGTGGACAGAGCGGTCGCGGCCGCGCGCGCCGCCTTCGACTCCGGGCCGTGGCCGCACACCCCGCCCGCGGAGCGGGCCGCGGTGCTCACCAGGGCGGCCCGGCTGATCGAGCAACGCTCCGGCGATCTGCTCGCCGCGCTCACCGCCGAGATGGGCGCCACCGCGCTGGTCGGCGGGACGCTGAACCAGATCCCCGCCGTCGCCGCGCTGGACGCCTACGCCGGGCTGGCCGAGACCTTCCCCTGGCGGGAGACGCGCACCGGCGCCTTCGGCACCTCGCGGGTCTCGCGCGAGCCGCGCGGGGTGGTCGCCGCGATCACCGCCTGGAACGTCCCGCTCTTCCTGGCCGCGAACAAGCTGGCCCCGGCGCTGCTGGCCGGCTGTGCCGTCATTCTCAAGCCGTCCCCGCTGACCCCGCTCAGCGCGAATATCGTCGCCGACATCTTCACCGAGGCCGGGCTGCCGGACGGCGTGCTCTCGGTGCTGCCCGCCGAGCCGGAGGCGGCGGAGTACCTGGTGACCCACCCCGGCGTGGACAAGCTGACCTTCACCGGAAGCACCGCGGTCGGCCGCAAGCTCGGCGCGCTCGCCACCGAGCAGCTCAAGACGGTCTCGCTGGAGCTCGGCGGCAAGTCCGCCGCTATCGTCCTGCCCGACGTCGACCTGGCCGCGAGCGTGCCCATGCTGACCTTCGCCGGGCTGATGAACAGCGGCCAGGGCTGCGTGGCGCAGACCCGCATCCTCGCCCCGCGCAGCCGGTACGACGAGGTGGTCGACGCGATCGTGGAAAACGTGCGCGCCATGAAGACCGGCGACCCCACCGACCCGGCGACCGTGCTCGGCCCGCTCATCTCCGAGCGTCAGCGCGACCGGGTGGAGAACTACATCGCCATCGGGCAGAAGGAGGGCGCGCGGCTGGTCCTCGGCGGCGGGCGGCCCGAGGGGCTGGACCGCGGCTGGTACGTCGAGCCGACCATCTTCGCCGATGTCGACAACTCCTCGACCATCGCGCAGGAGGAGATCTTCGGCCCGGTCCTCGCGGTGATCCCGTACGAGACCGAGGACGAGGCGGTCGCCATCGCCAACGACTCCGCCTACGGCCTGGCCGGCTCGGTATGGACCACCGATATCGAGCACGGCGCCGAGATCGCGGGCCGGGTGCGCACCGGCACCTACGCCATCAATTGGTACGCCTTCGATCCGGGCGCGCCTTTCGGCGGCTACAAGAATTCCGGAATCGGCCGGGAAAATGGACCAGAAGGTCTGGATTCTTTCTGCGAACAGAAATCCGTTCTCATGCCGCTCGGCTACACGGAGTAGCCGAACTCAGTCCTCGCGGGTGACCACGCGCAGGACGGGCGCGGGTTCCGGGTCGGAGTCGACGATCTCCACCCGGAACCCAGGGGGCAGAACGGAATCGAGGCGGGAGGCGGCGCGGCGGAGCGGAGTGCTCGGCAGTACGTCACGCAGTGCACCGGTATCCAGATCGGTCATGTCCCGACACCTTCCGCGCGCCCATAATTCATTTCTCCAGGTCGAACGCGAGAAGCATAAGCCACCGAAGCCCGACCTCATGGCAACCAGGGAATTCCCCTCGAACGTGTCCGGTAAACACAAAGGCCGGGAATTCGTCAGCGCCGCAGCGCCCGGCGGTACGCGGCGGGCGTGCTGCCGGTGGCGGCGCGCAGGTGGCCGCGCAGCGCGGTGACGCTGCCGAAACCCGCCTGCGCCGCAACGACATCTACCGGCAGGTCGGTGGTCTCCAGCAACTGCCGCGCCCGCAGCGTCCGCTGGGCGTCGAGCCAGCGCCGCGGCGTGCCGCCGACCAGGGCGGCGAAGCGCCGGACGAAGGTGCGCTCGCTCATCAGCGCGTGCGCCGCGAGCGCCGGAACATCGGGCACCGCGGCGGGATTCGCGGCGGCCCAGCTCAGCGTGGCGGCCAGCGCGCCCGCCTCGGTGCGCGGCGGCGGCGCGGCCGGGATGTACTGCGCCTGCCCGCCCTCGCGGTGCGGCGGGGTGACGTTCCAGCGCGCGAGGTCGGCGGCGGCCTGCGCGCCGAGTTCGCGGCGCACCAGGTGCAGGCACAGGTCGAGCCCCGCGGAGAGCCCCGCCGAGCTCAGCACGGTGCCGTCGTCGACGTAGAGCGCCTCCGGCCGCAGCCGGACCGAGGGGAACATCCGCGCGAACTCGGCGCAGTACCCCCAGTGCGTGGTCGCGGGCCTGCCGTCGAGCAGCCCGGCGTGCGCGAGCACGAAGGCGCCGACGCAGATGCTCACCATGGTTGCCCCGCGCGCGGCCGCGGCCCGCAGCGCGTCGAGCACCTCGGGCGGCGGGGTCAGGGTGGGCAGCGCGATGCCGGGGACTACCACGATCTCCGCCGTCTCCAGCGCCGCCAGTCCGTGTTCAACGCGGAGATCGAAGCCGTTCGGCGTCCACACCGGGCCCGGTCGCAGCCCGCAGGTGCGCATCTCGAAGCCGGCGGACTGCCCGGTGGCGTCGGGGCCGTGCCGGAATGCCTGCACCGCGCAGCCGAGGTCGAAGGTCATGACGCCGTCCAGCGCGAGCGCGACCACCTGCCTCATGCCGCCCAGTTTGGCAGAGATCCACGCATCAGTGGCATCCGCGCCACTCGTCCCGGCCGCGCACTCGCGCTGTACTCGGTACGACACCGGAGGAGGGTCGGATGAGCGTGGACCACGCGGAGATCAGGACGAACAGCGGAGCGCTCTCGCCAGCGCAGCGCAGGCGGTTGCGGGCCGAGATCGCCCGACAGCTGCCTGGGCTGCTCGCCGGGCGGCTGGCCTGGGCGGCGGGGCGGGGTGGCCGGGGGCGGGCCGAGCCGGGGCAGGTTCCGGACTCCAGGGCCGCGCGCGAGGCGGAGGAGCTGGCCCGCGCCGAACTCTCCCCGCCGGTGCTCGCGCACTCCTACCGCACCTACCTGTTCGGGAAGGCGCTGGCCGGGCTCGACAATGCCACCTACGACGACGAGGTGGCCTATATCGCCTGCCTGCTGCACGACCTGAACCTCGGCACGCCGACGGCGAACCGGTGCTTCGCGGTGGTCGGCGGGGAGCGGGCCGCGGCCTTCGCGCTCGGCGCCGGGCTGGCGCCGGAGCGGGCCGACGCGGTCGGCACCGCGGTGGCGGCGCACATCACGCCGGGCGTCGCGGCGGATACCGGCGATCCCGGCGGGTTCGTCTCGGCGGGCGCCGCGGTGGACGTGATCGGCGCGCGGATCGCCGAACTGGACCGCGGCTGGGTCGGCGAGGTGCTCGCCGAGCACCCCAGGCACAACTGGAAGAAGGTGGCGATCGCGGCCTTCCGCGCCGAGGCGAAGGCCGTCCCGAAGGGCCGCACCGCGCTGCTACTGGCCTCCGGCTTCGCCACCACGGTCCGGTTCGCGCCGTTCCCGGAATAGCGAAAGCGCGGCGCCCGGAAATGCTCCAGGCGCCGCGCCTTCGCGGGATGTACTAACTCAAGCGCTGCTTCAGCGCCTCGAACTCGTCGCGCACGCCGGACGGCAGCTTGTCGCCGACGAACTCGAACCACTCCTCGATGAGCGGAATCTCCTTGCGCCACTCCTCGGCGTTCACCGCGAGCGCCTCGTCGACATCGGCCGCCTCGACATCGAGGCCGTCCAGGTCGAGCTGACCGGCGGTCGGCACGTGGCCGATGGCGGTCTGCTCGGCGGCGGCGGTGCCGTCGATGCGGCCGACGATCCACTCCAGCACGCGGGAGTTCTCGCCGAATCCGGGCCACAGGAAGCGGCCGTCGGCGCCCCGGCGGAACCAGTTCACGTAGAAGATCTTCGGCAGCTTCTCGGCGTCGGCGTTCTTGCCGATGTTGATCCAGTGGTTCAGGTAGTCGCCCACGTGGTAGCCGAGGAAGGGAAGCATGGCCATCGGGTCGCGGCGCACGGTGCCGACCTTGCCCTCGGCGGCGGCGGTCTGCTCGGAGGAGAGCGTGGCGCCCATGAACACGCCGTGCTGCCAGTCGAAGGACTCGCTGACCAGCGGGACCGTGGTCTTGCGGCGGCCGCCGAAGAGGATCGCCGAGATCGGGACGCCCTGCGGGTCGTCCCACTCGGGGGCCAGGATCGGGCACTGCGACATGGGGGTGCAGTAGCGGGAGTTGGGGTGCGCGGCCAGCGTCTCCGTCTCGCGGAGGTACCAGTCGTTGCCCTTCCAGTCGATCAGGTGGTCGGGCTCGCCCTCCAGCCCCTCCCACCAGACGTCGCCTGCGTCGGTGAGCGCGACGTTGGTGTAGACGGTGTTGCCCGCCTCGACCGTGGCCATGGCGTTCGGGTTGGACTTCTTGTTGGTGCCCGGCGCGACGCCGAAGAAGCCGAACTCCGGGTTGACCGCGTACAGCTGCCCGTCCTTGCCGAACCGCATCCAGGCGATGTCGTCACCGAGGGTCTCGGCCCGCCAGCCGGGGACGGTGGGCTGGATCATGGCGAGGTTGGTCTTGCCGCAGGCGCTCGGGAAGGCGGCCGCGATGTAGTACGCCTTGTTCTCCGGGGAGATCAGCTTGAGGATCAGCATGTGCTCGGCGAGCCAGCCCTCGTCGTGCGCCATGGCCGAGGCGATGCGCAGCGAGTAGCACTTCTTGCCGAGCAGCGCGTTGCCGCCGTAGCCGGAGCCGTAGCTCCAGATCTCCCGGTCCTCCGGGAAGTGCGTGATGTACTTGGTGTCGTTGCACGGCCACGGCACGTCGGCCTGGCCGTCGGCGAGCGGGGCGCCGACGGAGTGCAGCGCCTTCACGAACGGCCGGTCGGTGCCGAGCTTCTCCAGCGCCGCGCGGCCCATCCGGGTCATCACCCGCATCGAGACAACGACGTACTCGGAGTCGGTCAGCTCCACGCCCAGCTTCGGATCCTCGGCACCGAGCGGGCCCATGCAGAACGGCACCACGTAGAGGGTGCGGCCGCGCATGCTGCCGCGGTACAGCTCGGTCATGGTGGCGCGCATCTCGGCCGGGTCGACCCAGTTGTTCGTCGGGCCCGCGTCGGCCGCGGTCTTCGAACAGATGTAGGTGCGCGACTCCACCCGCGCGACGTCCGACGGATCGGAGAGCGCGAGGAAGGAGTTCGGCTTCTTCTTCGGGTCGAGCTGCTTGAACGTGCCTGCCTCGACGAGCTGGGTGGTGAGTCGATCCCACTCCTCGTCGGAACCGTCCGCCCAGACCACACGCTCCGGCTGCGTGAGTTCTGCGACTTCCTGCACCCAGGCGAGCAGTTCGGTGTGTTCGGTCGGCGCCTTGCCGTCGGATCCACGAAGACCAGGAATGGTCGCTGAAGTCATGAAAACTCTCCTGAGACGGGCAGCCGTCCCGGTGCTCCGCCGCCTGGCCCTAGGCCCGTGACCAGCGCGAACACACCGAGCGCCACCATTGGCGGTGAAGCACCCGCTACGACCGATCGGCGGATCGCCCAACCGGGCGGCGTGTACGGACGAAGCGGACGCCCAGGTTCCTGCTTAAGAGGTTAACGCGATGTGACGATCGGTACGGCATCGGGATGGCTATGGAGTACCCAGGAGAAACCTATTTCACAACCGGAATCCATCGGTTCAGGCTTTCGATGTCGCGCTCGCAGGCACTGAGCTGACCTGGGCTTTCGGCGGCGGACCTGCGAATCCGGGCCTCCAGCTCGGCCACCCGGCGGTCGGTGTCCACCACCCTGGCAGCTGTGGCCTGTACCACATGATCGGAGAGCGCCGCCTCCGCGGTCACCAGTGCGGTCGCCACCCGCTGCTCCAGCTGGGCCTTCACGTTGACGAGCGCGTCGGCCGCCCACTGCCGGACGTGGTTGCGCTCGGCCACCTGGCCGCGCGCCCGCACCACCCAGGCGGCGGCGCCCGCGCCGAGCAGCAGGGTGACCGGGACGCTGGCCGCGTCCAGCGCGGGCAGCAGCGAGAACGGTGCGACGACGAGCCTGCCGATGCCGACGCCCGCGGAGGCGCCGAGCGCGATCATCAGGTTGTCCTCGACGCCGCGGTGCCTCGGCTCCGGGTCGGGACCGACCCGGGGCGCCGGTTCGCGGCGGCGCAGCGGGACGGTCGCGCCCTCGCCGTCGACCTTGGTCGCGAGCTCGGCGGTGCGCTGTTCGATGGCGGCGTCCAGCGCCCCCGTGAGCTCGGTGACCGACCACTGCAGGTGGTCCGGGTAGCTGCCGAGGTCGGAGCGGGCCAGTTTGTCCAGCTCGGCGCGGGCGGCGGTGTGCAGCGCGCGGACCCGGGCGCCGACCTCGGTGAGCAGGTCGACCCTGGCCAGGTGCAGCTGGCCGCGCAGGGTGGCGATGGCGGTGGTGCGGCCGCCGTCGCGCGCCGCGATCAGCGCGGTCCGCTCGGCGCGCAGGGCGAGCTGGTCCGAGCCGGTCGTCAGCACGGTCACCTGGTCGGTGATGCGCTGCCTGGTCTCGGTGAGGACCCGGGTGGTCACCGCGGCGATCCGCTCCGGGCCGCCCGCGCCGGCGGCGGCGGCGCAGAGCTCGGCGTGCAGGGCGGCGAGGCCGGAGCGGTCGAGCAGGGCGGGGTCGCCGCCGCGGGCGGCCGCGGCGAGGCGGGCGGAGACCGGGAGGATCGGCAGTTCGAGCCCGGCCGCGCGGAGCAGGGCCTCGTCGCGGTCGCGGACCGCGCGCCAGTCGCGGTGCGCGTGCGTCCCGTTCAGGGCGAGCAGGACCTGCGTGCCGTCGGCGCGGAGCCTGCGCAGGAGGTCGACGGTGTCGTTGCCGAGCACGGTGCCCGCGTCGAGCAGGACGAGGGCTACCGGGCCGGGGGCGGTGCCGCGCGGGGAGGTGGTCTCCACCGAGGCGGCGATGCCGGGCACCGGGTCGGCGAGCGCGATGCGGGGCTCGAAGCGGGCCAGCTCCGTGCGGAGCACGGTGGTGTTGGCGTCGTCCGGGCCGATCAGGGTGACCCTGGAGCCGCTCCCGGTGCCGCGCACCGCCCGCAGCAGCGCCATGCCCTGCGGGTTCCACCGCGCGATCAGCGCCTCGAGCTCGGAGGGAAGCTCGGTGCGCTGCACCGCCTCGGACACGGGCTCCGGACTCGCGTCGCGGCCGACAGCTACGGCGGATTCCGGGCGCGCACTGCCAGCCGGAGCCGCACCGGATTCCGGGCGCGCACTGCCAGCCGGAGCCGCACCGGGCTCCGGGCGCGCACTGCCCGCCGGGGCCGCGCCGGGTTCCGGGCTCGCACCGGCTCCGGGCGGCACGGACGCTGGTGCTGCTTCGGATTCAGAGTCCGGCACCGCTGAGCCGTTCCCAGAGGCGCACGTAGCCCGCGTGCACGCGGAGCGCGGCGCGGCGGGCGGGGGCGGGCAGGTCGCCGCCGGCGACGGCGCGCCAGCGGTGGGCGCGGGCGAGGGCGTCGTCCGCGTCGGCGGGGGCGGGCGATGGATAGCCGGCGGCGAGGTGCGCGACCTGGGGGCAGGCCAGCCCGGCGCGCAGCCCGAGCCAGCGCGCCTCGTCCCCGTCGAGGTGCCGCTCCAGCAGGTCGCGGGCGACGCTCCCGCCCACCGGCACCGCGCGCGCCGCGAGCCGGGCGATCTCGTCGAGCAGCTCGCCGCCGCGCAGCGCCCCGATCTGCTCGTAGCGCTTGTGCAGCAGCCCGTGCAGCGGGTCGATCCCGGACGCCGCGTGCAGCAGCTGCAGCAGCGCCCGCGTCCCGATCCGGGGATCGTGCCGGAGCGCGGCGAGTGCGCAGTTCACCCCGTACAGGTCCCAATCGCGGAGCAGCCGCTCGCGCACCGCGAGGTCGGGGCCGGGCGCGAGGAAGAGGTCGGGCGCGAGGGTGAGCGTCGGGTCGTCGCGCTCGGCGAGCGCGCGCAGCGCGGCGAGGTCGTCGGCGGAGACGGTGCCCGCCCTGGTCCGCACCGCCAGGCTCGCGACAACGGGGACGGTGGCGATGCCGAGCTCGGCGGCGCAGCGCTCGGCCGCAACGACCGCGTCGGACCAGCGGGTGCCGATCGCGTCGGCCTTGTTCAGCACGACGACGGCGCGCTGCTCGGGCACCGCGTCCAGCGCGCGCCGGTCGGCGGGCAGCGGCGCGCCCGCGATCACGTACACCACGATGTCGCCGTCGAGCACCGGATCGGCGCTGCCCGGCTCGTCGACCGGCCCGGTCTCCACCGCGGAGATGAGCGCCAGCGCCGCCGCGACCGTGCTGCGACCCGCCCCGGAGCGGCCGGTGATCTGGATGACCGGCGGCCTGCGCGCCTGCCGCGCCGCCGCGCCGAGCCGCTCCCCGATCCGCTGGTCGGCGGCTGCGCCGATGGCGAGGGTGCGCACCAGCTCGTCCAGCGGATCAGCCGCCCCTGGCACCGGGCCGGTGCGATCGACGGCCGTGGTCATCTGTGCTTCGCCCCCTCGCCGGGGCGGCCCCGCGCCCCGCTGCCCGGCATTGTGTCAGAGCCGGGTGGCGCCGTCAGTTGCCGCTGAAGAACCGGTTGGCCCTGCGGACCGCCCAGGACGGCGCGTACTTGGCCGTGGTCGCCAGCACCTTGGCCTGCACCCCGATCTCGTAGTGCACCTTCTCCGGCCGCAGTCGGGTGCCCCGCCTGGTAGCGGCCCAGATGCCGTCGGCGACGTCGTCCACGGTCAATCGGACACCGAGCGAGCGGGTGCTGCCGATGTCCAGCCCGTCGACCATGGCGGTCGCGACGAAGAGCGGCCAGATCGCGAGCACCCGGATGTCGTGCTTGCGCCACTCCAGGTCGAGCGCCTCGGTGAGGCTCTTCACCGCGGACTTGCTCGCCCCGTACGTGGCCAGCTCGGGCTGGCCGTAGATGGCCGAGGCCGAGCAGAGGTTCACCACCTGCGCGCCCGCGGTGTCGCGCAGGTACGGGAAGGCGGCGTGCGTCCCGGTGACGACCCCGCCGAGATTGACGTCGAGCAGCGCGCGGTGCACCGCGAGGTCGATCTCCTCGAACGGGCCGGAGCGCAGCAGCCCGGCATTGTTGACCAGGACGTCGAGCCGCCCCGCGCGCTCGTGGAACTCGCGCAGCCGCAGCTCCCACTGCTCCCGGTCGGTGACGTCGAGCACCGCGGTGTGCACGCTGCCGTCGGGCAGCTCGGCGGCGAGCCGGGAGAGCCCGACCTCGTCCACGTCGGAGGCACCGACCAGGTAGCCGCGGGCCGCGAAGAGCGCCGCGGTGGCCCGGCCGATGCCAGCGGCCGCGCCGGTGACGAAGACGGTGGGTTTGCTCATGCCGCGCAGTCTAGTGCCGGGTGCGCGCGGCCCGGATGACGCGCGGGTAGCCGCAGGATTACGGGAGTGTTCCCAAACCCGTTGTCCGGCAGCGGAAATGTCCTTTTACCCAGGTGTAACGATGTACCGCTTGTTTCCTGTCATTCGCTCGCGTTTCATCGTATGCATCAGTTCTTCCACAGGCAGGAGCCCCCGATGACCCCGTTCCTGGTGACCTCCGGTTTCCACGAGAAACTCACCCGCATGCCGGTCGCGGAGTACCCGGGGACCGAGGGCTACATCGACGACGTGTACGCCAACCCCGGCGGCTCGCCCATGGCCTCCGGCTACTTCGAGCTGCGCCACACCGACGCCCCGCTGGACTACCTGTACGAGTACGACGAGATGAAAGTGGTGCTCGCGGGCGAGTTCCGGCTGGAGAACCCGGACACCGGGCAGGTGCTGATCGCCAGGGAGTCCGACGCCATCTTCTTCCCCAAGGGCTCGCGCATCCTCTTCTCCACCCCCGACCGCGCGCTCGCCTTCTACGTCGGGCTGCGCTCCTTCGCGCCGTGACGGTGAATCCGGCGACGACCAGCGTTCCGCACTGGTCGCCCGAGCCCTTGCCTGCCCCGGGTGGGGCGCGGCGGCTCGTACTGGCCGCGGGCTCGGCGGGGGACTTCGCGCTCGGCGCGGACGGGTCGGTGCCGGACGCGGTGTTCGCGGCGGCCGTGACCGGCGACCGCTTCGTGCTGATCGGGAACGCCGCCGAGATCGCCCGCGCCCGCGCCGACCTGCTCGCGGCCGGGGCGATCCCGGCGGAGATCACCGAGGTGCTCACGGCCGCGCCCGACCTCCATGCCGCTCAGCCGCGCACGGTCTACTGCCCGCACTGCCACACCGGCAGCACCGGTTCGGTGGCGATCGGCGGTGCCGTGTCCTGCGTGAGCTGCGGCCTCGAACTCGTCGTCTACCACCACTATTCGCAGCGCCTCGGGGCCTTCCTCGGTTACTGCGCCGATGCCGAGGAGCGCTGATGAGCGACGCCGACGGCGAACTGACGGTTACCCGCGCGGCCGCGCTCTGCCCCGACATCCGCGAGATCGTGCTGGCCCGCCCGGACGGCGGGGTGCTGCCCTCCTTCGCACCTGGCAGCCACATCGGCCTGCACTGCGGCCCCGACCTGCGGAATTCCTATTCGCTCACCGGCAGCGGGCTCGACCCGCGGCACTACGCGATCTCGGTGCGGCTCGACCCCGCCGGACGCGGCGGCAGCCGCTGGGCACACGGGCTTCGCCCCGGCGACCGGGTCCGGGTCGACCCGCCGCGCAGCGCCTTCGCCCCGGTCGCGACGGCACGGCACCACCTGCTCGTCGCGGGCGGGATCGGGGTGACGCCGCTGCTCGCGCACGTGCGCGCCGCACTGACCTGGGGCCGCTCCTTCCAGCTGCACTACGCGCACCGCCCCGGCCACGGCGCGCACCTGGACGAACTGCGCGCGCTCTGCGGCGACCGGCTCCGGGTGGCGCACTCGGCGCCGGCGCTGTGGGCCGCGCTCGGCCCGGCGCTGCGCCGCCAGCCGCTCGGCACTCACCTCTACGTCTGCGGCCCGGCCGCGCTGAACGAGGCCGTCACCGCGGCGGCCACGGCGGCGGGCTGGCCGGAGCAGCGGGTGCACACCGAGGCATTCGCGGCGCCGCCGGTCGCGCCGGGCACCCCGTTCACGGTGCGGCTGGCGCGCAGCGGCCGCGAGTTCGCCGTCGGCGCCGAGCAGACCATGCTGGACGCCCTGCTCGCCGAGGGCGCCGCGGTTCCGAACCTCTGCAGGCAGGGCGTCTGCGGCGAGTGCAGGCTTCCCGTCCGTTCCGGCCGCGCCGAGCACCGCGACTCCTTCCTCACCGCGGACGAGCGCGGCACCGCCGTGCTGCCGTGTGTCTCCCGCGCCACCGGCCGATTGGAGCTGGAGCTGTGATCACCCCGACCGCCGACGTCGCCCGCTACCCCTTCCCGCTCCCCCGCGACGTCTACCGCTACAGCGCCAATATCGAGCCCGCGGGCGCACCGCGCGCCACCGAGGCGGGCTCCTGGGGCGCGCACCGGGTCGACATCGACCGCCACCTCCGCGCCGAACTGGCCGAACGCGCCCGAATCCTGCGCGCCGACCCCACTCGGCACCAGTGCCTGCCGCACATGCGCCCCGCCGCCTGGGAGGCGCTGCTGGTCTGCCTCGGCGAGCTGGCCGCCGCGCACCCGGCGTCCATGGCGCTGCGCCGGGACGGCGACCGGGTGTACTGGCGCAACGACCTGCTCGGCATCGAGCGCGAGTTCACCGTCGGCGACCCGGAGACCGAGCCGCTGCGCTTCCTCGGCACCCAGCTCCAGGAGGACGTGGTCCTGCTCGACCAGCGCGCCGGGCAGCTGTGGGCGGACGCCGGGCTGGTCACCTTCGCTGCGGACTGGTCGATGCGCTTCGACGTCGGCATGAGCTTCCTGCAGATCCACGGCCCGGTGCCGCGGGTGCACACCGAGCGGGTGATCCCGCGGGCGCACGACTTCCTGCTCCGGCTCCAGGCAGGCCCCGGCTTCCGCCGCACCAACTGGACGCTCACCGTGGACGGCAGGCTGGACACCGCCACCGAGACCTACCCGGAGTGGGGCCGCGACCGCAGGACCGTCGCCGAGGGCCCGCTGATCGAGGTCGGCGACCGGCTCTGCCTGCGCACCGAGGTGCAGCACCTGATCCGGCTGCCGTACTCCGGCGCGGTGATGTTTCTCATCCGCACCTATCTGCTGCCGCTGCGTGAGCTGGCCGCGGTGCCCGCGTGGGCGGCCCGGCTGGCGGCCGTGCTCGCCGAACTCCCGCCCGACATGGCCGATTACAAGGGGCTGACCCGGACCCGCCCGGCCGCGATCGAATGGTTGCGGCAGTACGGCGGCGTGCCGCGCTGAGCGCCGCGAGCGCGGTCGGCTGCCGACGTGCTCGCGGGATGCTGGACAATGGGGGCGTGAACGACGCCGCCAACCAAACTGCCGAGTCGGTTCCGGGCCTGCCGTCCACAGCCCCGGCCCGCGAGCCACGCCACGGTGCCGCCTCGCGGCTCTACCCGCGGGTCACCAGTTTCCGCGCCCGCCGTGCCGCGCTGACGCCGAAACAGCAGCTGAGCTGGGATCGCACCTGGCCGGTCATCGGCCGCGACGTGGCCGACGAGCCGCTGGACGCCACCGCCTGGTTCGGCAGGGAGGCGCCGCTGGTGGTGGAGATCGGCTGCGGCACCGGCACCGCGACCGCGCTCATGGCGCAGGCCGAGCCGGAGCTGAACCTGATCGGCATCGAGGTCTACCGGCCCGGCCTTGCCCAGCTGGTGCAGCGGGTCGAGCAGGAGGAGATCTCGAACATCCGGCTGCTCCGCGGCGACGCGGTCGACGTGCTGGAGAACATGATCGCCCCGGCGTCGCTGACCGGCGTCCGGGTGTTCTTCCCCGACCCGTGGCCCAAGGCCAGGCACCACAAGCGGCGGCTGCTGCAGCCCGCCACCGTCGCGCTGATCGCCGACCGGCTGATCCGGGGCGGCACGCTGCACGTCGCCACCGACCACGCCGAGTACGCCGAGCAGATCGCCGAGGTCGGGGCCGGCGAGCCCCGGCTGACCGGGCTGAACGACGCCACCGGCGGCGATTCGGCGCGGCTCGCCGAGACCGCCCTGATCGGGGTGGAACGCCCGGTCACCAAGTTCGAGAGCAAGGCGCAGCGCGCCGGTAGCGCCATCACCGAGCTGGTGTGGGGGAAGATCGGGTCATGAGCGTCAGCGACACGACCCACGACGAGGTGGAGGTTGCCGGCGGAGCCAAGGGCAGCGAGACGCCCGCGACGGTCCGCCGGGTGCTGCTGGTCTGGGACGCGCCGAACCTGGACATGGGGCTCGGCGCCATCCTCGGCGGCCGCCCGACCGCCGCCTACCGGCCCCGGTTCGACGCGCTCGGCCGCTGGCTGCTCGCCCGCACCGCGGAGCTCTCCGCGGGCAGCTCGCTGCGGGTGGAGCCGGAGGCGACGGTCTTCACCAATATCGCGCCTGGCACCGCCGACGTGGTGCGGCCGTGGGTCGAGGCGCTCCGGAACGTCGGATATGCGGTTTTCGCCAAACCCAAGATCGACGAGGACTCCGACGTCGACGCGGACATGCTGGCCCATATCGAGCACCGAAACCGCGGTGCCGGACTGGCCGGAATCATGGTCGCCTCCGCTGATGGCCAGGCGTTTCGGGAGCCGCTGGAGCGGCTCGCCGCGGCCGGGGTGCCCGCGACGGTGCTCGGCTTCCGGGAGCATGCGAGTTGGGCGGTCACATCCGATACCCTCGAGTTCATCGACCTCGAGGACATCCCGGGCGTGTTCCGTGAACCCCTGCCCCGGGTGAGCCTCGACTCGCTGCCCGACGAGGGTGCCTGGCTGCAGCCGTTCCGGCCGCTAACGGCATTGCTCACCTCTCGCCCCGCCCAAGGAGTCGCTTAGTGTTCACACGCTGGGGCGATCTGGTCTTCAAGCTGCGCTTCGCCGTCCTCGGCATCGTCAGCGCGGCGCTGCTCGCCCTCGGCGGCTACGGCCTCGGCCTCGGCGATCACCTGAGCTCCAGCGGGTGGGACGACCCCACCTCGGAATCGGCCGAGGCAGCGCGCATTTCGGACGAGGCATTCGGCCGCGACCACAACAGCGACGTGATCGTGCTGTACACCGCGCCGGAGGGGACGACGATCGAGGACCCGGCCTTCCGGGACAAGATCGTCGAGAGCCTGAACCGGCTGCCGCGCGAGCACCCGGAGCAGATCGCGAAGATCAACGGCGCCTACTGGCAGACCGAGACCGGCGCCGCATCACCGCAGACCTTCGGCTCCAAGGACAAGAAGTACACCTTCGCCTCGGTCGCCGTCGTCGGCAATGACGACACCACGATGGTGCGCAACTTCCGGGACGTCAAGGACGCTTTCGAGATCGACGGCATCGACGTCCAGGTGGCCGGGCTGCAGCCGGTGGCGGGCACGCTGAACGACACCATGGCCGAGGACCAGAAGCGGATGGAACTGCTGGCCATCCCGGCCGTCGGCGTGCTGCTCTTCTTCGTCTTCGGCGGCCTGGTCGCGGCGGCGCTCCCGCTGGTGGTCGGCGGCCTCACGGTCATCGGCGCGTGGGGCATCGTGCGCTTCCTGACCCACTTCACCGAGGTGAACTCCTTCGTCTCGCCGGTGGTCTCGATGATCGGCCTCGGGCTCGCGATCGACTACGGGCTCTTCATCGTCAGCCGGTTCCGCGAGGAACGCGCCGAGGGGTACGACACCAAGGCCGCCGTGCGGCGCTCGGTGATGACCGCGGGCCGGACCGTCGTGTTCTCCGCGACCATGATCATCGCGAGCCTCGGCGGCATGCTGCTCTTCCCGCAGGGCTTCCTGAAGTCGGTCGCCTACGGCGCCATCGCCACCGTCTCGCTGGCCGCGATCACCGCGCTCACCGTGCTGCCCGCCATGCTCGCCATCCTCGGCAAGCGGGTGGACGCGCTCGGGCTCAAGCGGTTCCGCGCCACCAAGACCGCCGAGGAGGTGGAGAACAGCCTCTGGGGGCGCACCACCCGCTGGGTCATGCGGCACCCGCTGAAGATCGCCATCCCGATCACGATCATCCTGCTGCTGCTCATCATCCCGGTGAAGAACCTGGCCTTCGGCGGCATCAACGAGCGCTACCTGCCGCCGGACAACGCGACCCGGCTGGCGCAGGCCGAATTCGACCAGATCTTCCCGCTGCGCAAGTCCGACCCGATCCAGATCATCTTCGTCTCCTCGGACACCACCGCCATCGGCCGGGTGCTCAAGGAGGTCAACCAGGCGCCGGGGCTCGGCTCCCCGTTCGAGATCCCGACCAAGTCGCAGACCCAGCCGGACGTCTTCCGCACCAACGCGACCCTGGCCGACTCGGAGAACGCCGACCCGACCATCGAGTACCTGCGCGCGATCGACGTCCCCGACAGCGTGACCATGCTGGTCGGCGGGCAGCCGACGATCCAGAAGGACAGCATCGACGCGCTGCTGCGCACCCTGCCGCTGATGATCGCGCTCGTGCTCTTCGTGACCACGCTGCTCATGTTCCTGACCTTCGGCTCGCTGGTGCTGCCGATCAAGGCCGCGCTCATGAGCGCGCTCGGCCTCGGCTCCACACTCGGCATCCTGACCTGGATCTTCGTCGACGGCCACGGGGCCGGGCTGCTGAATTTCACGCCGCAGCCGATCATGTCGCCGGTGCTCGTGCTGATCATCGCGATCATCTACGGGCTGTCCGTCGACTACGAGGTGTTCCTGCTCTCCCGCATGGTCGAGGCGCGCAGCAAGGGCGCCTCCACCACCGAGGCGGTGCGCGTCGGCACCGCGCACACCGGCCGGATCATCACCGCCGCCGCGCTCATCCTGCTCGTCGTCACCGGCGCCTTCGCCTTCTCCGACCTGGTGATGATGCAGTACATCGCCTACGGCATGGTGGCCGCGCTCTTCATCGACGCCACCGTGCTGCGCATGCTGCTCGTCCCCGCCGTCATGAAGATGCTCGGCGACGACTGCTGGTGGGCGCCTGCCTGGATGAAGCGGATGCAGGAGAAGATCGGGCTCGGCGAGCCGCTGCTCGACGACGAGCGGCCCGGGGGCGACGACGTGGTCGACCTGGTCAAGACCACGCCCATCACCGACCCGGTGACCATGGTGATGCCCGCTGTTTCCAGCAGCAAGCTGCGCAAGACGCCGCGCAGGCCGCGCACGGTCGAGGAGATCGAGTCGGAGGCGCCGACGGCGCGGATCGGCGGGCGGCACGAGCGGCCCGCGAAGCGGGCGTCGGTGAAGCGGGGCGATTCCGGTTCGGGCGAGCGGCCCGGTCCGGGCGAGCGGCCCGGTTCAGGCGAGCGGCCCAGTTCAGCTGAGCGGCCCGGTTCAGGCGAGCGGCCCAGTTCAGCTGAGCGGCCCGGCGCCGAGCGGCCCGGTGCTGCCGGTGCCGCGGTTCGGGCCGGTGAGATGCATCGGCCCGGTGATCCGACGCGGCCGGGTGCGCCGCGGCAGGTCGATGAGCCGCGGCGGGCGGGTGAGCCGACGCCGGCCGGTGATCCGGGCCGGGTTGGCGGCCCGGCGCGGCCGGGCGAGCCCGTGCGGGCCGGTGACACCGGGCTGCCGGGCGATCCGGGTCGATCCGTCGGTTCCGAGCCGGTGCGGCCCAGCGGTTCCCCGCGACCCAACGAGCCGGTGCGGCCCAGCGCTTCCCCGCGGGCCAATGAGCCGGTGCGGCCCGGCGCTTCCCCGCGACCCAACGAGCCGGTGCGGCCCGGTGGCTTCGCGCCGGGCGAGCCCGTGCGAGGAAGCGATGCCGGGCGACAGGGCACCGCGGGCTCCCGCGATGCCGGGCTCGCCGACGTGGGCCGCGCCCCAGCGGGTTCCGCCGTTCCCGGCCAGGCCCCGCTGCTCGACCTCTCCACCGGACAGTCCGATCCGGGCACCCCGCGCCCCCACGTGATCCCCCCCGGCCCGCACGACCCCTCCCGCCCGCAGGCGCGCCCCACGGGCCGCGCCCGGGTCCTCCCCCCGCGCACCGTCGACCAGCCGACGCAACCGCACTCCCCCGCGGACGACCACGGCCCGCACCGCCCCGACCCCGCACTCGGCGAAGCCGCACCGAGCGGCGCGGGCGCCACCCGGCTCGGCGGCGGCAACGGCGGCACCCCCGAAGCCCCCACCCCGGAAACCCCCGGTCCCGGCACGGACGGCCGCAACAGCATCGAGGACTGGATGGCCGAACTCCGCTCCTCCCGCCGCCGCATCACCGCGGCCGAGGAGCCGCGCACCGGCGACGACGGCCGCACGGTCAGCGTCAACGAACTGCTGCGCAGGCGAGACGGGGAGTAGACGGCTCTAACGCCTCGAAGATGTAGCGACTGAACACGATTCGGCTGCCCCCTTCGACCGGCCATGGCAATAGCCGATTGCTCTGGTCGGCGCAGCCGGTTTTACACTCTGCTGCGGGATTCGCGATTCGCGGATCCGTAGAGGCAGATGCAGGAGCGTACAGATGCGTGACTCCGACGATCCGCTCGACAACCCAGCGCGCCACAACCCCATCGCGGCGGTGCCGTCCGGCGAATTCATCGTCTACAACACCGAAGACGGACGAGCCGAAGTACAGCTCCGCGCTGTCGGCGGCACTGTATGGCTGAATCAGCGGCAGATCGCCGATCTGTTCGGCAAGAGCGTTCCCACGATCAACGAACACATCAAGGCGATATACGACGACGGCGAGGCAGCGACGGAGGCAACTGTTCGGAAATTCCGAATAGTTCGAACCGAGGGGACCAGACAGGTCGAGCGGGAGATCGAGCACTACAGCCTCGACCTCATTCTGGCAGTCGGCTATCGAGTCCGGTCAACACGCGGCGCACAGTTCCGCCGCTGGGCTACCACCGTGTTGCGGGAGTACCTCATCAAGGGCTTCGCGATGAACGACTCGCGTCTGAAGGATCCGAGGGGCGCGGATTACTTCGATGAACTCCTGGAGCGGATTCGCGATATCCGCGCCTCGGAGAAGCGCTTCTACGAGAAGGTGCGCGACGTCTTCGCCGCCTCCAGCGCGGACTACGACCCGAAGACCACAGTCGCACAGACCTTCTTCGCGAAGATCCAGAACAAGTTGCTCTACGCCGTCACCGGGCAGACCGCCGCCGAACTGGTCGTGGCCCGCAGCGATCCGGCGAAACAGAATATGGGGCTGACCTCGTTCAAGGGTGCGACCGTTCGCAAGGGCGATGTCGGTATCGCGAAGAACTATCTGACGGAGCCCGAGATCAAACGCCTGAATCGACTCACCACGATGTTCTTGGACTACGCCGAGGACCGAGCTGAGCACCGGCAGCAACTCACCATGGCGGACTGGGTCGATCAGACAGATCGCTTCTTGCACTTCAACGAGCGGGAGGTCCTGCGCGGGCCGGGTCGGGTTTCGGCTGCGGAAGCCACACAGGTATCCGCGGACCGGTACACCGAATTCGCCGAGCGGCGGCACCGCGCTGCCGAATCCGCCTCGGACCTGGCCGAACTGGAGGGCATTCAGGCTGAGATCGAGAAACGGCGCTGAGGGCCGAGAAGCCGGCCCCGGTAACCGGGACCGACGCTCGGCTCGTTCACTCGACCGGCGAGTTCTCCTGCCGCTCCGCGGCCGCTTCGGCGAAGGCGCGGGCGTAGCGGGTTCCGGCGAGCAGGAGCAGGACGCCGACCGCCAGGAAGGCGAGGACGCGGACCAGGCCGTCGAGGGTGGCGAGGTCGAAGAGGAAGAGTTTGGCGAGCGCCGCCGCGGTGACGAGCAGGCCGGAGACCAGGGCGACCTTGGCGGCGGCGGGGGCCCGGGTGAGCAGGCGGAGGCCGTAGAAGAGCGCGGCGGTGGCACCAGCCATCCAGAGGATGGTGGCGGCACTGTGGCCTGCGACGAAGCCGTCCGCGGCGCCGGTCGCCACGCCGATGGAGACCGTGGTGACGGTGGTGGCGTAGAGCGCGACGAGGGCGGCGATGACGCCGAAGACGGAGTCCGCGCCGGTGTCCCGGTTCGGGGCGACGGTGCGCAGGCAGCGGAAGCCGAGGCCGGCGACGGCGACGGCGAGCACCGCGGCGACGGCGGTGGCGAAGCCGAGGTCGTCGACCGCGAGGCGCTGGGTGGCGAGGGTTTCGGTGTTCGCGAGGGTGAAAAGCAGGCCGGTGCCGATGACACCGAAGGCGGTGCCGAGCAGCGCCGCGAGCAGCGACCTTGCCTGGCTGCCGACGGCGAGGAAGCCGACGGCGACCGCGAGGAGCGCGATCGGCAGGGTGTCGTCAGCGGTCACCGTGATGCAGGTGGCGAGCAGCGCGAGGGCGCCCGCCACTGCGGCGGTGGCCCTCGTGTGCAGCGGAATGCGCAGTGAGGCGGCGAATTTCGCGGAGGTGAGCGCGGCGGCGCCGAGCAGGGCGGCGGCGGTGACGCCGGAGATGACGGCCGCGGCGGGCCGGTCGAAGAGCGCGGGCATGCTCAGCAGCGGGACCGTGGACAGGGCGAAGGCGACGGTGGCGACGATGTCCTTCGGGCGGCGGCGCACGCTGTCGACCACGCCGACGGCGCCGAGCAGCGCGATCACGGTGGCGCCTGCCAGGATCCAGAGCACGCGGGAGTCGACGGGGTCGTCGATCACCGCGTCGCCGACGGCCCACAGGGTGGCGAGCACTGCGGGCAGGGTGCGGGCGATCTGCAGTGCGGGCCAGTCGAAGCGGTGGTGCACCGGGAGGCCCGCGGCCATGAGCACGATCAGGAAGGCGACAAGCGCGAGGTCACCGGTGACGGCCGGGGAGAGCACCGCGACGCCGGCGACCACCAGCACCGCGAACGGCTGCGAACGCCACTGCATGGCGAGGGCGACGCCGCCAGCGGCGATGCCGAAGGCGACGGCGAGGCCGGGGATCGGGTGCAGCCAGCCGTACAGGGTGGTCACGGCGAGGACGTCCAGGTAGCCACCGGCGATACCGGTTGCGGCGAGCGCGATTCCGCCGACCCGGCCGCCCGCGCGGCCGGAGACCCGGATTCCCGCGGCGACCAGGACCGCGCTGAATACGGCGCCCGCGGCGACCCGAGGGACCGGGCCGAACCAGCCCGCCTGCGCGGCCAGGACCAGCAGCATCACGACGCCGGTCAGCGTCACCGCGACGCCCGCGACGGCGAGCAGGCGGCTCACGACGCCCTCGCGCTGCCACCACGGCGGAGTTGTCCTCGGCGGGCGAGTGTATGGGGGCGGGGTGCCGGGCGGGCGCTGTCCGTAGGGCGGGACGCCCGGACGGGGTGCGGGCCAGGTGTTCGGGCCGGGTCCGGGCGGCGGTGCCATCTGCCCGCCGGGCGCGGGCCGCCAGCCCGCGTTCGGGTTGGGCGGCACCGGCGCACCCGGCGCGCCCTGCCAGCCGGAAGGCGGAACCGGACCACCAGCGGTAAGTGGCCAGCTGGGGGGCGGAACCGCCGGACCACCGGCGGCAGTCGGCAGGCCGGGAGGCGGAATTGCCGGGACGCCCGCGGAAGTGCGATCGGCTTCGGAAGGCGAGCCGCTCGAATCCGCTGCGGGCGGCACCTCGCCCGAACCGGGCGCACCACCCGGCGGAACCGCGGGAGCGGCACCGCTCGGCGCCGCACCGGCGACCTCGGACCGCGCCGGATCACCGCCGGGTACCGGCCGCTTCCACACGCCGGCCGCGGCACCTTCCGCCCCGGCGGAACCGGCGGCGGCCGCCGGAGAACCGGCGACGCCGGGCGCGATCTGGACCCGCAACAGGTCCAGATCGCGCCCGAGTGCGCCCATGCGCGTACCCAGATCGGTGAACTCCCCGGACAACCGCGCGACCAGGGCCGGATCGATGAGTGTGGTCATGCACCCATCGTCGGCGCGGCGGCGCCCCCCGGCATGAGTAGAAACCCCCTGCACGCCGCCGGGATCTACCCGACCTGGGACTACGTAGCGGTCAAGCGGGTGACGGCGTGCACCGCGGCCAGCACAGCGCCGCGCGCGGGCATGGCGAGCGCACCCGCGCCGGGTTCGCCGACCCAGTGGTAGCCGAGGCTGCTGTCGACGGTCGGCAGCATCACGTGACGCCCGCTCGGCACCACGGTCACCCGGTGCCCGGCGAGGGTGTGCCGCTCGTGAATGTCCAGCGGCGCGGCCGGGATCGGCGGGGTGACCAGGAAGGTCCAGCTACCGTCGCCGGGGTCGGCGATCACCGGCGCGGGCCGCTCCCGCTCCAGGCGGTTCAGCACGGCGCGGCCGAGCTCGGGCGGCATCACCACGGCGCCGAGCACCGAGCCGGTGCTCACGGTCGGACGGCCGGCGAAGAGCTGGACCGGCAGCCCGTAGCGATGTCGGAGCAGGTACGCCACATCGTGCGGGGAGTGACAGGATTCGAACATCGCCCTCATCCCTCCCCCTCGTCGCGGAGGTCGAGTAGTAGGCCGCAGCTCGACCGCTGTTCCGGTGTCGCAGGCCACGTCGCGCGTTCCGCGCTCCGGGCCCCTACGAAGATCTCGGGATGGGTGATCATTCGTTGCCCGCCCTTTGCAGTGTCAAAGTTGCAGAAATGCCAAGGTATTCCATGGACACGTCAACGAGTCGTACGCAATGTCCCACTCACCACCCCGAATGCGGAATAGCGTCGTACCCTGAAACCTGGATTTAACAAAGGGGCAGGGTGGGCATGGACGATTCGACGATCGGAGTGCGGATCCGCTACTTCCGCGGGCGCGCGCTGACCCAGCGGCAGCTAGCGGACCAGGCCGGCGTCAGCGTCGATCTGGTGCGCAAGCTGGAGCAGGGCGGCAGGCAGACGGCGTCGATCGCGAGCCTGCAGAAGATCGCCCGCGCCCTCGACGTCGACATCGCCGACCTGATCGGCAAGAAGCAGGGCGGCGTCCCCTCCACCGACCCGGACGCGGGCATCGTCGCGATCCGCCGCGCCCTCACCCCGGTCGACGACCTGCTCGGCGCCGCCCCGGACGACCGCTCCGCCGACCTGGACGAGGGCCGCCGCGCGGTCGAGTACGCCTGGGGCGCCTACTGGACCGGCCGCTACGAACTGCTCACCTCGCTGCTGCCGACCGGGCTCACCCAGCTCCGTGCGACGGTGCATGCCGCGCGCAACGGCTCGGTGGCCCCGGCGAACGAGCTGCTGGCCCGGATGTACTGGGTCACCGGCTGCACGCTGGTGCACCTGGGCCAGACCGATCCGGCCTTCCTGGCGATCCGGCAGGCGCTCACCGCCGCCGAGCGCGGCGACGATCCGCTGCTGCTCGCCACGATTCGCGGCTCGGTCGCCTGGCAGTTGCTGGTGCAGGGCCGCTACGCCGAGTCGCGCGGTGTCGCGCTGCGCGCCGCCGCCGAGCTGGAGCCCGACGGCGAGGTCGCCGCGCCGCACCTGGCCGCCTACGGCTCGCTGGTGCTGCAGGGCGCGACGGCGGCGGGCCGCGCGCAGGAGGTCCCCGAGGCGCTCGCGCTGGTACAGGCCGCAGGCGAGGTGGCGGGGCGGCTCGGCGCCGACCGGCGCGACTACGAGACCTACTTCGGCCCGTCCCAGGTCGTCATGCAGACGGTGGACGTGAACGTCTCGGCCGAGCGCTACCCGGAGGCGCTGGCGGCCGCCGCCACCATGCCTGCGCGGTGCGGGCTGCCGCAGGCCTCCCGGGCCAGGCACCTCACCGACACCGCGGTCGCGCTGACCCGCACCGGCAAGCGCGGGCGGGCGCTGGACACCCTGCTCGACGCCGAGCGGGTCGGCGGCGCGGACTGGCTCAAGTACCAGACGCTGCCGAAGCACATCGTCTCGGAGCTGCTCGACCACGACCGCAGGCTGCCGCTGCGCACCTTCGCCCGCAGGCTCGGCGTACACGCCTGATCAGTGCTGATACCCCATCAGCTTGCGCCAGTGCGCGCTGAGCGGGTGCTTCGCGGTGACCGAGCCGAAGCGGACCCGGCCCTGCACGATCAGGTGCAGCCTGCCGAAGGGCGGGCCGGTGCGCACCTTGTTGCTGATGCTGGAGCCGATCAGGTCGATGTTGTTCAGGTCGACGGTGGTCTCGGTGGGGACGACGAGGGTGAGGCCGCTGCAGTAGTCGTCCATGTGCAGCTCGACCACCTGGGTGGTCATGATCGCCTGGGTGAAATCCAGCGTCACCGAGGACATCCAGGAGTTCAGCCGCAGCACCGGCGGCACCTGCCAGCGCCCCCTGCGGGTGACGCCGGACATCCTGGCCCGGATCACCGAGCCACCGTCGCCGGAGATCGGCTGCGCCGGGCGGGGGGCGAAGGCGGGGCCGGGCGGGTAGTTCACGAAGTTCGACGCGGGCGCGGCGGGGCGGCCGACCAGCCGCATGCCGGGCAGATCGATGAGCACGGCGTTGAGCTCGCCGCGGGTTTTGGCGGCCAGCGCGGTGTCCATCCGCTCGGTGAACTCGCCGAGCGAGAGCATGCCCAATCCGACGGCGCGCTGCAGCAATTGCCCGACGTGCTCGCGCTCGGCGTCGGACACCCGCAGCTCGCGATCGCTCACATGGTGCGGAGTGGGCGCACGTTCCGCCTCCGCCACCGGGCCTGACTCGCGCACGCGGGGCTCCTCACCTGACTCTGCCTCGGACCCACCCATCCTTCGAGATTACCGACGATTTCGGTACCGCGGCATCAGGGCGAACCCGGAGACCGGCGTCCTACTCGAGGCCCTGTTCGATGGCGTAGCGGGTGAGCTCGACGCGGTTCGCCAGCTGGAGTTTGCGCAGCGTGGCCTGCACGTGGTTCTCCACCGTCCGGTGGCTGAGGTTGAGCCTGCCCGCGATCTGCTTGGCGGAGAGCCCCTTGGCGACCATGCGCAGCACCTCGGTCTCCCGGTCGGTGAGCGCGGGGCGGTGCGGTTCGTCCGCGGCGGGCGGGGTGGTGGCGATCCGGCGGTACTCGCCGAGCACCAGCCCGGCCAACCCCGGTGTGAAGACGGGTTGACCGGCCGCGGTGGCGCGCACCGCCTCGATCAGCTCGGTGGCGGAGGCGCTCTTCACCAGGTAGCCGGTGGCGCCGGCCTTGATGGCCTCGAGGACGTCGTCGCGCTCGGCGGAGGCGCTGAGCACGAGCACCCGGCTGTGCGGGGAGACCCGGAGCACCTCGGCGGTGGCCTGCGCGCCGGTGCCGTCGAGCAGCTGCATGTCCATGAGTACGACGTCCGGCTGTACCGCGGCGGCCCTGCGACCAGCGGTGCCGACGCCGTCGGCGGTGGCGGCGACGGTGAACCCCGCCTCAGCGAGGTCGCGGGAAACCCCGTCCCGCCACATCGGGTGGTCGTCCACGACCATCACCGACACCTCGCGCCCTCCGTGGCTACGCTCCGCTCCCGCCTCCTGGCCCGACTCGCTCACGCCACTCATCGTGCCACCCCCCGCAGCGGGATACGGAACTCCCACTCCGTGCCGAACCCGACCCCGCCGGTCTCCTCGGTGAGCAGCACCGCGGTGCCGCCGAGCGCGCCCAGCCTGCCGACGATGCTGCGCGACACCCCGAGCCGCCCCTCCGCCTCGGCCTCGGCCAGCCGCCCCGGCGGAATGCCGACCCCGTCGTCGCGCACGCTCACGATCAGCTCCTCGCCGGTGTCCTCCAGCAGGACATACGCCTTCGCCTCCGGCCCGGCGTGCTGCGCGACGTTCGCCAGCGCGTTGCGCACCGCCCCGTCCAGCTCGGCGGCGGCCGCGGGGCCGAGCAGCACCGGCTCGCCGGGGGTGGAGACCGACACGTCGGGCCGGGCCTGCGCGGTGAGCAGCGGCCGCAGGTCGACCTCGTCGCCGGGCTCGCCACCGTCCCGCCGCCCGCCCTGCTCGGAGAGCAGCACCCGCAGCGCCACCTCCTGCTCACCCGCGCGCCGCGCGAGTTCCGCGGTGGCGCCGCCGATCTCGGTGCCGCGCCGCTTGATGTAGGCGAGCACCTGGAGCACGCCGTCGTGCACCTCGCGGGCCAGCCGCTCGCGCTCCTCGGCGGCCGCGGTGAGCCGCACCGCGCGCTCCACCTGGCCCTGCGCCCGGCGCGCGGTCTCGGCGGCGAGCCCGAGCGCGAGCCCGACCGAGACCAGCACCGGCACCGTGGCATCGGTCCAGACGTCGTTGCCCCACTGGTCGCGCACGGTCAGCGCGACCGAGGCGATGAGCAGCCCGGAGAGCACACCGGCCACCGGGCCGCGCAGGATGGCGGCGGAGATCACCGCGTTGGTGGCCCAGAGCGTGGTCGGCAGGGTCTGGTGGCCGTGGTACCAGTCGTAATCGGCGACCAGCCGGGTCGAGGCGATCAGCAGGATCACCACCACGTGGTCGCCGATCACCACCCAGACCCGCAGCCGCCGCGCCACCTCGGGAAAGTGCCACTGCGAGAGCATCAGCGCGCTCACCCCCGACCACACCGCCATCAGCGCGATCAGCACCCAGCTCAGCCGCTGGTTGTGGTAGTTCGGCACCGACGCGACCTGCTGCCCCACCGCGTACAGCAGGGTGACCAGGCGAAACGCCTGCGCGGCGCGCCAGAGCGGGGCGACGGCGGCGCCGGTCGAGTCCGTCCGGCGGGCCGCGCCCGCCGAGTCAGCCCTGCCCGGGTCGCTCATCGGCGTCGTCTCCGCCGGGTCGCGCGGCGGACTCCGGCCGTGCCGCCGGGCCACCGCCGGCCGCGTCACCCCGATCGGCCGTGCGCTTGCGCAGCGCCACCCGCGCCGACTCCTCGGCGGCGACGGTACCGAGTTCCAGCCGGTCCGGTGCGGGCATGTCGTCCGGCTCGGCGTCGTAGAGCCCGTGCTCCGGGGTGACGGTCTGGATCTCCTCGAACATCTCCTCCGGCTCACCGGCGAGCAGCGACCGGATGGCGGTGTTCAGCACCGCGACGATGGGCACCGCGAGCAACCCGCCGACGATCCCGGCGACCACGACGCCCGCGGTGATCGCCAGCACCACGGCCAGCGGGTGGATGCTCACCGCCCGGCCGAGCAGCAGCGGTTGCAGCACATGCCCTTCCAGCTGCATCACCGCGATGATGATGCCGAGCACGATCAGCGCGGTGACGAAACCCTTCGTGACCAGCGCGATGAAGACCGCGATGAAGCCGGCCAGGAAGGCGCCGATGATCGGGATGAAGGCGCCGACGAAGACCAGCGAGCCGAGCGGAAGCGCCAGCGGCACACCGAGGATCGCGAGTCCGGCACCGATGCCGATGGCGTCCACCGCGGCCACGACGACGGTCGCCCGGACGAAGCCGACCAGCGAGCCGAAGCCGAGCCTGCCCGCGGTGCGGGTGCGGGCGCGGTGCGCGGTCGGCACGATCCGGGTGACGAACTGCCAGATCTGCTCGCCGCCGTAGAGGAAGAAGATCAGGATGAACAGGGTGAGGAAGGTGCCGGTGAGGATGTGCCCGACCACCGTCGCGGTGGTGAGCGCGCCGCTGGTCACGCTGTCCTGATTGTCCTGGATGGTCTGGACGATGGTGTCGCCCGCACTGCGGATCTGGTCGTCGCTGAGGTGCGGCGGGCCGTTGATCAGCCAGTCCTGGATGGTGTGGATGCTGTTGGTGACCTCGTCGGAGAGCTGCGGCACGCCGTCGATGAACTGCTCGACCACGAAGGTCAGGACTCCGGCCACCAGCCCGATCGAGCCGAGCAACGTGACGAAGACGCCGGCCCCGCGCGGCACCCCCCTGCGCTGCATCCAGTCCACCAGCGGGGCAAGCAGCGCCGCCGCGAGCAGCGCGATGGCGATCGGGATCACCACGGTCGCCATCCGCTGCACGATCATGCTCAGCGCCAGGAAGGCGCCGAGGATCACCAGCAGCCGCCAGGCCCACTCCGCGCTCTGCCGGACCAGCGGGTGCACCGCGTCCGCCGGATGCCGCTCCGGCTTCGCCGCTGCCTCGGTCATTCCGCGAGCGTATCCGCCGCACGCGACACTCGGGCGTGCGCCCGGAGCCGAAACGCTAGATTGTTTGTCGTGTCGGCCCCCCTCGAAGCAATCGCAGCGGTCAAACAGACCATGCGAACGCGGTGGCCGCTCTACCTGACCTCCATGCTGCTGGCCAATGCCTTCGGCGGCATCCTGGTCTGGGCCTTCATCCAGTACGGGCTGCCGGTCCCCGAGGGCGAGCAGGGCGGGCCGCGGCGGACGGGGCTGCTGGTCCCGGTCGCCGTCTTCGGCGCGGGCGGGGTGCTCAGCCTGACCGCGTCGGCGCTCATGCTGCGCCCGGTCATGCGCTGGCAGATGCGCGGCGGGCCGCCGAGCAGGCGCGAGCAGATGGCCGCGCTGCACGCCCCGCTGCGCCAGGCCATCGTGCACCTGCTCATCTGGCTGGTCGGCGGCGGCATCCTGACCGGCTTCATCCTGCTCGACTCGCCCGAGCTGGCGCTGGCGGTGATCGTCACCCAGTGCATGGCGGCGACCATCGTCTTCGGCTTCACCTACATGCTCGGCGAGCGCATCCTGCGCCCGGTCGCGGCGCAGGCGCTCACCGAGGGCACCTTCGACCACACGCTCACCCCCGGCGTCGGCACCAGGATGGCGATGACCTGGGGCATGGGCACCTTCGCGCCGACCATCGCGATCGTGCTGCTCTGCGTCACCCAGATCTCCTCGGACGTGAAGTTCTCCGCGCAGTCGCTCGCCGTCTCGATCCTGCTGCTCTGCGGCGTGGTGATATTGCAGGCCCTGGCTCTGTCGATGCTCACCGGCTCCAGCATCTCCGACCCGGTGCGCCAGCTCAGCCAGGCCATCGACCGGGTGCAGGACGGCTCGGTGGACGTGCAGGTCGAGGTGTTCGACGGCAGCGAGATCGGGCTGCTCCAGGTCGGTTTCAACCGGATGATGGAGGAGGCGGCCAAGCGCCGCCAGCTGCAGGAGCTCTTCGGCAGGCACGTCGGCGAGGAGGTCGCGCAGCGCGCGCTCGACTACGGCACCGAGCTGGGCGGCGAGACCAGGTTCGTCGCGGTGCTCTTCGTGGACATGGTCGGCTCCACCGCGACCGCGGCCGAGCGGCCGCCGACCGAGGTGGTCAGCCTGCTCAACGAGTTCTTCCGGATCGTGGTCGACGTCATCGACCGGCACCACGGCTTCGTCAACAAGTTCGTCGGCGACGCCGCGCTCGCCATCTTCGGCGCCCCGCTGGACCGCCCCGACGCCCCGACCGCCGCGCTCGCCGCCGCCCGCGAGCTGCGCGAGACGCTGCGCGAGGTGCCCGGCCTCGACATCGGCATCGGGGTCTCCGCCGGACTGGCCGTCGCGGGCAATATCGGCGCCGCCAACCGCTTCGAGTACACCGTGATCGGCGACCCGGTGAACGAGGCGTCGCGCTTGACCGAACTCGCCAAGGACCGCCCGGAGCGGGTGCTCGCCTCCGGCAGCGCGCTGTATTTCGCGGACGACGCCGAGCAGAGCTTCTGGACCACCGGCGAGGAGGTCCAGCTGCGCGGCCGCCGTCGGATGACGCTGCTGGCCTGGCCGCGGGAGCGCACCGGCGCGAGCGGTGCTGCCGACTCGGAACAGGCCCGTTGGCTAGGCTGAGACAGTGACGGCCAACGGCGAACGGGTGGGTACCCCGGCACGCCGTGTCCCGAAACGCGCCCGGTACCGCTGGCTGCGCTGGTTGCTCGGCATCGCGGTGCTGGCGCTGCTCGCCGGCGAGGGCGTCTACCTCTGGCCGCGGCTGCACGAGAGCTGGCAGAAGCTCACCGAGATCCACTGGGGCTGGGTGGCGCTCTGCGTCGTCCTGCAGGCGCTCTCGATGAGCGGTTTCGGCCGGGTGCAGAAGCAGCTGCTGCGCGCGGGCGGGGTGCTGGTCAGCCAGTTGCGCTCGGTGGCGGTGGTCTACGGCGCGACCGCGATGTCGGTGACGCTGCCCGCCGGGCAGGTCTTCTCCACCGCCTTCACCTACCGGCAGACCAGGCGCTGGGGCGCCAACCCGGTGGTCGCCTCCTGGCAGCTGGTCTTCTCCGGCGTTGTCGCCGCGGCCGGGCTCGCGCTGCTCGGGGTGAGCGGCGCGATCCTGGCCGGCGACCGGATCGGCCCGGCCCAGCTGGTGCTCTCGCTCGCCGCGGTGGCCGCGCTCGCCACCGCGGGCAACTACCTCGCGCGCCGGCCCGGCTCGCTGGAGGCGCTGCTCCGGCGCGGGCTCGCACTGGTGAACCGGGTGCGCAAGCGGCCGCGCGAGCACGGGCTGGCCAAGGTCACCGAGATGCTCGGCCAGCTGGAGTCGGTGCGGCTCAGCAGCACCGACGGCGCGCTGGTCGGGGTATGGGCGGTGGTGCACCGGCTCGCCGACGTGGCCTGCCTCGGCGCCGCCTGCTACGCCATCGGCGGCGACCCGGTCTGGGCCGGGCTGCTCATCGCCTTCGCCGCGGGCAAGGCGGTCGGCTCGATCCCGTTCGCGCCGGGCGGCATCGTCTACGTGGACGCCACCCTGATCTACGCGCTGACCGCCGCCGCCGGGCTGCCCGCCGCCCAGGCCGTCGCCGCCGCCTTCGTCTACCGCATGGTGAGCTTCGTGCTGGTCGCGATCGTCGGCTGGATCGTCTTCGCCTTCCTCTTCCGCACCCCGCACGCCGACGAGGCGGAGTACGAGCGGGAGTTCGAATCCCGCCGCCCGCGCTGAGTCAGCCGATCATGGCGCGCAGCGCCGCCGCGGTCGGCGTCGGTTCCAGGCCGAGCTCCCTGCGCGCTGCGCTGGAGTCGAGGACGAACGGGCGCTGGAACTGGTACTGCACTTCGACCATCGCCCTGGCGTCGGCATCGAAGAGCCCCGCCAGCCGGAGGGCGATTCCCGGCATGCGCCGCACCCGGGCGGGTGCGGCGCCCGCCAACTCGGCGGCCATGGCCGCGAGGGCGCGGATCGAGACCGGGGGTGCGGTCGGCACGTGCCACGGCCTGCCCAGGTGCCGCTCATCGGCGGCTACCGCGACCAGGGTGCGAGCGACGTCGCCGGTGTGGGTCCAGCTGTGCGGGGCGTCGAGGTCGGCCGGGATCGACGCGGTGCGCCCGGCCAGCACCTTGGGCAGCACCATGACTCCGAACGAGGTCACCGCACCGGCGCCGAGGTAGTCCGAGCCCCGTACCTCGACCGCGCGGAGCTGCCCCGACTCGTGCGCGGCCAGTGCCTCCTCCCACAGCGCGGCGCGCACCCGCCCCTTCACCGAATTCGGCCGCAGCGGCAGCTCCTCGGTGATCGGGCCGTCGACCGCGCCGTAGCCGTAGAGGTTGCCGGTGCCCGCGTACACCGCGCCGGTGGCCGCGGCGGCCCGGAGGAAGGCGGCGCCGAGCGGCGGCCAGTCGGTCGCCCAGCGGGGGTAGGGCGGGCCCGCGCAGCAGTACAGCGCCACCGCGCCGTCGGCGTGCCCGGTGAGCACGGCCGGATCGGTGGCGTCCGCGGCCACCCGCTCGACGGCCGGATGCTCGGGGCCGGCGCCGCCGCGGGTCAGCAGCCGCACCCGCTCGCCCCGCTCCGCGAGCAGCAGGGCGGTGGCGGTGCCCACCGGCCCAGCCCCGACGACGACATGCAGTGACATGGGGAAACACCTCTCACGAGAACAGCAATACGTTTCGAGAACACTGTACACTGAACGCATGGCAGCTCCTTCGATTCGCGCCCGGGTTCGGTCCGAGATGAACCGCGAGATCAAAGAGGTCGCGCGCAGGCGGCTGGCCGCGGACGGCGCGAACCTCTCGCTGCGCGCGGTGGCCAGGGACATGGGCATGGTCGCCTCGGCGCTCTACCGCTACTTCCCGAGCCGGGACGCGCTGCTCACCGCGCTCATCGTGGACGCGTACGGCGACCTGCGGGACGCGGCCCGCACCGCCGCCGCCGCGATTCCGGACGATCGCCCCCGCGCGCGCTGGCTCGCCGTCGGCCACGCGGTGCGGGCGTGGGCGCTGGCCCATCCGGCGGAGTACGGCTTGGTCTACGGCACGCCGGTACCCGGCTACAGCGCACCGCCGGAGACGACGGCGCCCGCCGCCGAGGTGATCCTGCTGCTCGCCGAGATCGCCGCGGCGCACGCCACCCCGCCCGCCGACCCGGTGCCCGCCGCCTACCGCTCCGACCTCGAGCAACTCATCGACGCGCAGCCGGGCGGGATCGCCCCGGAGCTGCTGGACCGGGTGCTGCTGGCCTGGACCCAGCTCTTCGGCGCGGTCTCCTTCGAACTCTTCGGCCGGTTGGACGGCATGGTCGCGGCGCGCGCCGAGTACTTCGACCGGCACCTGCGGCTGATCGCCGACCTGGTCGGCCTGCCGCGCTGAGCGCGGGGGCGAACCGCCGGTACGCTCGGAGCCCGTGAGGACCCTGGTGCCGCTGCTCGTCGATGTCGTGCTGGTGATCCTGTTCTGCGCCATCGGCAGACGCAGCCACGAGGAGGCGGTGCTGGCCGGGCTGCTGCGCACGGCGTGGCCGTTCGCCGCCGGGCTCGCGCTCGGCTGGCTCGGCGCGCTGCTGCTGGCCAGGCGCACCGCCGACGCATTCGACGGCTCCCTGCTCTGGCCGTCCGGCGTGCTGATCTGGGCGGTCACCCTGGCCGGCGGGATGGTGCTGCGCGCGGTCTCCGGTCAGGGCACCGCCTTCAGCTTCGTGCTGGTCGCGACCGGGGTACTCGCGCTCTTCCTGCTCGGCTGGCGCGCCGCGGTCTCCGCCCTCGGCTGATTTCGCTCAACTGGCGCGCCGCGGTCTCCGCGCTGGGCTGGTTCGCTCACCTGGCGCGCCGCGCGGTCTCCGCGCTGGCTGATCCTGCTCCGGTCGGCGCGCGGCGTCGTGTCAGGAGTCGGGGGCGGCCAGAGACTGCAGCAGCCGCGCGGCCATCCGCGCGGTGGCGTCGCCGCTGTCGACGGCGTCGATATGGATGGCGAAGGCCAGGTCGCCCATGGTGGCGAGGAGCCAGCCGTCGGCGCCCGCGGTGGCCGCGAGCCCGCTGACGTCCCGGTAGCCGCGCACCGAGGCGAACTCGGGGCGGCCGGTGCCGTCGCGCAGCAGGCCGCGCAGCCGATCCACCATCTCCGGGTTCAGCCCGCCGAGCGGGGCATCGGTGGCGCCGGGGCGGCCGACCTCGATCATCGGCGGCGCCAGCGCGCCGCGGGCGACCGCGGCGGTGGCGATGGCCATACCGAACGGGCTGGCCAGGATGGCGTCCCCGCCGCCGTTCTGGCTCACCTGCTCCGCACCGCGACCGCCGGGCAGCCGCCCGGTGACCTCGTCCAGTCCAGGCACCTGGAAGTCCACCCCGACCCCGAGCAGCGCCGCCGCGTCGGCGGCCTCCTGCCCGGTGACCTCCTGCGGCGGCTTGCCGTGCGCCACCGAGGCGACCAGGCGGAACAGCTCCGAGGTACCCCCGACCGGGTAGAGCCCGGTGAAGGCGACCGGACCGTGCTCGCTGGCCTGGCTGTTCTGCGCCACCGCGACCACCGCGCCGCTGGACGGCTGGATCGCCACGATCGACGCGGGCGTCGCCGAGCTCACCACGGCGTCCTCGGCGGCGCGCTGCAGCCGCTGGTCCATGGTGGCCGCGATATCCGGCCCTGGCGGGCCCTGATACCCCGCGACCTGCCCGGCGAACTTCCCGTCCGGCTCGAACAGCTGCACGCCCCAGCCGGAGTGCGCCTCCTGGCTCTCCTGCTGCACCTTGCGCAGCGCGTCGAGCATCGGCGACCAGACCCGGCGGTCGGCGGAGATGAGCCGCGGCTGCTTCTCGATCACGGCCCCCTGCACCGCGACCAGGTCGGGCTCCAGGATCTCGAAGTCGCCGTCGCGCAGGTTGACGGCGGTGATCGGCTTGCCCTGCGAGGTGGCGAGCTGCTGCATGAGCGCGGGGCCGGTGATCAGCGGGGCGACCGGTTCGATGGCGCGGGCCAGCGCGTCGGTGGCGGCGACGGGGTCGCCGATCCGGGCCGGGTCCAGCTTGATCACGTTGATGTTCTGCTCGGTCATCAGCGGCGCGCCCGCGATGTCGACCACCTTCGGCGCCGGCGCGGGCAGCGTGCGGACCAGCCGGACGGTGCGGTTGTTCTGCAGCGGCGGCATGACGACGCTCGGCTCCCAGGAGATCCGCCAGCCGATGGCGAGCTTGCGCACATTGCCCTGCAGCGAGTAGCGCCACTCCTTGTTCTCACCGAAGGACCAGTCGACGTCCATGCTGTACATCCCGGACTCCGCGTCGAGCGCGATGAACTGGGTCTTGGCGTAGTCGACGGTGCCGGGGTCGAGCCCCTTGAACATTTGCTCGAGAGTTGCCGAGGCGGCGGCGGGATAGGAGGTCAGCTGGGCGGCACCGGCGTAATCACGATCGTCGAGCAACTCCGTGAACCGTTCGACAACCGCCTCCGCCGCGTTCCGCTGCTCGTGTACACCGCATGATCCCATCGCGATCGCGATAGCCGCTACACCCACGAGTGCCAATGCGCTCCGGAGGCGAAAGCGGCGGGATCCCCACACATCCATGTCCGCCCACTCTTCACTCTTGTCACTTCAGCAACAAGACAACCGTATCCGACCAGTCTCCACCGGCGACACCTGGAGCACCGGGGACGCCACGCATGCTCAGCACCTTCATTGTGCCCCAACCCGGCGAACCGGGGGCCGATCATGACCTCCGCCCGGCGCTGTCGAGACAACCGGCGCCGCTACCGTACCGGCCCTGCCGGGCGGGCGGGCCACCAACCGCCCGCTTCGGCGATTCGGGTGGATCCCGGGCGTGTTCGCGCTGAGCGCAACCGGTAAGGCGCATGTCGACGTAATCTTGTAATCACTGCAAGACGAGTGACAGGCAGGTGACGTGATGGGACACGGACAGCGACGCGGATTCGGCAGGCCCGGCGGTTGGCAGCAGGCCGACCTCCCCGACGCGGCGGATGCCGCCGATTGGTTCGCCGGGAGATTGCCGGAGGAGTGGTTCGTCGGTGCGCCGACGCTGGAGATCGACCGGGACGAGATCGTGGTGGTCGGCGAGCTCCGGCTGACGCCGCCCGGCGAGCAGCCCGGCGAGGGCGAGCCCATCCCGGCCGCGACGAAGGAGGGCGCGATCGCGCGTTTCCGCGAGGGCACCCGCTCGGCGCGCATGCGGATCGCGGAGGAGGCACAGCACCGCTACCGGCGCAATGTCGCCTGGGGTATCACGGTGGACGGCGAGCGGATCCTCTTCACCCACCTCGCGGTGCCGGTGATGACCCGGCTGCGGCAGCCGGAGCGCAAGGTGCTCGACACCCTGGTCGACGCGGGCGTCGCGCGGTCGCGGTCGGATGCGCTGGCCTGGACCGTCCGGCTGGCGGGCGAGCACGCCGAGTCCTGGCTGGAAGAGCTGCGCGCGGCCATGAAGACCGTCGACGACCTGCGCGCCGAAGGCCCGAAGGATCTCTGACCGCGGGCCGGTAGGGTGGCCCGCATGTCAGCTCCCGGCCCGATCCTGGTGCTCAACGGCCCGAACCTGAACATGCTCGGCACCAGGCAGCCGGAGGTATACGGCTCGGACACCCTCGACGACGTGGTGGCGCTCTGCCGCGCGACGGCGGAGCGGTACGGCCGCGAGATCGCGGCATTCCAGTCCAACTCCGAGGGCGCGCTGATCGACCGGATCCACGCCGCGCGCGGCGTGGCGTCCGGCATCGTGATCAACCCGGGCGGGCTCACGCACACCTCGGTGGCGCTGCGCGACGCGCTGGTGATCCCGGAGCTGCCGATCGTCGAGGTGCACATCAGCAACGTGCACGCCCGCGAGGAGTTCCGGCACCACTCCTACGTCTCGCCGATCGCGACGGCGGTGGTCGCCGGGATGGGCGTCTTCGGCTACGCGGCGGCCGTCGAGTTCCTGATCCGGCGCGGCTGAGTCAGTTCAGCCGGAAGACCGGGAAGCCGGGCGCGATCCCGGCCAGCTGCTCGTCGGTGGCGTTCTTGTCGATGCCGTCGAAGAAGCGGCCGACCTCCCAGCCCCAGCGCCGCAGGTACTCGCGCAGCAGCGGGTTCTTCTCGGCGTCGGGCACCTCGACCGCGGTGAACGGCTGTACCTTGCGGCCGAGCCGCAGCTCGCCGCCGCCCGCCGCGCGCAGGTTGCGCACCCACTGGGTGTGGCCGCGCGGGGAGACCAGGTAGCGCGCGCCGTCGATCTCCATCGGGTTCACCGGGACGGTGCGCCACTCGCCGCTCTTCCGGCCGCGCACGGCGAGCTCCTTCGACCCGGCCAGGCTGATGCCCCACTGCGCGAGCTTGCGCACGATCCGGTTGAAGACGTTGTCGCCGCCTGCGGGGGCGAGGTAGCGGGACTCGGCGTTCATGATCTCTCCTCTGTGAGCACTGCTCTCTGTTGAGAGAAGTGTTCCACGGATTGCAGCGCCGAGTCAAGAGCAGTGCTCTCTGTTTTTCAGCGCACCCAGGCCGCCATCACCTCCGCCAGTGCCGCCGCGCCCCGGTGGCAGTCCGCCGCCTCGGCGAACTCGTGCGGGGAGTGCGAGACGCCGGTCGGGTTGCGGACGAAGAGCATGGCGGTCGGCACCCGCTCGGCCAGCACCCCGGCATCGTGGCCGGCGGCGGTGGGGATCACCGGGACATCGCCGAGGTGCGCGAGCGCGGCGCTCAGCCTGGCGCGCGGCTCCGGCGGAAATTCCACGATGGGTGAGCGGGATTCGGCCTCGGCGGCGAAGCCGATGCCGCCGTCGGCGGCGGCCTTGCCCGCGAGTACCTCGATCTCGGCGACCAGGGCGGTCAGCGTGGCCTCGTCGGCGGCGCGGGCGTCCAGCCAGGCGCGGACCGCGGAGGGGATGGCATTGGTGCCGTTCGGGGCGACCAGCACCTTGCCGAAGGTGGCGACGGCGCGGTGCTTCTCGGCGGTGCTGCGAGCGGCGTGCACGGCGGTGGCGAAGGTGAGCATGGGGTCGCGGCGGTCGACCAGGCGGGTGGCGCCCGCGTGGTTGGCCTCGCCGGTGAAGGTGAACTCCCAGCGGCCGTGCGGCCAGATCGAGGAGGCGAGGGCGATCGGGCGGTCCACCAGGTCGAGGGCGCGGCCCTGCTCGACGTGCAGTTCGACGAAGACGCCGATCCTGCTCGCCAGCAGCGGGTCCGGGCCGAGCGCGGCCGGGTCGCGGCCCGCCGCGCGCAACGCCTCGGCCAGGGTGATGCCGTCGCCGTCGCGCAGCCGCAGGGCGCGCTCCGGGGCGAGCGCACCGGCGCTGAGCTGGGAGCCGATGCAGGCGACGCCGAAGCGGGCGCCCTCCTCGTCCACGAAGCAGGTGACCGCGACCGGCACCCGCGGGGTGATGCCCCGCGCGCGCACCAGATCCACCGCGGCGAAGGCGGAGACGACGCCGAGCGGGCCGTCGAAGGCGCCGCCGTCCGGCACCGAGTCCAGGTGCGAGCCGGTGACGAAGGCGTTCTCCGGTTCCCCGGTCCAGGCCGGGGGGAGCCACCAGGCCCAGAGGTTGCCGTTGCGGTCGATCTCCACGTCCATGCCGCGCGCCGCCGCGCAGCCGGTGAACCATTCGCGCAGCGTGAGATCCGCGTCCGCCCAGGCGAACCGCCGGTACCCGCCGGTTCCGGGGTCGCGCCCGACGGCCAGGATCTCATCCCACAGCGGGTCGAACGCCCGCGCGGCGGCATCCGTCGCGAACAGCCCCGTCATCGGGGTGCCCCCACCGCGGGGCGGGGATCGAATCCTTCGCTGCCGGTGCTGTGGCGCACGAACCCGGCGGGCGACACGGCCCCCGTCACCCCACCGCTCCGGGAATCCAGGAGGTGCCCGCGAGCGGAACGCGGGCCATGGCCGACGCCTCGACGGTGAGCGCGACCAGATCCTCCGGCTCCAGGTTGCGCAGGTGCGACTTCCCGCAGGCGCGGGCGAGGGTCTGCGCCTCCATGGTCAGCACCCGCAGGTAGTTGGCGAGTCTGCGGCCGCCGTCGACCGGGTCGAGCCGGGCGGCGAGTTCCGGGTCCTGGGTGGTGATGCCCGCCGGATCCCGGCCCGCCTGGAAGTCGTCGTAGCTGCCCGCCGCGCTGCCGAGCGCCGCGTACTCGGCGGCGTAGCGCGGGCTGTTGTCGCCGAGCGCGATGAGCGCGGCGGTGCCGATGGCGACCGCGTCCGCGCCGAGCGCCATCGCCTTGGCCACGTCGGCACCGGTGCGGATCCCGCCGGAGACGATGAGCTGCACCTTCCGGTGCACCCCGAGCTCCTGCAGCGCCTGCACCGCCTGCGGGATCGCCGCCAGCGTCGGAATCCCGACGTGCTCGATGAAGACCTCCTGGGTGGCGGCGGTCCCGCCCTGCATCCCGTCGACCACCACCACGTCCGCCCCGGCCTTCACCGCGAGCTTGACGTCGTAGTAGGTGCGGCTCGCGCCGACCTTGATGTAGATCGGCTTCTCCCACTGCGTGATCTCGCGCAGCTCCAGGATCTTGATGGCCAGGTCGTCCGGCCCGGTCCAGTCCGGGTGCCTGCACGCGCTGCGCTGGTCGATTCCCTGCGGCAGGGTGCGCATCCCGGCCACCCGCTCGGTGATCTTCTGCCCGAGCAGCATGCCGCCGCCGCCAGGCTTGGCGCCCTGGCCGAGCACGATCTCGATGGCGTCGGCCTGCCGCAGGTCGTCCGGGTTCATCCCGTAGCGGGAGGGAAGGTACTGGTAGACGAGGTTTTTGGACTGTCCCCGCTCCTCGGGGGTCATGCCGCCGTCGCCGGTGGTGGTCGAGGTGCCCATGGCGCTGGCGCCGCGGCCGAGCGCCTCCTTGGCCTGGCCGGAGAGCGCGCCGAAGCTCATGCCCGCGATGGTGATCGGGATGTCGAGGTGCAGCGGGTGTTTCGCGTTGCGGTCGCCGAGCACCACATCGGTGCCGCAGCGCTCGCGGTACCCCTCCAGCGGGTAGCGCGACATGGAGGCGCCGAGCAGGACCAGGTCGTCGAAGTGCGGCAGTCTGCGCTTGGCGCCCCAGCCGCGGATGTCGTAGATGCCGGTCTCCGCCGCGCGCTGGATCTCGGCGATCACGCCGCGGTCGAAGGTGGCGGATTCCCTCGGCAGTGTTCCGGTCATCGGTGGCCTCCTCAGTACGCGTTCGCGTTGTCGACGTGGAAGTGGTACAGCTCGCGGGCCGAGCCGTAGCGGGTGAACTCGGCCGGGTCGGCGTCGAAACCGGCGGCGGCGAGCAGCTCGGCCAGCTCGGCCAGGTGCTCCGGGCGCAGTTCCTTGCGCACGCAGTCGGCGCCGAGCGAGGCGACCCGGCCGCGCACATAGATCCGGGCCTCGTAGAGCGAATCACCCAGCGCCTCACCGGCGTCGCCGAGTACCACCAGCCTGCCCGCCTGCCCCATGAAGGCGCTCATGTGCCCGATATCGCCCCCGACGACGATATCGACGCCCTTCATCGAGATCCCGCAGCGCGCACCGGCATTGCCCTCGATAACCAGCAGCCCGCCGTGCGCGGTCGCGCCCGCCGACTGCGAGGCGTCGCCCTCGACCCGCACGGTGCCGGACATCATGTTCTCCGCCACCCCGACGCCCGCGCTGCCCCGCACGGTCACGGTCGCGCGCTGGTTCATGCCTGCGCAGTAGTAGCCGACGTGGCCCTCGATGGTGACCTCGACGTCGGCGTCCAGCCCGCAGGCGAGGGCATGCGCCCCGCGCGGGTCGGTGATGGTCAGCGTGGCCGGGCGCTCCGGCCCGGCCAGCAGCGCGTTCACCGCCCGCACGCCCGCGGCCGTCGCGTCGACGGTGGCGTGCTCCCCCGCCGCAGGCGCGTCGACGGCGCCGCGGCTCCCCGCGGCCGCGGCCGCGTCCGGCTGCTCCTCGAGCACGGCCCCCGTTCCGGCGGCGGCAACCGTGCCCGCCGCTCGGGTCGGAGTTTCTCGGCTCACTGCGGTCGGCGCCATACGTACACCTCTTCCGGTTCGGGTTCGAAGATCCGGGCGTCGGCGACGCCGGGCAGCTCGGCGAGGGCGCGGTACTCCGACGCCATCGCCACCCAGCGATCGGTCTCCGCGACGATCGCCGGCTTGCAGGAGATGGCGTCGCGCACCACCGCGAAGGAGTCGGCGGTCGACACCAGCAGCGTGTAGAAACCGTCGAAGACCCCGTTGAGCAGCAGCAGCGCCTTCTCCAGGTCGGCGCCTGCCGCCAGCTGCTGCGCGACGAACCGCGCCCCCACCTCGGTGTCGTTCTCGCTGTCGAACTCGACGCCCGCGCGCCGCAGCTCGTGCCTGATGCTCATGTGGTTGCTGAACGACCCGTTGTGCACCAGGCACTGCCCCGGCCCCACCGAGAACGGGTGCGACCCCTCCGCCGTGACCGCCGACTCGGTCGCCATCCTGGTGTGCGCCACCCCCTGCCAGCCCTGCGCGGCGGGCAGCCCGAAGCGGTGCGCCAGCTCGGTCGGGTTCCCGACGCCCTTGAGCACGGTCAGCTCCGAGCCGAAGCCGATCACCCTGGCCGCGGGGACGGCCGCGCGCACCGCCGCGACCAGCGGCTCGTGCGCCACCGGGCCGTGCAGCACGAGGGTGGGGTCCAGGTCGTGCGCCGCGATCGGCGCGCCCGTCGCCGTGCTCAGCAGCGCCGCGAGTTCGGCGGCGGGCAGCGGGCTGTCCAGCACCGAGACGGTGGTGTGCCCCGGCGGCGACCACACCGGGTCGCCGTAGACCGCCATCCCGGCCGAGTCCGGCCCGCGGTCGCACATCTGGTCCAGCATGCCGGTGAGCAGCTCGCCCAGCCGGGGGTAGAGGGTGGCATCACGCAGGTGAAGCCCGACGATTCCGCACATGGCGCTCCTCTCAGAAGGCGGTGAGGTAGTGGTCGATCTCCCAGTCCGAGACCGTGTTGTGCCAGGCGAAGAACTCCGCGCGCTTGGCCTGCGCGAAGTAGGCGGCGACGCCGGGCCCGGCCACGTCGAGCGCGGCGGTGAGCACCGGGTCGGCCTCCAGCGCGTCCATGGCGTGCACCAGCGTCATCGGCAGGTCGGCGGCGGCGCCCGCGCCGAGCGGGCCGGGGTGCGCCGCGCGCTCGACCCCGTCCAGCCCGGCGGCGATGGTGGCGGCTGCGGCCAGGTACGGGTTGGCCGAGCCGTCCGCGCCGCGCAGCTCGACGCGGTTGCCGTCCGGCACCCGGAGGAAGTGCGTGCGGTCGTTGCCGCCGTAGGTGGCGCGCCGGGGTGACCAGGTGGCGCCGCTGGTGGTCGAGGTGGCGCCGGTTCGCTTGTAGGAGTTCACCGTCGGGGCGATGACGCCCTGCAGCGCGCAGGCGTGGTCCAGGATGCCCGCGACGAACGAGTAGGCCAGTGGCGAGAGCCCGAGCCCCTGCGGGTCGGCGCCGGGGAAGAGCGCCGTGTCGCCGCGCCACAGCGACAGGTGCAGGTGCATCCCGGAGCCGGTCCGGTCGGTGAACGGCTTCGGCATGAAGGTGGCCGTCATGCCGCGCTTCTCGGCGATCACCGAGAGCAGGTAGCGGGCGGTGATCACCCGGTCGGCGGTGGTCATGGCGTCGGCGTAGTCGAAGTTCTGCTCGAACTGGCCGTTGCCGTCCTCGTGGTCGCTGGCGTAGTTGCCCCAGCCGAGTGCGTTCATCGCCGTCGAGATCTCGGTCAGGTGGTCGTACATCCGGGTGACGTCGCGGGCGTCGTAGCAGGGCTGGGCGCTGACGTCGGCGGCGTCCGCGGTGGTCAGCTTGCCGCTCGCCCGGTCGACCAGGAAGTACTCGATCTCCGCGCCGACGTTCACCGCGTACCCCATGGCCGCGGCGCGGGCCAGCGTGCGCTGCAGGATCACCCGCGGCGCGAACGGCCACGGCTCGCCCTCGACGTGCGGGGTGCAGTGCACCAGCGCCAGCCCGGGCCGGACGAACGGGATCGGGGTGAACGAGGCCGGGTCCGGCACCGCGACCAGGTCGGGGTCGCGCGGCTCCTGGCCCATCATGCCGGCGGCGTACCCGGCGAAGCCGACGCCGTCCCGCTCGAGCTGGTCGATCGCCTGCACCGGAACCAGCTTGGCGCATGGCTTTCCGGAGAGCGTGGTGAAGAGCGCGAGCACGAAGGTGGTGCCGGACTCGGCGGCCAGCTCGCGCAGCGTGCGGGTGCTGGTCGGGAGGGTGGAGACGGTGGCGGTGTCGGACATGCGGGGTACTCCTGTTGGTCAGCGCATCTCGCCCGCGCCGAGGTACGGGTGCGGGCTCGTGAGCGGCGCACCCTCGGCGAAGCGGCTGAGGCGGAAATCGGCGGGGTCGACGTTCGGCAGGGTGGTGGCACCGTCCAGCAGCAGCTCGGCGGCGAGCCGCCCGACGGCGGGCGAGATCTTGAAGCCGTGCCCGGAGAAGCCGGTGGCGAGGAAGAGGCCGGGCAGCGGCGCGGGGCCGATGATCGGGTTGTAGTCCGGGGTCACGTCGTAGGCGCCGGCGTAGCTGCCGGTGACCCGCGGGTCGGGCATGGCGGGGAGCCGGTGCTCCAGCTTGCCGATCGCCTGCTCGACGGTGCTGTCGTCGGCGCGGTTCGGATAGTCGTCCGGGTCGAGGTACTCGACCTCCGCGTGGTCGCTGTTGCCCGCGAGGAGTTCGCCGTTCGGCTCGCGGCACAGGTACTGCAGGCTCGCGAGGTCGGAGAGGACCGGCACCTCGGGGGTCGGCTCGCCCTGGTCGACCAGGACCAGCTGGGCGCGCTGCGCGCGGACCGGGACATCGAGGCCGAGCGGCGCGGTTAGCGCCGGCACCCAGGGTCCGGCGGCCAGGATCACGGTGCCTGCCGCGACGGTCTCGCCCGCGGTGGTGCGCACCCCGGTGACGGTGTCGCCGTCGCGCAGCAGCTCGGCGACCTCGGCGCCCTGCCGAATCCGGACCCCCATCCTCCGGGCCGCGGCGGCGTAGGCCATGCCGGTCAGGTACGCCTCGCCGCGGCCGCCGAGCGGCTCGTAGGCGAAGGCGGCGAAGTCGTCCAGCCGCAGCCCCGGCCAGAGCTCGGCCATCTCGTCGTGGCCGATGAAGTCGACGTCGATGCTGAGCTGCTGCTGCATGGCCACATTGGCCTTCAGCGGATCGACGTTGTCCGGGCCGACCCCGACCACGTAGCCGCAGCGGCGAAAGCCCAGGTCGTCGTCGAGGATCGCCGCGGCGTTGCCGAACACCTCGACCCCGTACCAGGACATCGCGGCCAGCGACGGCACCCCGTAGTGGCAGCGCACCACGCCGCTGGACTTGCCGGTCATGCCGGAGCAGAGCGTCGCCCGCTCCAGCACCAGCACGTCGGTGACGCCGCGGTCGGCGAGCGACCAGGCGATCGCCAGCCCCTCCAGCCCGCCCCCGACGATCAGGTACTCGGCGGTAGCACCCATGAACCCGTCCTCGAATCTCATGTCGTGAATCGTTGTGTAATCACATGAAACTATTCGATCGTGACGGCACGGTCGCCTCGCTGTTACGAGCACGTTGCGTCACGCGCGTGCTCGCGCGCACGAGTAACCACCCGGAACCACCCGAATCGGGCAGGGATTAACTCCCGGTTCACCACGGGTCGATTGTTCGCAACATTCGACGGCGTTTACTGCTGTTCAACCGCACTGAACTGCGGCCGCAAACATCCGGCACGACGGACGTAGGTGAGTTCAATGACAGAAGCCCTGGCGGCGGCCAATACCGCCTGGATTCTCGCCGCATTCACGGCGGTGGCCCTGATGGTCGCGGGCCTGGCGCTGTTCTACGGCGGCATGGTGAGCGTCCGCAGCACGCTGAACATGGCGATGATGGTCTTCGGCGCGCTGGCCGTCGTCGGCGTGCTGTGGATCATGTTCGGCTACTCCGTCGCCTTCGGCGACTCGGTGGGCGGCCTGCGCCTGATCGGCGACCCACTGGAGTACTTCGGGTCGTCCAAACTCCTGGAGGCGCCGGTCGAGCCGGGATTGCCACCGGCGCTCTTCTCGGCGTTCCAGCTGCTCTTCGCCGCCATCACGGTGGCGCTGATCGCGGGCGCCGTCGCCGACCGGATGAAGTTCGGCTCCTGGATGCTCTTCGCCGGGCTCTGGGCCACGCTGGTGTACTTCCCGGTGGCGCACTGGGTCTTCGCCTTCGACTCCGCCGACGGCTCGGTCCAGGGCGGCTGGATCGCCAACTCGCTCAAGGCGGTCGACTTCGCCGGCGGCACCGCGGTGCACGTCAACGCCGGTATCGCCGCGCTCGCGCTGATCCTGGTCATCGGCAAGCGGGCCATCTTCCCGCACGCCCCGCGGCCGCACAGCCTGCCGCTCACCATGCTCGGCGCCGGCATCCTGTTCTTCGGCTGGTTCGGCTTCAACGCCGGCTCCGCGCTGGCCGCGGGCAACAGCGCCGCCGTCGTCGCGCTGAACACCATGGCCGCCGCCTGCGCGGGCATCTGCGCCTGGCTCGTGGTGGAGAAGCTGCGGCACGGCCACGCCACCTCGCTCGGCGCCAGCTCCGGGCTGATCGCCGCGCTGGTCGGCATCACCCCCGCCTGCGGCGCGGTCTCCCCGATGGGCGCGCTGGCGGTCGGCGCGGTCTGCGGCGCCGTCTGCTGCCTGGCGATCACCATGAAGTTCCGCTTCGGGCTCGACGATTCGCTCGACGTGGTCGGCATCCACCTGGTCGGCGGCGTCATCGGCACCATCCTGATCGGCCTGCTCGCCGACCCGGCCGCGCCCTCCGGCGCCACCGGCCTCTTCTACGGCGGCGGGTTCGGGACGCTCGGCAAGCAGACGGTCGCGGTCCTCGCCGTCCTCGCCTACTCCTTCACCGTCACCTGGATCATCGCCAAGGTCATGGACCTCACCATGGGGCTGCGCGTGCCCGCCGACGCCGAGACCGAGGGCGTGGACGTGGTCGTGCACCGGGAGAGCGCGTACTTCCTGGAGAGCATCGAGCTGGCCGAGGGGAAGGTGGAGCCGGGGGCGGCTGTCGTCGCCGCCGAGGTGATCACCGAGAAGGCGGCTGAGCCGGCCACCACCTAGGTTTCACGTAAAACATTGAGCCGCACTGCGTTCGCGCAGTGCGGCTCAATGCCGTTCGGCCCACGCTCAGATCCGTAAACGTTACCTTGACAGAGCCCGGAATCGTCAAGGTAAGCTTGACGCGTGGAGATATCGGACTCTGCCCGCAAACATGATGTGGCCGAGGTCGATATCCTCCACGCCTGGGAAAACGCTCTCCGGTACATCGAACTCGAGATGTACGGCGAGGACCGGCTCCTGGTCCTCGGCCCGAATCGCGCCGGCCGGATGCTCGAACTGATCGCCGTCCCCGCAGACGGACCGGCTCGAATCATCCACGCCGACACCAGGAGAGCCAAGTTCCACAAGTATTTGAGGTGATGCCGAGATGACCATCATGAACAAGGGAAGGCGCTCCGGGCGCAAGCCGTCGACCACGCTGCTGGCGTCGGCCGTGGCGCCGCGGCGTCCGGCGCTCACGTTCGATATCAGGCGCGATTTCCCTGCGACTTATGTCCTGGCCTACTCGTCGGCACCGGCGGATCGTCGCGGTTCCCGCGTCGGCCCGGAAGTCCTGTACCAGCGACTGGCGCACATGTGGGCCGACGAACGCACACCAACAGCACCGCCGATTCCGGAGCCGACCGCGGGTGACCTCGATGCCGTTCTGGAGCAGCTGGACCCGGACACCACTCCGGCACGGGACGCCGAGCACTTCCGGCACATCATCGAGGCCCGCAAGAAGCTGGCCGAGGCGGAGGCCGAGCTGCGGTCGGCCGTCAAGCGGGCGCGGCAGGCCGGTGACTCGTGGACGGTGATCGGCGCGGCCCTGGACACCTCGCGCCAGGCCGCGTTCCAGCGGTTCGGCAAGGACTAGGCAGCCACCCAACCTCTAGACTTCCCCCCATGCGTGAACCGGCCCGAGGACGGGAGCACCGTGACACCGGTGACCCGGCCCCGGTGGACCGCGAGATCCCGCGGGACGTCCCGACGGCGGCGGGGCTGGAGCAGGTGATCGGGCGGCAGGTGCGGAGCCTGCGGCTGGCGGGCAGCATGTCGGTGGTGGAGCTGGCGGCCAAGGCCGGGATCTCCAAGGCCATGCTGTCGAAGATCGAGAACGCGCAGACCTCGTGCAGCCTCGGCACGCTGGCGGGGCTGGCCAAGGGGCTGGATGTGCCGGTGACGTCGCTGTTCCGCGGCGCCGACGCGGCCCGCGAGGCGGTGTACACGCGCTCGGGCAGCGGGGCGGTGATCGTCGGCCGCGGGACCAGGGTCGGCCACCACTACGAGCTGCTCGGCGCGCTGCGCGGCCAGCACAAGCGGCTGGAGCCGGTGCTGGTGACGCTCACCGAGGCCAGCGAGACCTTCCCGCTCTTCCAGCACGCGGGCACCGAGCTGCTCTACATGCTGGAGGGCGTCATGGTCTACGGCCACGGCGATTCGGAGTACACCCTGCGCCCGGGCGATTCGCTGCTCCTCGACGGCGAGGGCCCGCACGGCCCGAACGAGCTGGTCCGGCTGCCGATCCGCTTCCTCGCGATCACCGCCTATCCGGACAATCACGTGGAACGATGACCACCGCGCTCGGTCTTGCCCTCCCCGGCAGTGTGCTGCTGCTCCTGATCGTCGGTGGCTACGAGCTGAAACGGCGGCGCCGGAGCGGGCTGGAGAGCGGGCGGATGGTCTCGACCGTGCTGACCGACGAGGTCACCGCGCTGCTCTACCCGACCAAGCGGATGGAACTCGACCACCGCGACGGCATCTCCATGCTCAGGGACGAGGAGAGCAACGGCGACCCGGTGGATCTCGAGCGCGGAACCGCGAGGATCCAGCCGAACGAGCGGTGACCCCGGTCGCCATCGATTGCCGCCCAGCACCCCGTGTGACACGGTGGAGGCGAGCCCGACCAGGGCTTACCGGACGAGGGGTGCCGTACCCGGAGTGCGACAAGACGGCCCGAGGAGGGTCGACATGTCGTGGCTGCTACTGGTGATCTCCGGGGTCCTGGAGGCCGTGTGGGCGACCGCACTCGGCCGCTCCGACGGCTTCACCCGGCTCACCCCGTCGCTGATCTTCGCCGTGGCGCTGCTCGCGAGCATGGCCGGGCTCGCGCTCGCCATGCGCGAGCTGCCGGTCGGCACCGCGTACGCGGTGTGGGTGGGGATCGGCGCGGTGCTCACCGTCGCCTACGCCATGCTCACCGGCGCCGAGTCCGCCTCGGTCGCGAAGGCGCTGTTCCTGGTGATGATCGTGGGCGGGGTGGTCGGGCTGAAGCTCACGCATTGAGCCTCACTGCGGGATGTGCAGCTCCTCGCCGGTCTCCAGCAGCGATTTGAGGCCGGAGAGGATGCTCGGCCAGCCGCCCTGGACGCCGTCGAGCACGGGGCTGCCCGGCGCGAAGCCGTCGTGCACCACGGTCAGCTTCACCACTTCGCCCTGCTGCTCCAGCTCGAAGGTGACGGTGGAGCGCGGGTCGGCGGCCCAGCGCGGGAGGTCGTCGGCGGGCAGCTCGACCTCGGCGGCGAACTCGGCGTCGATGGTGTGCCAGGTGTACGAGAGCACCGTGAACGGCTCGGCTTTCACCACCACCTGCCCCTCGTCGGCGTGCGACCAGCCGCCGAGCGACCAGCGCATGGTGGAGCCGGGCTGCCAGTCGGTGTCGAAGGTGGCGCCCCAGTACTTGCTGGTGAAGGCGGGGTCGGTGAGCGCCTGCCAGAGCCGCTCGGGGGTGGTGCGGATGTAGGTGGTGTAGACGAAGGCGGTGTCGGTGGTGGTCATCGGTGCCTCCAGGGCAGCTTTGAGGTCGGCGAGCACGTGTACGCGCCCGCGGTGGTAGCGGTCGATCCAGCGTTCGGTGATGGCGTCGAGCGGGGCGGCGTTGAGGTGGTGCAGCTTCTCCCGGCCGCGGCGCCTGGTGGCGACCAGGTTCGCCGCCTCCAGCACCGCGAGGTGTTTGCTCACCGACTGCCGCGCCATGTCCAGCCCCGCGCAGAGTTCGCGCAGGGTCAGCCCGTCGGCGGCGCGCAGTGTGTCGAGCAACCGGCGGCGGGTGGGGTCGGCGAGTGCGCGGAAGACCGCGTCGTCCTGCTCCATACCGTCCTTCCGAAAGGCAACCTCGCGGCTGCATGTTCGACAATAGGCAGCCGAATAGCTGCCTGTCAATGGCAGCAAAGCTCTGTCGCTATATAGCACTCCTACTACATAATGGAGCCGACAAGCTACGGGGAGGTGCCCATGAGCGTCGTGATCGACGTCGAAGAACTGCGCATGCGCTACGGCGACCGCGACGTCCTGCGGGACGTGACGTTCCAGGTGCACGAGGGCGAGGTGCTGGTGCTGCTCGGCCCGAACGGCGCGGGCAAGACCACAACCATCGAGATCCTGGAGGGGTTCCGGCAGCGCTCGGCGGGGCGGGTTTCGGTGCTCGGGCTGGATCCGGAGCAGGGCACCGAGGCGTGGCGCGCCCGGGTCGGGGTGGTGCTGCAGTCCTGGCGCGATCACAGCAAGTGGCGGGTGCGCGAGCTGCTGGCGAACCTCGGCCGCTACTACGCCCCGTACTCCACGCCGGAGCGGGAGCGGCCGTGGCACCCGGACGAGCTGCTCGAGGTAGTCGGGCTCGCCGAGCACGCGGACCGCAAGGTGCTGACGCTCTCCGGCGGGCAGCGCCGCAGGCTCGACGTCGCGATCGGCATCGTCGGCAGGCCGGAGCTGCTCTTCCTGGACGAGCCGACCGCGGGGTTCGACCCGGAGGCCAGGCGCGAATTCCACGACCTGGTGCACCGGCTCACCGACGAACTCCGCACCACCGTCCTGCTCACCACGCACGACCTGGACGAGGCGGAGAAGCTCGCCGACCGCATCCTGATCCTGGCGGGCGGCCGGATCATCGCCGACGGCTCGGCGGACGCGCTCTCCCGCAGCGTCGCCGGAGCCGCGGAGATCCGCTGGACCCGCGGCGGCGAGCGCTTCGTGCACACCGCGGTGGAGTCCACCGAGTTCGTGCACGACCTCTTCCGCCAGCACGGCGGCGAGATCAGGGAACTCGAGGTGCGCCGCGCCTCGCTGGAGGACACGTACATGACGCTGGTGCGGCGCTCCGAATCCGGCGCGGCCGACGTGCGCTCGCTCACGGAGGTATCCCGATGAACCCGGTCCTCGTCGCGGTCCGCACCGGGCTGCGCCGCGGCGTGATCGAGATCAGGCAGGCGCTGACCAGCGGGCAGGATCTGTTCGGGCTGGCGATCTATCCGCTCTCCGCGCTGATCACCCTGTTCTTCATGCGCGACGCCACCTTCCAGTCCAGCGGGATCGGGCTCGGCGCGCTCGCCCTGCCGAGCCTGATCGGCCTGCTCATCGTCTTCAATTCGCTCTTCGGGATCGCCGGGGCGCTCGCCACCGACCGCGAGGACGGCACGCTGCTGCGCGCCAAGGCGACGCCGAACGGCATGGTCGGGTATCTCACCGGCAAGATCGTCGCCGCCGCCGCGCTCGCGGTGCTCTCCGCGCTTCCGGTGCTGATCGGCGGGCTCGCGCTGATCGGCGACGGGCTCGACTTCGGCACCCCGGACCGCTGGCTCGCGCTCGCCGCGATCACCGCGCTCGGGCTGCTGGCCACGCTGCCGCTCGGCGCGGCGCTCGGGTCGCTCTTCACCAGCCCGCGGAACCTCGGCTACCTCTCGCTGCCGATCATGGGGCTGGTGGCGATCTCCGGCATCTTCTACCCGATCACCGCCCTGCCCGGCTGGCTGCAGGCGGTCGCGCAGGCGTTCCCGGTCTACTGGATGGGGCTCGGCACCCGCGCCGCCATGCTCCCGGACTCGGCCGCCGCGGTGGAGCTCGGCGAGTCCTGGCGGCACCTGGAAACCATCGCCGTGCTCGGCTTCTGGGCGGTGGTCGGGCTGGTGCTCGCGCCGCCCTTCCTGCGCCGGATGGCGCGCCGGGAGTCCGGGTCGAGCGTCGCGGCCCGGCGCGAGAAGGCGCTGCAGCGTGCCTACTGAGGTCATCTACAACCGGATCGCGATGCTGCGCGCGGAGCGCGGGGTCTCCCGGCGGCAGCTGGCCGAGGCGCTCGGCGTGCACTACCAGACCGTCGGGTACCTGGAGCGCGGCGAGTACAGCCCGAGCCTGCACCTGGCGCTGCGGATCGCGGCGTACTTCGAGGTGGCCGTGGAGGTGGTGTTCGCCACGGCCCCCTTCCCGCGCATCGGCAGCGAGACCGGCTGAGCCGGTTCACGATCCGCGCATCAGCTCCAGCACCGAAACCGGGCGGCTCGCCGCCGTCGATGCCTCCAGCCCGCGCTGCCACCAGGCCATGGCGGCGTGCGAGAGCGCCGCGTCCACCCCGGCATCCTCGCTGGCCTCGATGATGTGCCGCGCACCGGCCAGCATCATCCGGTACATCGATTCGTCGTACCCGGCACCGGCTTTCGCCGCTGCCACCGAATCCGCCATGAAGGACGGGTAGGCGGCGGCCGAGCGCTGCGCGTAGGGCAGGAAGCGGTCGATGTCGTGCCCGCTGCGCTCGATCACAGCCAGCGCCTGGTCGAAGGCGAGCAGCCACGGGTGGAAGGTGACCAGCAGCGCCTGGTAGAAGACCTGCGCCACGCCGTCGTCGGCGCCGAGGTACTCCGGCGGGCTCAGCGGGCGCAGCAGCTCGCGGTGTCGCTCGAAGACCTCGGCCGGACCGCCGTAGAAGGTGTACGAGGCCGGGTGCGCGATGTCGTCGCCCGCGGACATGACGCCGCCGGAGAGGAATTCGGCGCCGTGCCCGCGCACCCATGTCCCGCCGCGCCTGGTGTTCTCCGGCGAGTCGGAGGAGAGGTTCACGATGGTGCGGCCGGGCAGGGCGTTCGTGGCCTGGCCGAGCACGTCGTACATGGCCGGGTAGTCGGTGAGGCTGAGCACGGCGACCTCGTTCGCGGCGAGCGCCTCGGCCACCGAATCAGCGGCGGTGGCGCCGAGCGCGACCACCTCGTCCACCTTGTCGCGGCTGCGATTCCACACCGTCACCACGGTGCCCGCCGCGAGGAAGGCGCGCACCATGGCACGGCCCATCGGACCGAGACCGATTACCGTCACCGCCGTGTTCTGAGACATTCGCTCGAGCCTTTCGCTGGTCTGTCGGGAAGTTCGGCGCCGGTTCCGATGCTGGTCGCGGCCGGTAGCATCGACAAGAGCGCACGTCGGGGCGGGGCTACCGCACCCGCGGGTACGTGACCTGGTCAGGAGGCGGCGGTGGACACCAGAGGTGACGTGGATCACGAGGTCTGCGGAATGTCCGTTGCCATCGAAGTGGTCGGCGGCAAGTGGCGCATGCATCTCATGTGGGTGCTCGGCGAAGGGCCGCGCCGGTTCGGCGAGATCCGGCGCAAGCTGGACGGGGTGAGCGAGAAGGTGCTCACCGAGAACCTGCGGCACCTGGAGGCGGCGGGGGTCGTGCACCGCGAGGTGTTCCCCGAGGTGCCGCCGCGCGTCGAGTACTCGCTCACCGACCTCGGCGAGTCGTTGCGGGTCGCGCTGCTACCCCTCGAAGACTGGGGCGACCGCCACCGCGAGCACGTTGCTCAGTGCGAACTGGACGACACCTTCGCCGAAGTCTGACCCCGCCGAGGGGCGAGTCTTACGAGCCCCGTTCGCCGGAGGCGGGCCTCAAACTCTTGCGCGTAGGTATTGCTCTGCGATCCGCTCTCCCACGCGGACCAGCAGGGGCCGCGCCTGCGCGATGCAGCGCGCCGGGTCCGGCTCGAACTCCGTGAGCGGGTGACACCCCGCGAACCCCGCCTCCCGCACCTGCTCGGGGGTGAGCAGCGAACGCCCGGGGGTGACGACACACGGCACCCCGGCCGCGGTCGCGGCGGCGAGCACGCCGAGCGGCGCCTTCCCGCGCAGGCTCTGCTCGTCGAACGACCCCTCCCCGGTGACGACGAGCGCAGCCCCGTTGACCAGGTCGGCGAAGCCGAGCAGCTCCAGCACCACGTCGATCCCGCTGCGCACCGTCACCGGCATCAGCACCGCCAGCGCGCCGAGCACCCCGAACCCCGTCCCACCGGCCGCGCCCGCCCCCGGCCGCGAGGTGGCATCGCCGTACCGCTCCACCGGAAATGCCTCCCCGACCACCCGGGCCCAATTGCCAAGCGCCGCTTCCAGAATCGCCAGCTCCGCCGGCCCGGCCCCCTTCTGCGGCCCGTACACCGCGACCGCTCCCGCGGGCCCGAGCAGCGGATTGTCCACGTCGCAGGCGAGCGTCAGCCGAGCCCGGCGCAGCAGCGGGTGCAACCCACCCGCGTCCAGCCGGGCCGCGTCGGCGAGCGGCGCGCCACCGGGCGGCACCTCCGCACCCCTGGCGTCCAGAATCCGGGCGCCGAGCCCGCGCAGCAGCCCGGCGCCGCCGTCCGAGGAGGCGCTGCCGCCGAGCCCGAGCACCAGGTGCCGCACCCCCGACTCCAGCGCGTGCGCCAGCACCGTGCCGAGCCCGTCGGTGCCGCTGCCGAGCGGATCGAACCGCCCCGCGGGCAGCTTGGCCGCCCCGACCACCGCCGCCAGCTCCACCACCGCGGTGTCGCCGCGCACGGCGTAGGAGGTGGGCGTGGCGGCCCCGGTCGGCCCCGGCGCGATCAGCCCGACCCGCCGCCAGCCCGCCGTGACGAAGGCGTCGACGGTCCCGTCGCCGCCGTCGGCAACCGGCACCCGGTGGATCCGGGCGGCGGGCACCGCCCGCACCACCCCGGTCGCCAGCGCGTCGGCGACCTCGGGCGCGCTCGCCGAACCCTTGAACTTGTCCGGGGCGAGGACCACCCGTTGACTCGGCTCCCGTGTCATCGACCCATTGTGGAACCCGGCGCCGATGCGCGCACCTCGGGCATCCGGATGCACGTGCACCGCTACGGCAGCGGGGCCTGCTCGGCGCGGTCGATGCCGACCTCGCCGGTCTCCAGGTAGCGCACCACCGCGCCGTCGACGGCGCCGTTGCCGCGGCCGAAGGTGCCGTGGTCGCCGCCGTCGACGACGATCAGCTTCCCGTGCACCGCGCGGGCCAGCGCCGGGCCGCCCTCGTAGGCGGTGAGCGCGTCGTAGCGGCTCTGCAGCAGCAGCGGCGGGGTGCGCAGCGCGGCGCCGTCCACCGCGACCGGCTTCGCCACCGGCCGCCACGACCCGCAGTTCATCCCGGCGCGGACCAGGTTGGCGCGGGCCTCCATGGCGCTGCCGCCGGAGGCGATGGTGCCCGCGGCGACGGCGATCAGCTCCGGCCGCGGCTCGACGGCGTTCTCGTTGCAGGTGATGGCGGTGAAGACCACCTGGCCGGTCGGGTCGGAGCTGCTCGCGCCCTCCAGCGCCAGCAGTTTGCCGATATTGCGCGGGTCGGCGTTGGCGTCCGACATGGCGCGGGCGAAGTTCGGCCAGAACGCGCGGGTGTAGGTGGCGACGGTGGTGGCGCCGAGCAGCGGCACCTGCGCGGAGGTGCCGCCGGCGACCAGCGTGCGGGTCAGGTTCTGCACCTTGCCGATCTGCTCGACGCTGCCGTTGAAGCCGTCGCGGGCGATCTCGGCGAGCGGCTCGGGCAGCGCGCCGGGCAGGTCGGAGACGGCGGCGGGCGGCGGGGTCAGGTTGGCGTACCAGCCGCCGCCCTGGTCGGCGACGAGCCGCACCCAGTTCCGGTAGACCTGCAGCGGGGTGTTGCCGAGGCCGTACTCGCCGTCGTGCTCGGCGATCCAGGCGAACAGGTCGTCCAGCCGCTGCTTGCCCGCCACCTGCTGCTGGGCGAACTCCTCGGTCCACACCCAGCCCGGGTTGACGTTGGAGTCGAGCACCATCCGGCCGGTGTGCTCGGGGAAGAGCGTCGCGTAGACGGCGCCGAGGTAGGTGCCGTAGGAGGTGCCGAGGTAGTCGAGCCGCTCGACGCCGAGCGCGGCGCGCACCGCGTCCAGGTCGCGGGCGGTGCTCTCGGTGGTGATGGTGTCCAGGTACCCGGGCAGCGCCGCCTCGCAGGTGGCGCGCATGTCGTCGCGGGGGCGCAGCGCGATTTCCTTGACGCCGGCCGGCGCGGGCTCGGCCCCGGTCGGCTTCACCGCGCAGTCCAGGGGGGTGGACCAACGCATGCCGCGCGGCTGCACGGCGATCCGGTCGTACTGCTTGAAGGCGGCGGGAAAGGCATCGATCCGGCGGGCCCAGTAATCGAGGGCGTCCGCGCCGGGTCCGCCGGGGTTGGCGGCGATCACCCCGCGCTTCTGGCCATCGGCCGGTATCCGGCTCACGGTCAGTTCGATCGTGGCGCCGTCCGGATCGGCGTAATTCCTCGGTACATCGACGACCGCGCACTGCACGCCGCGACCTGCGGGTACCGCCCCCTCCGGGCAGTCGCCGAAGGCCACCGCTGGCGCCGCCGCGGCGGGCGCGAGCAGGGCAGGGGTCGCCGTGACCGCACCGAGCAGTCCGGCCACCAGGAGCGCGGCCAGCCCGGCCGCGCGCTGTGCGCTCGTCATCTTCCGTCCCTCCCGGGCCCGCGCCGCGGCCGCCCCGAGCTCACGTACCGGGCGGCGGGCCACAAGCATTCTGTGCGGCGGAACCGCGTTCGACAAGTCCACCGTGGGGATGGGCGCTCCGCGAGGCGGATTCGAGCGCGCGATCGCGCCCCGCACCGAGTAGCGTCGAGCCATGGCGATCGAGGTCCGCACCAACACTGCTCTGGAGCGGTTCGAGCTCTACATCGACGGAACTCTCGCCGGTCACGTCGCTTACCAGGACACCGCCGCCGAGCGCGCCTTCGTCCGCTCCGAGATCTACGCCAGCCCCGATCGCGGCCACGCGGCCACGCTCTTCGAGTCGGCCCTGCGCACCACCAGGGCGCAGGGCTTCGAGGTGCTGCCGATGTGTCCGCAGGTCAACCGCTATATCGAGAGCCGCGCCGAGCACGTGGCCGCGGTGCCGAGCTGGGCCCGCAGTCAGTTCGGGCTGCCGCTCTAGTAGGCGGCGACGGCCCCGTCCAGCGCGACCTGCAGCTCGGCGCGGACCAGCCGGGAGATCTCGGCGGGCCGGGTCGGCAGCTCGGTGACCGGCTGCCCGAAGTAGAACGACGAGCCGACCACCTCCTGCTTCGACGGCTCGGTGCCGTCGCCGGGCCGCGGCCCGTAGCTCAGCGCCAGGCTGAGCAGGGCGGGCTCGGCGCCGAGCTTCTGCGCGCGGAAGGCGATGTGCCCGATCCCGCTGCCCACCGGCTGCACCCGGCTCGGGTCGACCACATTGCAGGTGCCCTCCGGGAAGACCGCGAGGTGGTCGCCGCGCGCGAGCCGCTCCGCGCAGCTGTCCATCATGCGCTGACCTGCGGCATTCACCGCGCGGAGGCCGTGGTCCTTGCCGCGGAACACCGGGATGGCGCCCATCATGTCGACCTGCTTGCGCAGCTTGGGATCGACGAACAGTTCGTCCTTGGCCAGCACCCGAACCCGCCCGATGAGCCGGCGCAGCGGGCTGCGCCAGGCCGCCGCCGCCACCGTGTACGGGTCGTGCCTGGAGAGATGATTCACCGCGATCAGCAGCGGCCGCCCCGAGCGGACCAGGGCCTGCACCGCCTCCGGCGCCCCATCGGCGAAGTGCACCCGCGGCCGGAAGCGGCGGGCCAGAAAGGCGTACGCCGCCAACGCCTTCGCCCGGTTCTGCCGGTGATCGCGGTAGAAGTCGTAGACGGTCTCGAAGTCGTCGAGGAGCACCTCGGGCGGTCGCATGGCACGACTCTACGACGCCGAGCGGCCGCTTTCCCACCGCAGAGGGCAAGCGCATCGGGGCTGCAACTGCGATGATGTCCGGGTGGCACGCGCAGACGACCCCGACGATCGCAGGACCCGCGGGCACGGCGACCACGGTCGCCGCGATCACCGGCCGGGCGAGTCCGTCGTGCGGGCAGGCAGTCTGCTGGTCTCCGCCATCGACCTCGCGGAGCCGACCTTCCGGCGCACCGTCATCTACGTCATCGAGCACAACGAGGCGGGCAGCCTCGGCGTCGTCCTGAACCGGCCGAGCGACACCGCCGTGCACGACGTGCTCCCGCGCTGGAGCGAGGTGGTCTCCGCGCCGCAGACGCTCTTCGTCGGCGGGCCGGTCAAGCGGGACGCCGCGCTCTGCGTCGCGACCGTCCGGGTCGGCGTCTCGATCGCCGACGTGCACGGCCTGCGCCGAGTCGACGGCCGCGTCGTGCTCGTCGACCTCGACGCCGACCCCGCCGAGATCAGCCCCCTCATCGAGGGCGCCCGCATCTTCGCCGGCTACGCGGGCTGGACCTTCGGCCAGCTCGAGGGCGAACTGGACAACCACGACTGGTACGTGGTCTCCGCCCTCCCCGCCGACCCCATCGCCCCCGGCCGCCCCGACCTCTGGGCCCAGGTACTGCGCAGGCAACCGCTCCCGCTCTCGCTACTCGCCTCGCACCCGATCGAACTAGAACGCAACTAGCCTCGTGTAACTCCTCGACAGAGGAGGACCACCCCGTGACCAACCCCCCGCTCCGGTGAGCCGATGGACGCACCGGAACCTCCGGCGGCCACCCAGCCGCCCCCGACCCACCCGGAGAACGCCCCGTGGGCAGCAGCCGACGACGACCGGGCCACGCTCATGGCCGCGCTCTACCGCGAGCACGCGACCGTGCTCTGGCGCTACACCCTCGGCCTGGTCCGCGACGCGGGCCGCGCCGAGGACATCGTCCAGGAAACCCTGCTCCGCGCCTGGCAGCGCCCCGCGGTCCTCGACCAATCCACCCATTCGGCCAGAGCCTGGCTCTTCACCGTGGCGAGGAACCTCGCCGTGGATGAACACCGCAGCGCCCGCAACCGCCGCGAATTCCGCACCGACGCCCCACCCGAGCAGGCCACACCCGACCACTCCGACCGCGCCCTCGACGGCTGGCTGGTCGCCGACGCCCTTGCCAAACTCGGCGCCGACCACCGCGAGGTGATCGTGCGCGCCTACTATCGCGGCCTCTCGACCCAACAGATCGCCGAGGAACTGGGTATCCCACCCGGGACGGTGAAATCCCGCATGCACTACGGCATGCGGGCCCTACGTCTCACGCTGCAGGAAATGGGGGTGACGAACCGATGACCGACATCGTCGACGACTACACGACGTGGGACGCGCCGTATGTGCTCGGGTCGCTCACCCGGGCGGAACGGTTGGAGTTCGAGGAGCATCTGGAGGGGTGCTCGCGGTGCCGGGACGCCGTCGCCGAGCTGGCCGGGATGCCGGGGTTGCTCGGGCTGATCGGGCCCGAGACCGCGCTGGAACTCGGCTCCGCACCGGAACCCGAATCTCCCGAGGCCCCGGCCGACCTACTGCCCCGGCTCGCCGCCGCGAGCGAACGACAGCGCCGCCGCTCCCGCTGGGTCTCGGCAGGCGCCGCACTCGCCGCCGCCGCCGCTGCCGTCGCCATCGCGGTTCCGGTGGTCGCCGCGGTGACCGCTGACTCGGACCCGGTGAGCACCGAGCAGGTCTTCGCTGAACGGTCGATGGAGCCGTTGCGGGCGAGTCCGGTCTCAGCCGATTTCCGGCTGCTGGCCGAGGGTGATCGCACCCGGATCGAGATGACCTGCAGTTACGCACCCGGTGATGCTCGCTACACCTGGGAGTTCGGCCTCGTCGCCACCGGTGTGGACGGCACCCGATGGAATCTCGGGCAGTGGCCTGCGGGGCCGGGGGACGTGGTGACGTTGGAACGCACCGTCCCCACCACTCCGGAGCGCATCCGCAGTGTCGAGATCACCTCCGCCGCCACCGGCGACACGGTGCTCCTCGGCACGGTCTGAGCACGCCGATCGGTTCTCGTCCACTCCGGCGGGAACCGATCCGGCGTGAATTCAGCTCGCGTCGGCCGACCGAGCAGCGAACCCGGTCCGCTCGATCACCACGACCGCGCGCCCGCTGATCCGGTCCAGCTGATAGAGCGCCTCGTACAGATGGGTCGACATCAGGGTGCACCACCAATCCCACGGCGATATCTGGCCCCGGCCCGCGTCATTCGCGATGTCCAGGTAGTAGCGTTCCAGCGATTCAACGGTGAACCTCACTTCGACCGGTGGCTCCACCGCAACACCCCGGCGCCCCGAAATCCAGACAGCTCCGCTGGAATCGACGGTGATATCGAGCCTCATCTCCCGCCCAGCGGCTATGACGGAACCAACCAGCTCCGCGTTCGTCGGTTCAGGCACATCCGCCTCCTGGGAACGCCGTGATGATTCGTCCATCGGTCAGGACGATAACGCTGGGGTGGATGGTCTGGACAATCGCACCGGTGACGTGGTTGACCAGGTAGACCTGCCCCGAGTAGCAAGTGGCGCCGCCGCCCTGATCGACGGTCCGTTGCGGATCGTTCAGCGACTTGGCGATCGCCATATCCGCGATGTCGCGCCAGTTCCGGTTCTCGATGGCGGCGAGTTGCTCCCACTCCTTACCGTGATTCTGCTGCACGTGGCGGAATCCCCACTTGTCATTGCCGCAGAGGAGTCTGCCGCGACCATAGGTGGCAACCACCTTGTCCTCCGCCGAGCTTCTTCCGCAGGCACCCCATACCTGTGGCTCCGCCGCCGCGTTTCCCGCGCCGAATCCCGTCGCGACGAGCGCGGCCGACACCGCGCACACTGCCACGATCGATGTGATCGTCTTCATCGTCCCCCCGTTTCGACTCAGGGGTATGCGCACGACCCGGATGCCGCTTCATATTCATCCCCCACCAAATTGGACGCAGCAGACGCCAGACGGTTCCCGACGTGCACGGTGGGACGGGGGCGGCGAGGGCGGTCGCGGCGAGGGAGCCCGTTCCTGCGGAAATCAGATCGTCCGCCGCGGGAGAGCGCGCCGTGCCCTGCTAGGGCTGGATCGGCCGTACCTCGCTCGCCGTGCGGTACTTCCCGTGATGTCCTTCGCCGATGAGCCAGGTCACCGGCATGCCCGGGGTGATGGTCTGGTCGTCGCCCCGGTACTGCCAGCGAGAGAACCACACGTCGCCGGAATGGCTGGCGACGAGGCCGTCGTAGCTGTGGGGCAGCCACCACCGGACCACCCCGTCGAGGCCGGGGTCGGGATCTGCGGCTGACCGGATCTGGCCGTAGGGTATCGAGCCGCCCGGCCCCTGCCACCCGGCGCCGGTGGGCAGCAGCGGCTGATCGCCACCCCGCGGGTCGGCCGGCCAGATCTTGCCGCTGCGCGCCAGGATGTCGTCGTGCAGAAGCCGCGCGAGTCCGCAGGCCACGCCGCTGGGGGTGTGCTCGCCGGGGGTACAGCCGACGAGGATGTTCCAGGTCGGGACGGTGAACTCGATCCACCACGCCGGAGGCGAGGGCTGGCGAAGCAGGCGTTCGGGGATCGTCTCGTCGATGTGCACCTCGACGCCCAGAGCGGTTTCGATGTCAGCGGCCAGCAGGTCGGCGCCTTGCCTCGATATTTCCTGATCCATGCCGCTACCCTCACGATGCGCTGAGACCGAGACGGTATTGCGAACACTCGGATCGGATACGTCGCTGCCAATCCACAGCACGGATGAGCCAGCGGGGGCATTGGCGAGCGACCACGACTGCTCGTCGGTCGTAGGGCTACGCCTAGAACTCTCCGGTCGAGATGCCGGCTACGAAGGCTGCCCAGGACAGCCTTGGGAAAGTCAGGGCCGCGACATCCGGGTTCTTGGAGTCCCGGACACCCAGCTGCCCGCCCGGCAGGTACGCGACCTCCACGCAGTTCGCACCGTCGCTGCTGTAACTGGACTTGAACCAGCGGGGTTCACTCACTGCTCGTACTCCTTGACCGTCTTCCGGAGCAGGCTTCTGCTCGCCTCCTCACCCAGCGTATGTCGTTGCAAACGGCGGGTGACGTCGGTGTACTGGGACACCTCACCCGGCTTCTCCAGGTACATGCTCCCGGTAAACGACTCCAGGAGAATCACCGGCGGTGAGGCTGGGTCCTCGAACTCCAGCATCGCGTAGTGGCCGATCGGACTGCCCATCGGAACGCCCGCGGTGAAGGGCAGCAGACACACTGAGACATTCGGCCGCTTTCCCACCTCCGCGAGGTGCCGAAGTTGCGCGGCCATGACGGCCTCGCTCCCGACCCGGCACCGGAGCACCGTCTCGTTGAGGATCACCAGCAGATCGAGCGGCCTGTGCCGCCGGGTGATCCGCACCTGCCGTTCCATCCGGAGCGCGAGCAGGCGCTGCCGCTCCTCGTCCGACCAGTCCGGGAAGCCGTTCTCCAACAGGGCGAGTGCGTAGCCAGGGGTCTGCAGCAGTCCTGGCACGATCGACGGCTGGTACACCACGATCTGCTGGGCTTCGGCCTCCAAGCCGATGTACACGTCGAAATTCGCCGGGATCACATCGCCGTAAGCGTGCCACCAACTCTTCTCGCCGGCCTTCAGCAGCAAGCCGATCATCGCCTTGATTCTGTCGTCCGGCATCTCGTAGACCCGGCAGAGCGCATCCAGGTCGCGGGCCTTCAACCTCGTCTTATCCGCCGTTTCGAGTCGTTGCAGCACCGACGTGCTGATATCGGCTGCGATCGCGGCTTGCGCGATCGTCAGCTTCACGGCCTGCCGTGCGTCGCGCAGGTAGGCAGCGAGTCGCCGCCCCGCCAAGGTCGATCCGCTATCCCCCACTGCCACCCCTTCGAATCCGCACTGGGTTTCCGAACCCAGAAGGACGGTTTCTGTTCTGCGGCAACAAATTACCTGCTTCCGGATTCTCCGCTAGGGATTTCGGGAACAGGGTCTCGGTGGTGTGGTGGGGCAATGAGCGAGAGCATGCATGATGCCCGTTTGCAGGCCGCGCGAGCCCGGGCCGCGGCACGGGGTCTGGAGGTCCGCAATCGGAAGTCCCCGCCGTGGGGGTTCGAACTTCGGAACCTGCGGGGTGAGGTACTGGACGAGGGCACGCTGACCGATATGGAGCGCGCGATCTCCTCGATCGATCCTGATGATCGCTTGGAGTCGATCGGGTGACCCCAAAGCTGTTCATCGCCGTCTGGCGACGCGACAACGCCCAGCCGGCGGAGAGTTCCGCTGGCTGGGCGTAGCCGAGAAATCACCGCCCGCGGCGGGCGAAGATCGAGCGGGACCAGAGGAAGCCGGCGATCCCGATGCCGACGCACCAGGCGAGGGCGATGATCCAGGAGTTGCCGATCTCGGTGCCCATGAGCAGCCCGCGCACCGTCTCGGTGATCGGCGTGAAGGGCTGGTACTCGGCGAACTGCCGCATCCCGACCGGCATGGTCTCGGTCGCCACCAGCCCACTCCCCAGGAACGGAAGCAGAACTACCGGGAACAGCATGTTGCTCGCACTCTCCGGGTTGGCGGCCAGCAGCCCGCAGGCGACTGCGAGCCAGGTCAGGGCGAAGACCAGCAGGCCGAGGAGCCCGGCCGCGGCCAGCCACTCCAGCGCGGAGGCATCGGGCCGCCAGCCGATGAGCAGGGCCACCAGCACCATGCCGGTCAGCCCGAGAAACGACTGGATCAAGGTGCCGAGCACATGCCCGGCGAGCACCGCGGGCTGCGCGATAGCCATGGTGCGGAACCGGTTCACGATCCCCTTGGTGGTGTCGGTGCAGACCGCGACGCAGACCGAGACGGTCATGTACGCCGGGATCATGAGCAGCATGCCGGGCGCCAGGTAGTCGATGTACTTGCCGCCGGAGGAGAGTTGCAGCGCTCCGCCGAAGACGTAGTTGAACACCAGCATGAGGATTACCGGCATCACGATGACGCCGAAGACCATGCTCGGATACCGCCTGGCGTGCAGCAGGTTCCGGCGCAGCATGGTGACGGTATCGGCCAGCGGGCGCGGTGCGGCCAGGGTGGTCATCGGACGGTCTCCTTCGAATCGGTGGCGTGTCCGGTGAGGGAGAGGAACACGTCGTCCAGGTTGGGGGTGTGCACGGCGAGGCCGGCGGGTTCGAGGTCGTGCAGGTCGAGGCGGTCGAGGACGGCGCGCAGGGCGGCGACGCCGCCGTCGCTCGGGACGGCGAGGGTGAACTCCTCCCCGACGATCTGCGCGGTGTCGAGGACGGCGGCGGCGCGGTCCAGCGCACCGGCGTCGGCGAAGCGGAGGCGGATGTGGCCGCCGGGGACCAGCCGCTTGAGTTCGGCGGCGGTGCCCTCGGCGACGATGCGGCCCTGGTCGAGCACGGCGATCCGGTCGGCGAGTTCGTCCGCCTCCTCCAGGTACTGCGTGGTGAGGAAGACCGTGACGCCGTCGTCGTCGACCAGGGAGCGGATGATCTGCCACATGGAGCGGCGGCTGCGCGGGTCGAGGCCGGTGGTCGGCTCGTCGAGGAAGATGATGCGCGGGGCGCCGACCAGGGTCATGGCCAGGTCGAGGCGGCGGGTCATGCCGCCGGAGTAGGTGGCGGCGGTGCGGCTGCCTGCCTCGACCAGGTCGAAGCGGGTGAGCAGCTCGTCGGCGAGGCGCTTGCCCTCAGAGCGGGGCAGGTGGTGCAGGTCGGCCATGAGGAGCAGGTTCTCGCGGCCGGTGAGCAGTTCGTCGACGGCGGAGAACTGGCCGGTGACGCCGATGGCGCCGCGCACGGCGGTGCGCTCGGTCGCGACGTCGTGTCCTGCCACCTGGACGATGCCGTCTCCGGCGTCGATGAGGGTGCTGAGGATCTGGACCGTCGTGGTCTTGCCCGCGCCGTTCGGGCCGAGCAGGGAGAAGATCGTGCCCTCCGGGACGGAGAGGTCGATGCCGTCGAGCACGGTCTGCTCGCCGTAGGACTTGCGCAGGCCGCGCACAGTGATCGCCGAAGACATGGCGTTCCTTTCATCAATAGGTACGAATGTATGCATGTTTTGGGCACACCGCCCCCGGGGGGCGGGTCTCAGTTGTGCCGGGTCAGATGTCGAGGTCCTCCACCTGGGGATGCCCGGCGATGTCCGCGATGCGCTCGTAGAGCTTGTCCGGGATCTTGCCCTTCAGCTCGGAGTGGTCGTCGACGATCTCCAGCCGGAAATCGCCCCAGTCCATTTCGCCGATGCCGAGCATGCGGCGCCAGCTCTTCCAGTCCCGCAGCGAGCCGGTCTCGGTGGGGTACTCGTTCCAATCGCTGGAGCGGGTGTGCGCGACGAATTTGCCCTTGCGACTGCGGAACACCCGGACGTGCAGCGCCCGCTCGTCGTCCATGTCGTTCAGCTCGCCGAGCAGCACGCCGGAGAACCGGACCTGCCGCGCGCCGTTGTGCCCGACCCGGAGCACGATCTCCTCGAAGCCCTCCAGCCGCCCCTCCTCCAGCTCGATGAAGCGGCGCAACGCCGTGGTGACGGCACCGGAGAGGTTGCCGCCGACCAGCTCCTGCGCCCGCTGGAAGAGCGGGAGGTCGGTGTCCGCTACGTAGATCGTCTTGTTGGGCATGCAATGACTATACGTAGATGTATATGTAGAACGCAACCCTGAGTTTTCGGGAGCTCGTGAACCGGGCGCGGCCGCGGCCCGTGTCTTCTCCCGAGGGTCGATCGGGCGCGGGTGTGAACGCCGCGCGGATCGCCCGCGATGAACTGGGTGGGCTTGTACTTCGGCCCCCGGAGGAGGTGGAATCCGTGCTCGATCGTGTGGCCGATCATCTGGTCCGTGCCGTCGCCGCGCTGGGAGTGCGGCAGCTCTTCGGTGTGGACGGGGCCAATATCGAGGATATCTACGATGCGGTCTTCGCCTCCGATGGGGCGGTGCGGGCCGTCGTGGCCAAGCACGAGTTCTCCGCCGCCACCATGGCCGACGGGTATGCCAGGGCCTCGGCCGGGATCGGTTCCGTCGCGACCACTTCCGGCGGGGGCGCGATGAATCTCGTTCCCGGGCTTGCGGAATCGTTCACCTCGCGGGTTCCGGTGCTCGCCCTGATCGGGCAGCCGCCGCGGGCCGGGGAGGGGAACGGGGCCTTCCAGGACACCAGTGGGCTTGCGGGCACCATCGACGCCGAGGCGCTCTTCGCGACCATCACCGGGTACTGCGCGCGAGTTCGGGGCGCCGCCGAGTTGCCCGGGCACCTGGATGGCGCCGCACTGGCGCTGCAGCGCGGACTGCCCGCGGCGCTTTTGCTGCCCAAGGACATTCAGCAGGAGCGGATCGCGCTTCCGGAGTGGGTGCCGCCCGCCGCTGTTCCCCGGCACGATGTGGGGCGGCTGGCCGAGGTGCGGTCGCTGCTGGCGGCGGCGCGGGCTGCCGGGGGTGTGGTGCTGCTGGCCGGGGCGCAGGTCGGGATGGACGATGCCAGGGGGGAGCTGGCTCGGCTGGCCGGGGTGCTCGGTGCGGCGGTCGGGGTCGCGCCGGATGCCAAGGATGTCTATGACCAGGGTGCGCCCGGTTTTCGCGGGGTCGCGGGGACCATGGGGCATCCGGAGCTGCCCGTTGCTGTCGCGGCGGCGAGTGTGTGTCTACTGGTCGGCAGCACGCTGCCCGGGCCCGCGCGGACCGGGCTCGATCTCGACGGGGTTCCGGTGCTGTCGGTGGGGCACAGTGAGCCGCATCCGCGTGCGCTGCACGCGCACAGCTCGAACCTGCGGCATACCCTCGCCGTCCTCGCCGACGCGCTGGAGCCCGAGCTGTGCGCCGTGGCCGTCCGTGCGCCGTTGACCGGGATGTCGCCGGACCCGGTGCCCGGCCGCCGGACGACCGTACCGGCCGCGGACCGAATCCCCGCCCACCCTGCAACGGGCGACCCGACGGTCGAGAACGGTCGCGGCCATCCGGGCAAGCCGGCCAGGACCGTGCCCACCACCTCGCACGACGGTGCTCCGACCCGCCTGCCGGTCCCGGACTCCACCGGCCCCGGCCTGCGCTACCGCTCGGTGGTCGACGCGATCACCGCCGCACTCCCGCCCGGCAGCGACGTCTTCGCCGACGCGGGCAACACCGGCGCCGCCGTCGTCCACCACCTGCGCGTGCCAGAGGACGGCCGCTTCACGGTCGCGCTCGGCATGGGCGGCATGGGCTACGCCTTCGGCGCGGCCATCGGCGCCTGCCTCGCCCGCGGCAGGCGAACCGTCGTGATCGCCGGCGACGGCTCCTTCTACATGCACGGCATGGAGTTCCACACCGCCGTGCAGCTCGACCTACCCCTCACCGTGATCGTCTTCGACAACAGCGCGCACGGCATGTGCCTGACCCGCGAGCAGCTCTACTACGGCGACCGCTACAGCTTCAACCGTTTCCGCCCGGCCGAACTCGGCGACGGCATGGCCGCCATGTTCCCCGGCCTGCCCGCCTGGTCGGTGCGCACGACCGACGACCTGAGCACCGCGCTACCCGCGGCGTTCGACACGCAAGGCCCCTCGTTCGTCGCCGTGACCTGCGATCCCGACGAGATCCCCCCGTTCCTGCCCTTCCTCTCCGCCAACCCCTCCAGGAGTACCCCGTGACCGCTCTCAGCGACATCCCCGTCCCCGTGATCCCCGGCGTCCTGCGCTTCGAGAACTCGGACCGGGACGCGACGCTACCCGTGATCCTCGAACGATTGCGCTCGGTGTACCCGCACGACGAAGTGTTCGGCGAGTACTGCCCGGTCCAGATCGTGATCGACGCACCACCCCGCGAGGTGTACGAGTACCTGTCGCACACCCTGTCGCTCGCCGAGTGGACGTACAGCATGCGCGATTTCGCCGAGACCGATGAGCCCGGGCTGTGGGCGGCCTACGACCGCCTCGGCGAGAACACGCCGATCTACACCCGCACCGTCGCCTACCCGGACGCCATGACCGTCGACTACCACTGCGCCTGGGACCAGGGCGAACACCTCTGGATGATCTACCTCATGCGGGTCGTCGACGCCCAGGTGGTCTTCGACCGCCCCGGCTCGGTGGTGCTCTGGACCAACTGTCACCACCCCTTCTACGAGAAGAACCCGTTCCCGGAGAAGGCGCCGGAGGGCCGGGATGCCTGGGTCGGCGACTTCTGGCCGCTCTTCGGCCCCGGCCACCAGCTCGAGCTGGACAACCTCAAGGCCATCTGCGAATACCGCTACGCCAACAACCTCCCGCTGACGCCGGAGTGGATGCGATGAGCACCGTGAGCCTGGTCGACGTCGCCTCCTACCTGCCCGGCGACCCGGTCGGCACGGAGTACTTCACGCAGTACTCGCGGTCGGAGCGGCAGGCGCGCAACGTCATGTTCCGCGCGCCCGCCGCCCGGCACCACATCGCGCCCGGCGAGACCGCGGTCGACATGATCGAGCGCGCCACCGCCCCGCTCATCGAACGGCACGGCCGGGACCTGATCAGCAATATCGACGTGCTGCTCACCCACGTCCAACTACCGGACAACCCCGTGCTCGGCAGCGGCCCCGAGGTCGCCCGCAGGCTGAACGCGCGGCCGGAGCACGTGCTCGACGTGCACAACGGCGGCTGCGCGGCGTTCATCCACATGATGGCACTGGCCGCGAACCTGCTGCGGGCGAGCGGCGGCCGGACCGCTCTGGTCGCGGCGGCGCAGAACTGCGCGGGGCCGGTCTTCACCCAGTCCGAGATCCGCGGCATGCCGCAGGCGCCGGTGCCGGGGGACGGTTGCGGGGTCGGGCTGCTCATTCGCGACGACAGCGCGCCGATCCTGGACACGGAGTGCCGCACCTACCCGGAGTTCGCGGGTGACATGGCGTTCTCCACCGGCAGCGACCGGCGCTACTGGGAGCCGGGCGACGGGCAGGCGTGCGTGCGCTTCTCCGAGTCCAAGGTGGCCGCGGTGCTGGCGCGCGGCAACCGGCTGGTGCCGGAGGCGGCGTTCGCGGTCTGCGACCGGATCGGCGCCAAGAGCAGCGAGGTCGACACCCTGGTCACCAACCAGCCGAACCGCCTCTTCCTGCGCAACTGGCACGACGCGCTGGAGCTCCCGGCCGAGCGGCACCCGGACACCTTCGACCGCTGCGGCAACCTCTTCGCCGCGGGCATCCCGGTGACGCTGGACCAGGAGAACCGGGCGGGGAGACTGCGCAACGGCTCGACGGTGCTGCTCTCCGCCTTCGCGCACGCGGGCGACTTCGCGGCCGCGGCCGCCGTCCGCTGGGGCGCGGCGCGGTGAGCGTGCGGATCCACCCCGGTGACACCACGCCGCGGGACGGCACCTCGAGCAAGCTCCGCCGCTTCGACCTGAGCCTGAGCGAGAACCCGTTCCCGCCGCTGCCCTCGGTGCTCGAGGCGGTGCACCGCGAGCTGGCCGCGGCGAACCGCTATCCGGAGTTCCTGCCGGAGAAGCTGCCCGCGCTGATCGCCGGGGAGCTGCGGGTGCATCCCGACCAAGTGGTGGTCGGGGCCGGGGCGACCGGCGTCGCCATGCAGGTGCTGCGGGCGGTGGTGGAGCCGGGGCGGAGCATGGTGTTCGCCGCGCCCACGTTCGACGGGTACCCGATCATGGCCGAGATGGCGGGGGTGCGGGCGGTGCCGGTGCCCCTGGATGCCAGGGGTGGGCAGGATGTCCGGGCGCTGCGCCGGGCGATCGACCGGCACACCCGGTTGCTTGTGGTGTGCCGGCCGCACAACCCCACCGGGACCGTGCTTCCCCTCGCCGAGTTGGACGCGCTGCTGGCCCGGGTTCCGGCCCGGGTCACGGTGCTGCTCGACGAGGCGTACATGGAGTTCCTCGACCGAGCCGACCGCCCCGACCTGCACCACCTCATCGCCAGGTATCGGAACCTGCTGGTCCTGCGCACCTTCTCCAAGGCGTACGGGCTGGCCGGGTTGCGGATCGGTTATGCCGTCGGGGATATCGAGCTGGCGCGGCGGGTGCGGACTCAGCAGTTGCCGTTCGGGCTCGGGGCCGCCGCCGGGGCCGCCGTTGCCGCTTCGTATGCCGCGACCGAGGAGTTGCGTGCGCGGGTTCGGCGGATCACCGAGGAGCGGGATCTGCTGCGGGCGGCGCTCTACTCCATGGGAATCGAGGTGCCGGAGAGTCACGCGAACTTCCTCTACCTGCCGGGGCCGGGCGCGTCGAATGCGCTGCGGCGGCGGGGGATCAAGGCGCGGTGTTACCCGGATGGGAGTGCGCGGATCGCGGTCGGGGATCCGGAGGCGGGGCGGGCGGTGTTGCGCGCCATGCGGATTCCGCAGTGATCGGACCGCTCGATCAGCGGCGGAACCAGCGGCGGCCCGTTCGGGGCGCGAGGCCGTGCGCCGCGGCGAAGGCCGTGGCGTCGTCGGCCACCGAGGTGGACGGGCGGCCGCGGGCCCAGGCGGTGAACATGTCCGGGAAGTCGGGGCCGCACTGCTGGGCGAGCAGGGGGTAGCGCTTGGCCACCAGGCCCGCCCGTTTGCGGAGCAGGGCGGTGGCGGTGACGGTGAGGTCGTCCGGGGCGAAGCCGGAGGGGGGCGGGCCGTCGGCGACCAGGGCTCGGATGAGTTCCGCCTGGCGGGTGGCGAGGTCGGGGAGGTCGCTGCTCACCGCCGGGCTCCGACGGCTCCGGTGATCCGCGTCCGGCCGGTGACGTCGGCGATGGCGTCCAGCTCGGCGAGCAACTCGGCCGCGGGCGGGTAGTTTCCGTCGCGCTCCAGCATGAGTGGGACGTCGCGGTCGGTGGCGAACTCGCCGACCAGCTTGAGCACCGCCGCCGGGACCGCGGCGGTGTGCGTGTCGTGGTAGCGCCCGTCCAGCTCGTGTCCGCCGGCGATGTGGCAGTAGGCGATCCGCTCGGCGGGCAGCCGGTGCAGTTCGGTGCGCGGGTCGCGGGCGCGGTTGCGGGCGTTGGCGTACACGTTGGCGATATCGAGCAGGAGGTGGACGCCGGTCCGCTCGACGAGTTCGGTCAGGAATTCCGACTCGGTGAATTCGTCCTCCGGCCAGTCGAAGTGGCTGGTGATGTTCTCCAGCGCCAGTGGAACCGGCAGCTCGGCCGTGGTGCGCGCGATGTTCCGCGTGAGCGCGCGGAGCGCCGCCCGCGTGCGCGGCACCGGAAGCAGGTGACCCGCTTCCAGCCCGTTCGCTCGAACGAACGACACGTGTTCGCTCACCAGGGGTGCGTTCAGTTCCCGTGCGCTCCGGGCCAGGTGCGCCACCCGCTCCGGCAGGACCGGCTCCGCACCGCCGAGCGAGAGCGAGACCCCGTGCGGCACCACCGGAATGCCGCGATCACGCAGCGCGGCGAGCTCGTCCGGCACCCCGTGTGCGACCGTCTCCGCGATCACCTCGCAGAACCCGAGCCCCGGCAGCCCGGCGACCACCCCGCAGATCTCCGGCCGCCACCCGATCCCGAGCGCCCGCCCCGGCAGGATGGTTTTCACCGGTCACCCACCGCAACCGCCGCCTCCGCCGCCGCAACCTCCCCCGCCACCGCAGCTACTGCCGCTGCTGCAGCTACTGCCGCTGTCCCCGCCACTGCCGCCGCTGTCCCAGCCCGACGACGACTGCGGCGGTTCCGCCGCACTGGCCAGCCCGGCGTCGAAGGTGAGCAGCGCCGCGCCACCGAAGAGCGCCGCACCGAGCGCGGCGGTGTGCAACCCGTACGTCTCGTAGGATGGCGCGTTCTGCGGCCGCAGGTACCCGTTGGCGATCACCGCCTGCGTGGTGGCCGCCCGGCCGAGCGCGGTCACCCGCGGCACCCGCGTCAGCATGAACCCGGCGAACCCGAGCATCAGCAGCAGGAAGAACAGGAAGCCGACCCCGTTCCCGTTCATGATCCCGGCGATGAACCGCACCAGCCCGAGCAGCCACACGATCAGCACCGGCATCGCCGCGTCCCGCAGCTCCCGCCGATACCCGGGACTCGGCAGGTACCCGCGCTCGACCAGCCCGGCCCGCAGCAGCTTCAGATCCGGCCCCACCGCCACGGCGAGCACCGCGACCTTGACCGGCGTACCTGCCGCGATCCGGTCGTACACCGCCCCGGTGAACGGATCCAGCCTGCTCCGATCACCGGCGGTGATGGCCCGCGCGGGCGTGCCGTCCGAACCGATCAGGTTCTCGGCGCGCAGCAGCGCGAGCGCCGCGAGCACCGGCCGGTTGTCGTCGATCAGCATGCCGAGCTCCGGCGCGCTGAGTTCGGACCCCGGCTTCTCCAGCCGCGGTTTCACCTCGTCCCGCCGCGTGACCCCGCGGCGCAGCCAGATCGCCGCGACCACCGCCGCGATCGCGACCGGGATGTACAGCAGGAGAAAGTCCGGCCCTGAGATCCCCCAGGTGTCCGCCGCCGTGTCGAGCACGCTCATCTCCACCTCACGATTCGCCGCGTTTCGCCTGATTATCGAGCTCGGCGGCGCCGCGCGCCAGATGGTTCCATGAACCCATGGCGAAATCTCCCCCGCTGCGCCCCAACCCCGCGCCCGCGCACGGCACCGCCAGCCGCGAATGGTTCCGCCGCACCCTCGCCCGGCGCGAGTTCGTCCTCCGCCAGACGGTCATCGACCCCGGTGGCAGCAGCGGTTGGCACTACCACGACGGCACCCTGCTCGTCCTCGTCACCCGAGGCACCCTCGACCACCCCGACGCCCGCCGCACCCCCATCCGCTACCCCCGCTGGCGCGTCTTCCGCGAACCGAGCGGCCCCGGCCACCCGCACGTGGCCCGCAACTCCGGATCGGAGCCGGTCACCATCTGGGTGCTCTACCGCAACCCACCGGGAGCCCCGCTCTCCCGACACGTCGAGCCGCTGGACTGAGCGTCAGGCGGGCTCGCAGGCCGTGCGCAGCGAGCACGCCCCGCAGGCGCTCCCGCATCCGCCGACCGGCTCGGGGACCAGCGGCGCGACGACCCGCTCGGCGGCGTTGGCGCCCGCACCGAGGGTGAGAACCGCGACCACCCCGACCGCGGCGGCGACGATCAGCGCGACGAACCCGCCCGCGGCGAGCGCGACGAGGCCGCCGGCGAAGAGCAGGAAGCCTGCGGCGACGGAGGTGGGGGCGGCGACGCGGTTGGCGAGCCGGAAGGTGGTGTCGTCGGTGAGCGCGGCCTCGGTGTGCACGCCGACGAAGCGGTTGCGCGGCAGCCGTCCGGTCAGCCCGAGCAGACCGGTCGCGACGGCGACGGCGGCCGCGGCGAACAGGAGGAGAGCGACGACGAACACCCGGGTAGGTTATCCCACGGGCCCTGCGCACCCGCGCCGGCATCGTCAGGTGTGACGCCCGCTACCAGCGCAGATCCAGCCGATCGGATCTTGTTCGAGATGAGTGGGCCCACGTTCTACCCTGATAACCGGGTTCCGGACGAACAAGAAGGAAGGGCTGAGCGGTGGATGACACGCGGGCGACCGAGAGCGGTGGCACCGAGAAGGACGGCCCGCGGCATCGGTACAGCGCCGAGCTCGCGGGGCGCATCGAGCGCCGCTGGCAGCAGACCTGGACCGAGCGCGGGACCTTCCACGCGCCGAACCCGGTCGGCCCGCTCGCCGGCGAGACCCCGGCCGACAAGCTGTTCGTGCAGGACATGTTCCCGTACCCGTCCGGCGCGGGGCTGCACGTCGGGCATCCGCTCGGCTACATCGCCACCGATGTCTTCGCCCGCTACCACCGGATGCGCGGCCGCAATGTGCTGCACGCGCTCGGCTACGACGCCTTCGGCCTGCCCGCCGAGCAGTTCGCGGTGCAGACCGGGACGCACCCCAGGGTGACCACCGAGTCGAACATCGCGATCATGCAGCGCCAGCTGGACCGGCTCGGCCTCGGCCACGACCGGCGCCGCTCCTTCGCCACCACCGACCCCGAGTACTACCGCTGGACGCAGTGGATCTTCCTGCGCATCTACAACGCCTGGTACGACCCGGAGGCGAACCGGGCGCGGCCGATCGCCGACCTGGTCGCGCAGTTCGCCGACGCGGCCCGCCCGACCCCGGACGGTCGGCCGTGGAACCAGCTGACCCCCGCGGAACGCAATGCCGTGCTCGACTCGTATCGCCTGGTCTACCAGACCGATTCGGTCGTGAACTGGTGCCCCGGGCTCGGCACCGTGCTCTCCAACGAGGAGGTCACCGCCGACGGCCGCAGCGAGCGCGGCAACTTCCCGGTGTTCCGCAAGCGGTTGTGGCAGTGGATGATGCGGATCACCGCCTACTCCGACCGGCTCGTCGACGACCTGGACGGCCTGGACTGGCCGGAGAACGTGAAGACCATGCAGCGCAACTGGATCGGCCGATCCCGCGGCGCGCAGGTGAAGTTCGGCACCGAGGCCGGGTTCATCGAGGTCTTCACCACCCGCCCGGACACCCTGTTCGGCGCCACCTACGTGGTGCTTGCGCCGGAGCACGAGCTGGTCGACGCGCTCACCGCCGAGCAGTGGCCCGCAGACACCGAGGAGCGCTGGACGAACGGCGGGGCCGCGAACCCGCGCGCGGCGGTCGCCGCCTACCGCGCCGGAATCGCCGCCAAGTCGGATCTGGAGCGCCAGGAGAACCGGGAGAAGACCGGCGTCTTCCTCGGCACCTACGCGATCAACCCGGTGAACGACGCGGCGGTGCCGATCTTCGTCGCCGACTACGTGCTGAGCGGCTACGGCACCGGCGCCATCATGGCGGTGCCCGGCCACGACCAGCGCGACTGGGATTTCGCGACCGCGCTCGAGCTGCCGATCGCCGAGGTGATCGCGGGCGGCGACGTCACCGCCGCCGCGCACACCGGCGAGGGGAAGCTGGTCAACTCGGGCTTCCTGGACGGGCTGGAGATCGAGGAGGCCAAGGCGACCGCGATCGCCAGGCTGGAGACGGTCGGCGCGGGCACCGGGACCGTCCAGTACAAGCTCCGCGACTGGCTCTTCGCCAGGCAGCGGTACTGGGGCGAGCCCTTCCCCATCGTCTACGACGAGGACGGCGCGCCGCACCCGCTGCCGGAGTCCATGCTGCCGGTGCGGCTGCCCGAGCTGGCGGATTTCGCGCCGGTCACCTTCGACCCGGACGACGCGAGCTCCGAGCCGTCACCGCCGCTGGCCAAGGCCACCGACTGGGTCGAGGTCGAGCTGGACCTGGGCGACGGGGTGAAGAAGTACCGGCGCGACACCAACGTCATGCCGAACTGGGCCGGAAGCTCCTGGTACCAGCTGCGCTACGCGGACCCGACCAACACCGAGGCGTTCTGCGCACCGGAGAACGAGGCGTACTGGCTCGGCCCGCGCGGCGCGGCCGACCCGGGCGGCGTCGACCTCTACGTCGGCGGCGTGGAGCACGCGGTGCTGCACCTGCTGTACGCGCGGTTCTGGCAGAAGGTCCTCTTCGACCTGGGCGACGTCACCGGCAGCGAGCCGTACCGGAAGCTGTTCAACCAGGGCTACATCCAGGCGCACGCCTACACCGACGAGCGCGGCGCGTACGTGCCCGCGGCCGAGGTGACCGAGCGCGACGGCCAGTTCTTCTGGCACGAGCAGCGGGTGTTCCAGGAGTACGGCAAGATCGGCAAGTCGCTGAAGAACGCCATCTCGCCGGACGAGATGTGCGACCTCTACGGCGCCGACACCTTCCGCTTCTACGAGATGGCGATGGGCCCGCTCGACACCTCGCGCCCGTGGGCGACCAAGGACGTCGTCGGCGCGCACCGCTTCCTGCAGCGGGTCTGGCGGCTGGTGGTGGACGAGGAGTCCGGCGCGGTCCGGGTCACCGACGCCGAGCCGACCGCGGCGACGCTGCGCGTGCTGCACCGCACCATCGCCGGGGTCGACGAGGACTACGCCGCCATGCGGGACAACACCGCGGGCGCGAAGCTCATCGAGCTGACCAACCACCTCACCAAGGCGTACCCGGACGGCGCGCCGCGCGCGGTGGTCGAGCCGGTGGTGCTCATGCTGGCCCCCATGGCCCCGCACATCGCCGAGGAGCTCTGGGAACGCCTCGGCCACACCGATTCCCTGAGCACCGGCCCCTTCCCGGCCGCCGACCCGGCGCTGCTGGTCGAGGAGTCGGTGGAGTACCCGATCCAGGTGAACGGCAAGGTGCGCAGCCGGATTCAGGTCCCGGCCGACGCCGACAGTGCCGCCATCGAGGCCGCCGCGCTCGCCGACGAGAAGATCGCCGCCCTGCTCGAGGGGGCGGCGCCGCGCAAGCTCATCGTCGTCCCGGGGCGGCTGGTGAACATCGTCCGATAGCCGCTACTCGACGACGCCGGGCTCGGTCTCGGCGAGCACCCAGTCGCGGTAGCCGGGGTGCACGACCGCCACCGGCACCGCGACGACCTGCGGGGTGTCGTAGGGGTGCTCGGCGTCGGCGCGGGCGATGATCTCCTGTACGTGCGCGCGGCGGGTGTGCAGGGTGACCAGCGCTTCGGGCTCGTCGGCGATGGCGCCCTCCCAGCGGTACAGGCTGCGGACGGCGGGCTGTAGGTTGCCGCAGGCCGCGAGGCGGTCGGCGAGCAGGCGGCGGGTGAAGCCGGCGAGCCAGTCGGCGTCCGCGGCGGTGATGCTGACGCTGACCAGTTCTTCGTCGACGGACATGGGTTCCCTCTCAGCGGCCGTACGGGCGGATGACGAGCTCGGTGGGGTGCGCGTCGCGCGGGGTCTCGATGGCGGTGCGCACGGTGCGCGCGACCGTCGCGGGGGTGAGGAATTCGGCCGGGTCGTACTCGCGGCCCTCGCCCGCGATGAGTTCGCGCTGCATGTCGGTGTCGATCCGGCCGGGGTGGATGGAGGTGACCCGGAGCAGCGGCTCCTCCTGGCGCAGCGAATCGCCGAAGGCGCGCAGCCCGAACTTGCTGGCCGCGTAGGAGGCCCAGCCCGGGTGGGCGCGGAGCCCGGCGCCGGAATTGATCAGCAGCACATGGCCGTTCGCGGCGCGCAGGGCGGGAAGCAGCAGCCTGGTGAGCTCGGCCACCGCGATCAGGTTGACCTCGAGGGTGCGCCGCCACTGGTCGACGGTGGAGTTCGCGACGGTGTCGATATCGGCGATGCCCGCATTGTGCACGAGCACGTCGAGCCGCTCGATGGGCGCGGTCGCGGTGGCGACGGCGGCATAGTCGGTGAGCTCGACCGGCCAGCCGGTGGCGTCCGGGAGCTCCGCGAGCACGTCGGTGAGCGCGGGCAGGCTCCGCGCGCCGAGCAGCAGCCGGTGCGTCGGCGCGAGCTCGCGGGCGATGGCGGCGCCGAGCCCGCGGGCGGCTCCGGTGACGAGGGCGACGGGTTTCGCGGTCATGCGCCCAACGGTAGCGGCAGGTCCACGAGCTCCGGATACCCTCCGATATCCACGGGTGGTCTGTACCACCCGACACTGAACAGGCGAAACCACTGGAATCGCCGCAGAATGAACAGATGCAGCACCCCGGTTTCACGCCGACCCAGCTCGCGGCCCGCGCCGCCTACCTGCTGCGCGGCAACGACCTGGGCACCATGACCAGCGCGGCGCCCCGGCTCTACCCGCACATGTGGAGCTGGGACGCGGCCTTCGTCGCGGTCGGGCTCGCCCCGCTCAGCGTGGAGCGGGCGGTGATCGAACTCGACACCCTGCTCTCCGCCCAGTGGAAGAACGGGATGATCCCGCACATCGTCTTCGCCAACGGCGTCGACGGCTACTTCCCCGGCCCGGCCCGCTGGGAGTGCCGCAAACTCGCCGCCAACGCCCCGGACGGCCCGGACACCTCCGGCATCACCCAGCCGCCGGTGCACGCCATCGCGCTGCAGCGCATCCTCGACCACTCGCGCAGGCACGGCCGCAGCACCAGGGCCGCCGCCGACGAGTTCCTGAACCGGCGCTGGGGCGACCTGGTGCGCTGGCACCGCTGGCTCGCGCACGCCCGCGACCCCAAGCAGACCGGCCGGATCACGCTCTACCACGGCTGGGAATCCGGAATGGACAACTCACCGCGCTGGGACCGCGCCTACGCCAACGTCGTCCCCGGCGACCTCCCCGCCTACCACCGCGAGGACCTGCTCGTGGTGAGCGACCCCACCCAGCGGCCGTCGGACCGCGAGTACGACCGCTACCTGTGGCTGGTCGAGCAGATGCGCCGCTCCGGCTACGACGACTACCAGCTCGCCTCCACCATGAGCTTCGCCGTCGAGGACGTCTTCGTCACCGCGATCTTCGCGCTCGCCTGCGACGTCCTCGCCGACATCGGCGAGGAGTACAAGCAGCCGCGCGCCGACGTCAAAGAGCTGCACGGCTGGGCCGAGCACTTCCGCGGCGGGGTGATAGCGACCACCGACCCGCGCAGCGGCGCCGCCCGCGACTACGACGTCCGGCTCGGCCGCTGGATCGACACCGAGACGCTGGCCATGTTCGCCCCGCTGCTCTGCGGCGGGCTGCCGCGCGACACCGAGCGCACGCTGCTCAAGATCTTCGAGGGGCCGCGCTTCTGCGGCCACCCCGACCTCCGCTACGCGCTCCCGCCATCGACCTCGCCCGTGGCAAGGGACTTCCGGCCGCGCGAGTACTGGCGCGGCCCGATCTGGCCGGTCATGAGCTGGCTCTTCTCCTGGGTCTTCGCCCGCCGCGGGTGGGCCGAGCGGTCGCTCACGCTGCGCGCGGAGGGGTTGCGGCAGGCGGGCGACGGGAGTTTCGCGGAGTACTACGAGCCGTTCACCGGGGCGCCGCTCGGCAGTATGCAGCAGTCATGGACCGCGGCATCGGTGCTGGACTGGCTCGGTTAGCCGCTCGCCAGGGTGCGGGCCACCTCGAAGCCGAATTCGGCGGTTCGGCGGACCTGGTCGTCGGTCAGGGCGAGGGGGCCGGTGGCGGTTCGGGCGGCCGATTCGTACACGAAGAGCGACACCCTCGATTCGTTGTCGTACAGCAGGAAGGTGAGCGGGCCGTAGGGGCGGACGTCGGAGACCCACCCGCGGCCGGAGACGCCCTCCAGGCGCTGATACAGCGGAGTCTCGACCTCTGTGCGGTCGGCATTCGGCGCGGGGGTGATCGAGATGGAACCGACCCGCTCCGAACCGGCCGCCACCACGCAGCGGCCCGCGATCCGGAGCGGCGTCGAAAGATCGTGCTCCGGTGCGGGCTGCAGGTCCACGACGCCGAGGTCGCCGCGGAAGTAGGCCAGGAGCGCAGCACACAGGTCGGCCACGGTGTGTTGCGCTGGGGCCGCCGACGCCGGGGCCGCAGGCACCGGCACCGGCTCCGGGGACGAGCACGCAATTGTCAGCGCGAGCAGGATGCCGAGCGCCGCGCCCCACGCCGCGGCGCGGAAGCCGGTCACGTCTTGACCTTCCAGTCCGACGCGTCGCCGTCGAGAGCACTCGCGTCATCGAACTCCAGTTCATAATCGTACTTCTGGCCGCGCTCGTCGATGCCGGTCGCGGCAATACTCGCCGGCGGCCAGCGGTCGCCGGGGAAGCCGGCTTCGGTGTGCGGGGCGAGGGCGATCTGATTTCCCGCGATCATGTTGTTCTGCGAGATGGTCGCGCATTCACCGACGATGGTGAAGATCCTGGTCTGCAGTGCTCCGAGGGTCTTCACCAGCTGGTCCAGCTGGAAAATAGCGACCGGCCCCTTGGTGGACAACCCTGACATGACACCAAGGATCTCGTTCTTGATTTCGAGCAGCGCGGTGACGATTTTCTTGTAGGAGTCGAGAATCCCCTTGGCCACAGCTTCGAGATTCGCGGCCACCTTCTCCGCTATCGCCGGGACCGCCTTGAACGCCTCGGCCTGCCGAAGGCCGACGAAGAAGTAGCGTTCGGCGGCGATTCCGCCCCATTCGCTGCGGAGATCGGTACCCCCGGCGAAATCACGCGCGTTGGTGACAGCGGCGGCCAGATTGCGCCACCCGGCGGCCCGGTCGATGAAGGTGACCGGGACCTTCTCCCCCACCTGCAATTCGCGCACCTTGGTGAGCACCGCGTCGATGGAATCCTCGATGTCGCGCCGGTTGTTCTCCACGACGCTGATCGCGTACTCGTTGACGAACAATCCGATCCCCAGCGAGGGAACCGTCCCTATCAACTGCCCGATACGCAGGTACTCGATCAGCTTGTCGACCTCGCTGGCGGTGCCGTCCGGGAGCAGTTCGATTTCCTTCGCGAGCGTTCGCATGGCGTCGATCTCGGACATCAGCGCCGTCTTGTCGTCCATACCGATCTCCCCTACCCGATGCCGTTGAATTGCTGCGACTGCTGAACCTCTTCGGCCTCGTAGTTCTGGACGCACTGCCGCAGGATGTCGCGGATTTCCTGGGAGACGCCGACTCCCTCCCCCAGCCGGTCGCGCACGTACTGCAGCACGGGCGTATGGGCTCCACGCGCCGGGTGCTGCGATCCGGATCGGCAGGAGGCCGCGATCGAGCTCGAACTCGATGCCGGGGACCCCCGTGCTGCTCCACGCGGACGGCAGCGAGGCGGGCGGCGGTTCGGCCCGCGCGACCTCGAACGGTTCGGTCTTCCGGGGGACGATCGGCTCGTCGTCCCAGAACTCGTCCGGATCGTCGTAGTGGTTGTGGAACCCGGTCATCGGACGGCCCGTCCGCATGGCGCAGCGGCATGCACGTCGGCCAACACTCCCCCTGGATATTCGAGTGGCCGGGCTCCCCGCACAGCCACGCATGCGCAGTGTAGCGCCCCGCACCGTCGAGGTGCGCCGACGCGGGGCGCCACCGCAGCCGAAGTCAGACGCCGATCCGGCCCTGACCAGCCTTCCAGGCGACGACGACGGACGGGCGCGGCTGGGTGGTTCCGCCGTCGGGCCAGTGCGAGGCCGGGTTGTCGGCGGAGGCGTCGTCCTTCTCGCCCGGGTGCTGGACGCAGACCAGGACGCGGGATTCGGTGACGACGGGGCCGCAGGTCTCGGCGCCCCTGGGGACGGTGAGGAACTGCTTGGTCTCGCCGCGCCGGTCACCGTCGAGCACCACCGAGAAGAGGCCGTCGTTGGCCTTGAGGGCGTTGCCGTCGGTGGAGATCCAGAGGTTGCCGTACTGGTCGAAGGCCAGGTTGTCGGGGCAGGAGATCGGGCTGACCTTGGTCTTGTCGAAGCCGCCGTAGTAGGTGTCGGCGGCGTTCGGGTCGCCGCAGACGAGCAGCAGCGACCAGCTGAAGCGGGTGCCGGTGTGGTCGTCGTCGAGTTCGAGGACCTGGCCGTTCTTGTTCAGGTTGCGCGGGTTGGCCTCGTCGGCGGCGGCCTTGCCGTCCTTGCCCCTGTTGTCGTTGTTGGTCAGCGCGACGTAGACCTTGCCGGTGACCGGGTTGGGTTCGAAGTCCTCGGGGCGGTCCATCTTGGTGGCGCCGACCTTGTCCGCGGCCAGCCGGGTGAAAACGGCGACCTCGGCAGCGCTCATGCCGTCGACCTTGGAGGTGCCCTTGCCGTCGGGGCCGGTCGCCAGCAGCGGGATCCACTCGCCGGTGCCGGTGAAGCCCTGCGGGGCGGGGAGTTTGCCGGTGCCGTCGATCTGCGCGGCGTGGTCGCCGGTGAGCTTGGCGACGTAGAGCGTGCCCTCGTCCAGGATGGTCATGTTGTGCCGCATGGCCGAGGCGCCGGTGCCGGACTGCACCTTCTTGGCGGAGACGAACTTGTACATGTAGTCGAAGCGCTCGTCGTCGCCGGTGTAGGAGACGACGGCGCCGTCGGCGGTGACGTAGATGCTCGCGCCCTCGTGCTTGAACCTGCCCATGGCGGAGTGCTTGACCGGCACCGAGGCGGCGTCCCACGGGTTCACCTCGACGACGTAGCCGAACCGGTTCGCCTCGTTGGGTTCCTGCGCCAGGTCGAAGCGCTTGTCGGTGCGCTCCCAGACATTGGTGCTGGCGCCCTCGGCGAAGCCGTAGCGCTTGAGCCGGGCCGCGGCGGTGGCGTCGGTGACGGTCTGCGCGTTGGCGAAGTAGCCGTGGAAGTTCTCCTCGCCGGAGAGCACGGTGCCCCACGGGGTGGTGCCGCCCGCGCAGTTGGCGAAGGTGCCGAAGATTTTGGTGCCCGCCGGGTCGGCGGCGGTCTTCACGAAGTCGCTGCCCGCGGCCGGGCCGGTGAGCAGGAATTCGGTGTTCGCGGTGATCCGGCGGTTGTACCGGCCGAAGGCGGGGGTCAGCTTGCCGGAGCCGTTCTCGCCGACGACCTCGACCACCGCGAGGCCGTGCGCGGCCCTGCTGATGGCGATCTGCTCGTCGGTGGGGTTCTTGGCGTCGTAGCCGCGGAACATGTGCGGGCCGGTGGTGTACTCGTGGTTCACCACGAGCAGGAAGGCGTTGGGCCTGCCCTCGATCGGCAGCAGCGCCGCGAAGTCGTTGTTGTAGCCGAACTGCTTCTCCTGCGCGGCGGCGGTCTGCCGGTCGAAGTCGAAGGCGGGGGCGTCGGCGAAGAGCGGGTCGCCCCAGCGGATCACGACGGACTGCTCGTAGCCCTCCGGAACCCGCACGGCGTCGTCGGTGTTCGGCGCGACGGCGGTGAAGGTGGTTCCGGTGCCGTCCGACGCGGCGGCGGCCTTCGAGGTCTCGGTGGAGCCGCCGTCGGCACCGCAGGCGGCGAGCGCGCTCGCCGCGCCGACCGCGAGCACCGCGGCCGCGCCGCCCTTGAGCACGCCGCGCCGGTTCAGGGAGCTGACGATGTCGCCGAAGTAGGCGCCGTCCGAGGTGTTCGGGGCCGGGTGGAAGCAGGCATTGGCGCACTTGTATTCGCAGGTCACGAGGGCGCGTGCGGAGCGGCCGTCGTGCGCGGTGAAGAGGGTGAGCGGTTTCGGGGTCACTGCGGCTCCTGATATCGGCGTCGGCCGCACGGTAGACGATGTTCGCCAGGGGGAATCGACAGCGAAGTGAACAGCCACCCAATTAGGTAACCCTCAGTTTGCCGGGCAACCGGCGAGCATCCGCCGAACGCGAACGATCCCGGTGTCTCGGGGAGACACCGGGATCGGTGGGGGGCGGGGCTCGGCGGCGGCTTTCATGCGCTGATCGGGATGGCGATGACCACCTCGCTCTCGTCCTGCGGCAGGTAGTGCGTCCGGAGGATGCGGCCGACCTGCACGTGCCCGACCGCGGTCGGCGGCACGTACTTCTCGGTGCGGGCGGTGAAGGTGCTGCCGTCCGGGCGGGTGACGACCAGCCCGAGCACGACCCTGGTGTGGCCGTCGCGGATCTCGCCGGGCACCGAGAGCGTCTGCACCACGGCCTGGGTGGCGATGCCGCGCTCGGCGATGTCGAGTTTGCCGCGGGTGGTGAAGCCCTTGCGCAGCATCGCCTCGTTCATGGCGTGCTGCGCCGCGCGCTGGTCGCCGGAGAGGTCGATCTCGACCTTGTCGGTGCGGTGCGGCAGGTAGCGGACCGGCAGCACCACGCCGGGGCGGAGCATCGCCATCTGGTGCTGCGGGACGACCAGCTTCGCCACCGAGGGGAAGACCTTGCCGTCGGCGCCCTCGACGCTCAGGTCGATCCGCAGCTGGGGCTGGTGGTTCAGGGTCACGCCGGTGTGCCGGACCGCCCGCACCGTGCCGAGCCCGACCCCGGCATTGCGGTACTCGGCCGAGTTGTTGCCGGTGAGCGCGGAGAGGATGCCGTCGCCGGTGAAGGCGAAGACGATCGGGGTGACGGTCAGCGCGATGATCGGCAGCGCCATCTGCGGGCCGACCCAGGCCAGGATGTCCTGGCCGTACTCGTCGGGGCCGTCGTAGGTGAGGCCGTGCAGCAGGTAGTAGCCGAAGGCGACGACCAGGAAGGCTGCGGCGACGGCGCGGGCGATGGTCTTGAGGTTCATGGTGGTCTCTCCGGTGCGGGTGGGAGGGGGTCAGCCGCCGACGACGGTGGTGCAGGCGAAGGTGATCTCGAAGGGGATGTTCTTCGGGCCGGCGAGGGGGTCGGTGAGGTCGACCCCGCCGACGCCTTCGCCGGTGACGGTGTAGGTGGTGCCGTTCTTGGTGACCTTCGCCGAGCCGCCGGGGGCGCCGGCGCCGTAGCCGACGGCGTAGGGGGTGCCGCTGCTGCCGCCCTTGGTTCCTGCGATGGCGACGGCTTGGACGCTGTCCTCGCCCTGGAGGGTGGCCGAGACGCTGAAGTTGCCGTAGGTGGTGTTGTTCAGGTCGGTCAGGGCCAGGGCGAGGGTGCCGCCCTGCTTGGCGCAGGTGGTGTCGAAGCGGGCGTCGATGGTCTTGCCGTCGACCTCGGCGGTGGAGTTGCCGGAGGTGCTGACCGGGGAGGTGGCGGTGCTGGTGGTGTTGTCGCTGCAGCCGGTGACGAGCAGGGCGAGGGCGGCGGCCGCGGCGGTGGTGGCGATGGCGAGGCGGTTGGTGCGCATGGGTTTTCGTTCCTTCGTTCTCGGGTTGTTCGGCTTCCGGTGAGGCCGTTGAGATGAAGGTAGGAGGGGTTCGTGCCCTACCGATCCCAGCTTTCGCCACGGGCAAGGCGCTAACCTGGTGCGATGCGACGACCCCGGGCCGCTGTGCTCGACGAGGTGTGGCGCGGGCTCGACGGATTGGCGCCGCTCAGCGGACCCCAGGGCGGGCCGCTGCGCCGCACCGTGAAACTGGTGCTCGACCCGCTGGTGATCCGGCCGGTGCAGTACCCCGCCTGCGCGGGCCCGGTGCTCGACGCCGACGGCATCGCCCTGCTCACCGCGCGGCTGCACGCCGCCGCCGACGACCTGCGCGCGACCGCCGCCTGGTTCACCCTGCTCAAGCAGGTGCGCCGGGCCTCGAAGATCACCGACGGCAACCCGCAGGACCTCTACTTCCAGCGCTGCTTCGAACTGGCCGCCACCCGCGGCACGCCGGAGCCGCTGCGCGACCGGCCCGTCGCCGAGGCCGCGCTGCGCGAGATCCACGACAACCCGGCGGGCCGCACGGTCGCCGTGCTCCGCGCGCACCTCACCGACCCGGCGCGCGCCGCCGAGCTCGCCGCGCTGCTCGCGACGGCGTGGGCCCGCCGCCCGCTCACCGAGACACCGACCCCCGACCACGCCGCCGCGCTGCACACCCTGCTCGACGCCTGCGCCGCCGCCCGGCTCACCGACGGCGTCGACAACGGCCTGCGGAGCTTCGACGACCTGCTCGACGCGCACGCGGGCACGCACGCCGGGATCGAGCTCTGGCAGGTGGTCACCGGCTGGACCGCCGCCGAGCTCGGCTTCACCGCGCGCCCGGTGCCGCAGCAGCCCGCGGTCGGCAGCTCCGCCGCGACCGCGCAGCTGGGACGGCCGTTCGACCGCACGGTGTACGAGCGGGTCTTCACCGTGCTGCAGGGCGGCACCGAGCGGGCCGACCTGCCGACCGTGCCCGAGCTGGTCGCCGCCGAGGTCGCGCGCAGCTGCGCGCCGCTGGCGCTGCTGGACGAATCGTTGCGGCTCACCGCCACCGCCGGGATCGCGCTCGCGCTCGGGCTCGCCCCGGCCGGGGTGACCAGGCCCGCGCCGGACGGGACGCCGGGAACCGAGCCGGACGCCACCGCCGCGCACCGGATCGTGAACGGGCGCTGGCGGCGCGAGGCGTACGTGCTCGCGGCTCGGCGGCTCTCGGTGGCCGGTGCGCCTGGACCCGACGCCGAGCCGCTCGCCGCTATCGCCGCCGATCTCTCCCGGCCGTGGCGGCCGTACCTGCGCAGACTCTGGGTCCGGCTGCACGGGCGGGATGTGCGCGCCGCGCCCGTGTACGACCCGGACGAGCTGTGGGACCTGCTCGACGGTGTCGCCCGCTCGGTCATGCTCGATCACCGGATGCGGGTGAAACAGGTGCTCAGCGCGCGCGCCGAGCTGGAAACCCCGGCACAGAGGGCGGGCTGATGGTGACCGTCGAGGTGCGCGGGGTCGACGGGTTGACCGTGCTCGCTCCCGTCGGGGCGCCGACCGTGCTCGATCCGGTGCCGGGGGTCGGGGTGCTGGTGCTGGAGGTGTCGGGTGGGCATCTGACCTGGGATCTGTTCGGTGACAGCGTGGTTCCGGCTGCGGTGCTCGAAGATCCGGCGGCCGCGCAGGACTGGCTGTGGGCGCTGTACGGCGAAGCGGCGGCGGTGGCGGTGGCCGATGGCGTCGACGGGCCGCTGGACGCCGAACCGGCCGATCCCGGGCAGGCCGAGGATGCCCGGCGGCTCGCGTACGCGCACTGGGCCGCCCGCTGGTGGCCCGCCTCCACGCTCGACGGGATCGCCGCGCTCGACCCCGGGCTGCTGGACGCCGAGATCGCCGAGCTGACCGCCGCCTGCGACGCGCTGGTCGACGGTGCCGACGCGGTTGTCGCGGCTTCGGTCGAGGTGCCCGCGCGTGCGGAGGACTACGCGCTGGCCGCCGGGGACGGGGTTCGGGAGGGGATGGTGCTCCGGCGCGGCAGTACCGGGTGGGCGTGGCATCGCTGCCCGCCCGGGGTTGTCGATGCCTCCGAGCAGGCGCTGACCTGGGAGTCGGTGCGGCAGGGCGGGTCAGGGGTGCTGCGGGTCGACGTCGTCGCGGCGCCGCGGACGGTGCCGGTGCTCGTGCCCGCGCACCTGCGGCCCTGGGTTCGGGTCGGGGAGCTGCGGGCTCCGCTCGATGCGGCCGCCGATCGCTGGGTCACCACGCTCGCCACGCCGGAGGGTGCGGAGCCGGAGCTGTTCGTTCCCGGAGTCGGCTCGGCGCAGCCGGATTCGGCGGCGGATCGGGTCCGGGTGCGGGAGTTCGCCCGTGCACGGTTGTCCGGGGCCGGTTCCCTCCTGCGCGCCGAGAGCGCCGCCGCGGCCGATGACTCCGACTTCTGATCCCGGCGCAGCTGTCCCCGACTCGGTCGGCGGACCGGAAGGCGCGGCGGGCCACGCCGTGCTGGCGGCGGGGGCCGCGGCGTACGCCAGGGGCGACGTCACCGAGGCGCTGCGGATCTTCCGCGCGGCGAGCACCGGCCCGGACGAAGCGATCCGGCTCGCCGCCCTGACCAATGCCGCGAGCATGCACGACGAACTCGGGCAGCACGCCGAGGCACTCCCCCTGCTGCGCGAGGCACTCGCGCTGATGCCCGCCGACGCGATCCGCATGCGGCCGCACGCCCTGATCAACCTCTCCCAGGTCCAGCAACACCTCGGCGACCTGGACGGCGCACAATCCTCCCTCGAGGAAGCCCACACCCTGCTGGCCGACAGCACCGACCCGGAGCTCGGCCGGGTCCGAGTCGCCTGCCTGCTCTCGCTCACCGCCGTCGCCATCCACCGCGACCACTGGTCCCGCGCCCTGGAACTCGCCACCGAATCACTCGACGCCGCCGTCCGATTCGCACCCGACCTGGCCGGACACCCCCTGCTGAACCTCGCCGCCGCACACTTCGAAACCGGCCGCACCGACCTCGCCCTCGACTTCGCCGCCCAGGCGCGAGCCGCCTTCACCGAGGCGGACGACCCCAGCGCCCGCGCCGAGGCCGACCAGAACACCGCCATCATGCTCGCCCGCGGTGGCCGCCCCGCCGAGGCGGCCGAGCCGCTGCGCCGCAGCCAGGAGTACTTCGAGCGGGCCGGGCTCGCACACCGCGCCGGAATCGGCGCCAAGCTGCGCGGATTCCTGGCCGAGGGCGCCGAGCGGTTCGCCGACGCGGAGGCGGCGTACCGGGGCGCACTGACCCGATTCGAGGCGTCCGGCGCGGTGCTCGACGCCGCGGAGGTCCGGGTGCGGCTGGCGACCGTCGCCGCCCGCACCGGCCGCCTCCCGGCCGCGGAAACCCTTCTCGACCAGGCATTCTCGACCTGCGCGGAGCGCGGCATGACCACCCGCTGCGCCCAGATCGACTACTGGCACGCCGCGCTGATCGAAGCGTCCGGACCGGACCAGGCACTCCTGGCCCGCGGCACCGACCTCGCGGTGATCGCCGCCCTCGCCCTCGACGCCGTGCGCTTCACCTTCCCGGACGGCACCCAGCGCGCCCGCTGGAGCGACGAGATCGCCGACCCGGCGCTGAAGGTCGCCTTCCGCCTCGCCTACGCCTCCGGCAACGGTCAACTGATCGCCGAACTGATCGAAACCCGCTGCGCCGGAACCACCATCGACCTGGACCGCAGCACCGGAGCCGCGGCACCACCGACCCTGCCGCTGACCTGGATCGACCCACCGGACGGACCGGGCGGCGCACTCACCGCGGGCGGCGCGGTGGAGCTGGGCATCGCACTGGCCGAGGTCGCCGCCGCCGCCGGCCTCGCGGTCGCCCCACCGCCGCGGATCGCCCTGCCGGACGGCCGGATCGCCCTGGCCGCGCACCTCGCCGCCGCCGAGCAGCGCTACGGCAGGCCGGTACGGGACAGCCGGGTGGTACGCGCATGACCCCGACGGCCTACATCCGGATGGCCGACGCCGGTGACCTCTACCTCTGGTGGCGCTGGGAAAATCACACCGCCGCACCGGGAATCGGCGTCGTCCCGGAGGCCCAGCTCCGAGCGGCACTGGACGAACTCACCGCCGCCCTGCCCGACCCCGCCACCCCCGGCAGCCTCGAGAACGCGCTCACCGCGGGCGCGCTCGCAGACCCGCACCGCGAACAGCACCTCGCCGAGCAACTCGCCCGCGCCTTCCTCCCCTGCAACCTCGCCGTCGCCCTGCACGAGCTCATGACCAGCGGCATCCGCCCGCACCTTCGCATCCAGCCCGCGCCGCGGGTGGCGCAGGTGCCCTGGGAGCTGCTCGCCCCCGACCCGACGATCCGGCTGATCGAGATCGCCGACATCAGCCTGCTGCCGCCGGTCAGCGTGGTCAGGGCCCGCGAACCGCGCCCGTGGGACCCCGCCCTTCCGGTCGTCGCCGTGCTCGACCCGCGCGTCCCCGGTTTCCGCGCCGACTCCGCGCTCGGCTCGGTGCTCGGCCGCCCCGACCCGGCCATGCCGGTGGCCCGCCGGGTCGCCGAGTACGCCGCGACCGGCAGACTCGCCCCGCGGGCCGCGACCCCGGCCGATGCCTTCCGCCGCACCGACCTCGACCGCGACCTGCTCGGCGAGCTGCTGCGCGCGGGCGCGAGCAGGCTGCTGTACGTCGGCCACGTCACCGCCGCCGCGCCGGAGTCCGGCCGCAGCGAGGAGGCCGCGCTGCACCTTGCCTGCCCCGCCGAGCTGCCCGGTTTCGCCGCCCCGCTGCGCACCCACCGCCCCTTCACCGCGAAGGACCTGCTGCTCGGCTCGCACACCCGCGACCCGGACCCGCGGCCGGGCAACCGGCTCTGGCCGATCCCGGCGCGGGTCGCGCTGATCGCCTGCGAGAGCGGCGGCGACCTCCGCTTCGGCGAGGCGCTCGGCCTGGTCACCGCCATGATCGCGGGCGGAGCCGAGCTCGTCACCGCCTGCCGCTGGCCGCTCCCCACCGACCTCGCCGTCCAGCGCCTGGCCGGCGCCCCAGCCACCGCGACCCCGCTGCAGGACACGATCTGCGCCATCGACGCCGCCCACGAACACCCCGACCCGGTCACCGCGCACGCCGACTGGCAGCGCGCCCGCCTCACCGCCTGGCGCGGCACCCCATCGCCCGCCACCGCCCCGATCCTCTGGGCAGCGCCTGCGACGGTCTACAGCACCTGATCGAGGAAGGTGCGGAGGCGGGGGGTTTCGGCATTGTCGAAGACGGCGTCGGGGGCGCCGTGCTCGACGACGACGCCCTGGTCCATGAAGACGACGGTGTCGGAGACCGAGCGGGCGAAGCCCATCTCGTGGGTGACGACGACCATGGTCATGCCGCCGGCGGCGAGCTCGGCGATGAGCGCGAGCACGCCCTTGACCAGCTCCGGGTCGAGCGCCGATGTGGCCTCGTCGAAGAGCATGAGCTCCGGCTCCATGGCCAGCGCGCGGGCGATAGCGACGCGCTGCTGCTGGCCGCCGGAGAGGTTGCCCGGGCGCGATTCGACCTTGTCGGCGAGCCCGACCCGCTCGAGCTGCTCGACGGCGACCGCGCGGGCCCGCTCGGCGGAGAGCCCCTTGAGCTTGCGCGGGCCGAGCGCGACATTGTCGACGACCGACCGGTGCGGGAACAGGTTGAACTGCTGGAAGACCATGCCGATCCGGCGGCGCAGCCGGTCCGGGTCTTCGGTGAGCACCGACTTGCCGTCCAGCAGCAGGTCGCCGCTGTCCGGTTCGTGCAGCCGGTTCAGGACGCGGAGCAGGGTGGACTTGCCCGACCCGGACGGCCCGATCACGGTGACCGTCCGGCCCGCGTCGACGTGCAGGTCGACGCCGCGCAGGATGTGGGTGCGGCCGAGGGTGAGGTGCAGCCCGGTTCCGGTGAGCGAAGCACTCATGATCAGCGTCCTTCGGTGATGGCGGCCTGGTCTGCCGGGTCGATGGGCCGGTCCGGGCGGCCGGTGCGCATCCGCCGGTCGATGTAGTTCACCAGGTGCGTGAGCGGAATGGTCAGCAGCAGGTAGACGAGCCCGGCGGCGACCAGCGGCGAGAGGTTGCCGGTCTGCGCGTTGAGGTCGCGGCCGACCGCGAAGAGCTCGCGCTGGCTGACCAGCAGGCCGAGGAAGTAGATCAGCGACGAGTCCTTGATCAGCGCGATGAACTGGTTCATCAGCGCGGGCAGCACCCGGCGCACGCCCTGCGGGATGATCACCAGCGTCATGGCCTGCCGGTAGCCGAAGCCGATCGCGCGCGCCGCCTCCAGCTGCCCCGGCTCCACCGACTGGATGCCGGAGCGGAAGATCTCGCCGATGTAGGCCGAGGCGAGCAGCGCCAGCGCCACCGCGCCGAGCCAGTACGGGTTGTTGCCGGTGATATTGCGGACGATGGGGCCGACGCCGAGCCCGATGATCAGGATGATCACCACCGCGGGCAGCCCGCGGAAGATGTCGGTGTAGACCCGGGCCGGCCAGCGCAGCCACCGGGTGCGCGCGATGCCCGCCACCGCGAGCAGCATGCCGAGCACCGTGCCGAGCACGCCGGAGACCACGGCGAGGATCAGCGTGTTCGGCAGCCCGGTCTTGATCAGCTCGGGGAATGCCTGCTTGTACAGCGACCAGTCGAAGAAGGTGTCGCCGAGCTGCTGCAGCGTCGATTTCGGCGCTGCGACGGCCTGTTCCGGCTGCTCGTTCTGCGCGGCGAGCGCGCGGAAGTCGGGCAGCTCCGGGGTGGGCGCGGCGCGCGAGCCCGGCTTCCAGCCCGGCGGCAGCTCGCGCGGCACCCAGTCCTGGTAGAGCCGGGCGTAGGTGCCGTCCGCGATCACCGCGTCCAGGCCGCTGTTCAGCGCGTCGAGCAGGGGCTGGTTGGTCTTGGCGGCGGCATAGCCGACGAAGTTGTCCAGGCTGAAGGTGTTCTCCGCGATGGTGATCGGGTCGCCGGGCGCGATGGCGCCGTCGGCCTGCGCGGATGGCGCCACCCAGACGTCGACCTGGCCGGATTTCAGGTTCGCGTAGGCGGTGTTGTAGTCCGGGAACTTCACCGGGTCCAGCCCGAGCTGGTTCACCACGAACTCGTCCTGCACGGTGCCCTGCACCACCGCGATCCTGGTGTCCGGCTTCAGGTCGGCGAAGCTCCCGATCGCGCTGCCCGCGGGGGTGACCAGCGAGAAGTAGCCGAAGTCGTAGCCGTTGGTGAAGCCGACGAGCTGGCGCCGCGCGTCGGTGGTGGTGATGTTCGACGAGCCGACGTCGTACCGGCCGGCGGCCACGCTGGCGAGCAGGCCGGAGAAGTCGGTGGTGGCGAAGTCGACGGTCAGCCCGAGTTTGCCCGCGATGGCCTTCAGCAGCTCGTTGTCGAAGCCGGTGACCTGGTTGCTGCTGTTCACGCAGATGCTCGGCGGGGCGTCCGAGAGCGTGCCGACGCTGAGCTTGCCCGGCGTGATCAGCCCGAGCTTGCCGACGTCGATCGAGCTCAGCGGCACCACGTTCGGGGTGGTGTAGCGGTCGGCGCCCGCGCCCTGCGGGGCGGCGAGGTTGGCCGGGGCCGCCGAAGCCGCTGTCGGCCCCGGCGGGGCGCACAGGTCACGGGCCTGCCCGCCGCCGTCGCCCGAGCCGCACCCGCTCAGCACGAGCGAGGCGACCGCGAGGACCGCGGCGAGCAGGGCCGACGAGCGGACCGCACGGGATACCGACATGGGAACCCACCCTAGCCGCGCGACAGCGAATCACCGGCTATCAGGCGTCTCACAGCGCGAAACCCTTGCGCCGCTCGGTCAGGACAGCCCGACCACCGACTCCGGGTTCACCTCGTCGCGCCACCGGATCGCCTCCTCGACCTGGCTCAGGTCGTAGTCCGGCCCGCTGGTGCCCACCGTGAAGAGCGTGACGCCCGCCGCGTGGAACTCCTTCGCCCGCTCCACCCCCGGCCACGCCGTGGACTTCTCGATCCGGCCCGCGTCGGTGCCCGCCGCGGCCGCGTGCTCGGCCAGGATATTGCTCTTGCGGGTGAAGGTCTCGAGGTCGCCGAAGCTGTGCCAGATATTGCCGTACTCGGCCACCAGCCGCAGCGTCTTCTTCTCGCCGCCGCCGCCGATCAATACCGGGATGTGCCTGGTCGGCGCGGGGGTGAGCTGCTTCAGCCTGGCGTCGATCCGGGCCAGCCCGTCCTTCAGCAGCGCGAGGCGACTGCCCGCGGTACCGAACTCGTAGCCGTACTCGTCGTAGTCGCGCTCGAACCAGCCTGCCCCGATACCGAGGATGAGCCTGCCCCCGCTGATGTGGTCGACCGTGCGCGCCATATCGGCGAGCAGGTCGAAGTTCCGGTAGCCGCCGCCGGTGACCAGCGCCCCCAGCTCCACCCGCTCGGTCTGCTCGGCGATCGCGCCGAGCATGGTCCAGCACTCGAAGTGCGCGCCCTCGGGGTCGCCGGTGAGCGGGTAGAAGTGGTCCCAGTTGAAGACGATGTCCACCCCGGCCTCCTCGGAGCGCAGTACCGCGTCCCGGATGAGCTGGTACTCGGGGGCGTGCTGCGGCTGCAGCTGAACTCCGATGCGAACCGGTCGGCTCATGCTCTGCTCCTCGTCGTCCGTTGGGTGTTCCCGGGGCGAGGCTACCGGCGAGACCCGGTCACCGCCGGGGGCGCCGCGACCGGACGGGCACGCTCCCCCGCCGCCGCCGAGTCCGGAACGGGCACGCCCGGCCTGGCCTTCGCGACGGTGGTGGAGAGCGCCGCCCAGATCAGCGGGGTGTCGGCGACGCCGATATCGCCGCCGCCGCACCAGTGCCGCAACCGGTCCCGCTGCCAGGCGGTGAGCACGGCAGCCGGGTCCTCGGTCTCGTGCGCGGCGTCGACGCGCAGCGCGAGGTCGATGGTCGGGCTGCCGGTCGGCATTCCGACGGCGCGGAACGCGGCGGTCGACGGGGTGACCCAGCGGGTGGTGGTGATCAGCTCGGCGCCCGCGTTGGCCATCGCGACGACCAGCCCGAAGGTCTCCATGGCGCGGTAGTCGGCGCCGCCCTCGCAGGCGATCACCGCGACCCGGGGCGGCATCGGCCACAGCACGTGCCCGTCGGCCGGGCCGCCGGTCCCGTACGGGCGCCACCCGGCTTCGTCGGCGGAGTGCGTGCCGAGGAAGAGGTCGAGCGCCGAGAACGGGCGGTGCGCGGCGGGCCCGGCGTTCCCAGCCAGCGGCGTCGCCCGGCCCCAGATCTGCTCGCCGTCGGAGAGGTGCAGGGCCGCCGAACCCGGTTCGTCCGGCTTCGCGCTGACGTGCCCGAAGTAGAGGAACCGGGAGCGCGGGGTGCGGAGGGCGGCGCTCAGCTCGACCCGAGTGAATCGGGCGCCGATCGCGACCTCCAGATCGTTCTCCGAAACCCGGTCGCCGTACTCGAAGAGCCGGTTGGTGAACGAGTTGACATCGTCCTGTTCCAACGTCTGCGAAAGCCCGTCGAGCCCGGCGGGGAGCACCGGGTCGATGACGGCGAGGATCGGCTGCTCCGCCCGCGCCGCCCAGCCGCGCGGGGTGACCGCGCGGTCGGCGTGCACGGCGGCCGGCAGCTCGTGCTCGATGCGCGCGAGGTCGAGCAGCCGGTGCTCCGGGGTGACGACGAGCAGTTCCCAGGGCACCGAGGCGAGCCGCGGGCTCGGCGTCAGCCGCACCCGGATCGCCGTCCCCGCGGCGGCCCGCCGTGCGAGCTGTTCGCGCAGCGCGGGCGGCAGGATCACCGCGGCGAGGGCGGCCGACAGCTCGCGCTCCCGACCGGGATCCGCGAGTTCACCGGTCACCAGCGCGCGGCGCGCGGCCTCGTCGCGGCTCTCCGTCGGCGACAGCTGCGCGGGCAGCGCCCGCACCAGCCGGGTGAGCAGGGCGGTCAGCTCGGCGGCCGGGAGCACCGTGTACTCCGGCCGGTCCGGGTCGTCCAGCCAGCGCCAGTACAGGTAGGTGTCGCCCGCGTCGACCGCGCGGATCAGTACGTCCACCTCGTTCACGCTTCGTCCTCCGGTGGCAGCAGATCGGAAAGCAGCAGGTCCGCGGGGGCGGTCGCCGCTTCGCGCAGGACCGTCAGGTAGTCGGCCACCGCGGTGCGCCGCGCGGTCAGCGCGAGCGATTCGGCGGCGGGCGGCAATGCCTCCAGCGTGCGGACCGCGTTGCCGACCGCGCGCCGCGCGGCTATCAGCGCGGTCACCGCCGAGCCGCCGTCGGCGGTCGCGACGGCGGCGATCCGCCGCTGGTTCCAGCCCTCGATCAGGTAGCGGTCGATCTCGGCCAGGCTCCGGCCGATCGGCCCGGCGCGCAGCTCGTCCGGTTTCGTATCCGGGTCGAAGAGCCCGAAGGCGAGGGCGTCCAGACTGTTTCCGTGCAGCGGCAGCACCGCCACCACCGCGTTGCCGCGGACATCGGCCGCGCTCACCTCGATGATCCGGCCGGTCGCCTGCTCCGCCGCGTAGGCGAGCAGCTCGCCCGCCTCCCGGCAGTCCGGGTCGACGCCGGCGGCGAGATTCGCGGTGAGGACGCAGGATTCGTCCGGCTGCCGCTCGATCGCGAGCTCCGGCGCGCGTGCGCCGTGCCAGGCGATGATCCGCGGCGGAATCGCGGTCAGGTCGAGCAGTGCCTGAGCGCTGGCTGGGCCGGTGGCCTCGCCGCCGAGCGTGGTGCCCATCGGCACCGCGGAGAGCGCCGCCTCGCGCCCCCACTCGCTGAGCAGCGCGGCGAGCGTCACGTCGGAGAGCGGCGGTGCGGGCGGCTCGGCACGCAGCCCGCCGACCGCGAGCCCGCACGCCTCCGCCGCGGCGAGCGCGGCCCGCAGCGGCTCGGCGGCCGGTTCCGGGAGCGTGCCCGCCAGGCCGCGCTCGCCGAGATCGCGCAGCGCGTACTCGCCGAGCCGGAACAGCCGCCCCGCCGCCGCCGGATTGCCGACGGCGTGCTCGGCCACCGCCCGGTCGAGCAGCAGCGCACCGTGATTCAGCCGCCGGGTGGTCCACCGCGCGACCGCCGCGACGGTCGCGCGGCGCCGCCAGGCGGGCGTGAGCGGCGGGCACTCCAGCGCCGACACCGACTCCCCGTCCGCGACCAGCGCGGCGACCAGGTCGGGCGGCGCCGCCGCGCCGAAGACGAGTTCGAGGACACCGGGAGCGATGCCGGGCTCGAGCACCCACGCGGCGGGCACCTCCGGATACGCCGGGTCGACGCGGACCGTGAGCCCGCCCGCGGCCAGCTGCACCGGCGGCAGCACCGGCACCCGCCGGGACCACCAGCCGACACCGCCCGCCTCGTCGACGGTGAGGATTCCCCGCTGCGGTTCGCTCATCGGTCCCGCTCCTCGTCGTCGAGGACGATGTGGTGGGCCGCGATCAGCTCGATCGCCCGCTCGCGCGCTTCCGTCACGGCGGCGTCCGGGCGGGCGGGCAGCGAGCCGACCGCCACCACCAGCAGGGCGCGGACCAGCGCCACCGCCGCCCGCGGGGTCCCGGTGACGGCGGCGTTCGGGCGCCGCGCGCCGGGCGCCAGGTCGGCCTTCCAGTCGGCGCGCACCCGGGCGTCGAGGTCGCGCCGCGTCGGACCGTCGAAGGTGGTGTCGCCGAGGATCTCCAGGGTGATCCGGCGCTCCCACCAATCGCTCTGCGCACCGGGGGCGCGGTACCGCTCGGCGACCGCGACCGCGACCGCGGCCGCACGCAGCTCGAGGCCCGGCTCCACCTCCGGGGCCGCACCGAGCAGGTCCGGCTCGAGCGGAACCTCCCTCCACCGCCGCGCCTTCCGCATGCCATCCTTCTCGAAGCCGCTGATCATCCGGTGCACGATGACCGCGTTCTCGATCGGGGTGCCTGCCTTCTCCATCTTGGTGAGCGTCTTCAACGCTCGCTCGTAGGCGATTCCCCAGTATTCGCGCTTGTGCCGCAGCTTCGGGTCGGTGCTGAACTGCTGCTCCAGGACCCGGATGACGTTGCTCTGGTCGTGTGCCGGTGGCGCGGCCGGTGCGGCCCCGTAGGCCACCTCCAGCGCTTCGATGCTCGCCCTGACCACCTCGGCGGCATCCGGATCGTCGGCGAAGTCGGGCTCCTTCGCCACGAGTTCGTCCCGGTACTTGCGCATCGCGACCGGGTGGTAGGTCGCGCGATGTCGATCCGGCTCGGCCACGAACGCGGTGACGTCGGCGGCCGAGCCGAGCACGCCGCCGGTCGCCACCATGGCCTCACGCACCACTTTCGGCACCCGCCGGGCGAATTCGCGCACCGTTCCGTCGAGCCCCGACGGCATCCTGCGGGGCCGCTGCTCGTGCGCGGCGGCGGCGAAGCCGGCGCTGAAGCGGGCCAGCGGATCGGCGCAGTCGGCGTACAGCTCCGAGACCCGCAGCCAGCTCTCCGGCGCGTTCTTCGCCTCGTTGACACCGGCCAGGTACGCCGCGGTAGCGGTGTAGGCCTCCGCGACCCAGCCCGTCGCCCCGAGCTGCCCGGACCAGCTGGTCATCTCGATCCCGAACAGGGGCTTCGGCGGTTTCGGCGGCTCCGCCCGCGCCACCCACTGCTTGATCAGCAGGGGGCGGGAGCAGTCCTGGTCCCGGCCGTTCACCCACCAGAGTGGCCGCACCCAGGTAGCCCGGGGATATGTGGGCATGGAACCTCCGTATTCGTCACCGCACTGCCGATCGGCCCGATTCTGAGCCGAATTCGGCGGCGGTGTCTGCATTTCGACCACCAGGTCGTTCGAATGGCGGACAGCGAGGCGGGCAATTACCGACCGGTCTAAATCTTCTCCAGATCGAGCAGCCCATCCTGCAGAACGCGGGCGAGCAGCTGCGCCTTGGTATTCGCGGGGCGGCCGACGCTGTCGTACTTGGCCCTGCTCCTGGAAAGATGGGTATTGATCGTGCCGATCGCCAGGTAGAGCTTGCGGGCCACCTGATCCTTGGTGTCCGCGAGGATCCACTCGACCAGCACCTCGGCCTCGCGGCGGCTCAGCTTCGGGTCGGCGTAGCGGCGGTTCGGCTCGTTCGCTTCGGAGCCGCGCGTCGTATTCATCAGACATCTTCCTCGTTTGCTGCCGAGTCGGCAGGTGATCTCGGGTTCCATTTCATGAGACCCCTTTTCGGTCCCGGCTTCACTCCGCCTCGCGAGGCGGTTATCTCTCCCGTGAGACAATTCGGTCTCACGCGCTGTAACGCATTCGACTCGGCGGCGGATGTGACCAGCGCAGACAATCGCCGCGTCCGCAAACGGGGATGCCGCTGTACCAGGGGGTTACACACTGATGGCCGACGATCCGCTGACCGGGCGAATCATCGAGGCGGGGCTGCGGCTGCTGGCCGATCAACCCGCGCAGGTGCTCGACCGCGGGCTCAACCGCAACCTGGTGGCACTCGCCGCAGGCACCGCGCCCGCGACGTTCCACCGCAAGTTCAAGGTCAAGGACAACTTCCTGGACGCGGTCGTCGCCGCGCTGCCGCCCGCCGTTCCGTACGACGAGAAGGAGCTCCGCGCCGAGGCCGAGGGCCTGGCGGCCGACGGGCAGCACGGGTTGCGCGCTGTTCGCACGCTCGTGCTGCGCCGCTACGCCGCGCTCACCGACACCCGCTGGTTCACCGGGCACCTGCTCGCGCACTGGCTGGCGCCGTCGGCCCCGACGGTGAACGCCAGGGTCATCGACTCGTACCGCAGCCGCGACCGGATCGCGCACGCCGTGCTCGAGGTCGCCTTCGAGAAGATGGGCGTGACGCTGCGCAGGCCGCTCAACGCACGCACCGTCGCCCTGGTGATGAACGCCCTGATCGAAGGGGTGCAGCTGCGGATGCGGGTGGATCCGGCGAACGTCAGCGCGGAGTTGCTCGCGGACGCCCTGGAGGCGCTGCTGACCGGCGCCGTCGACTTCGACGAGCGGCACCGCGCCCTCGGCGACGCCCTCCCGCAGCAGGCACCGGCCGTCCCGCTGCCCGCGAATCCGCGGGCAGCGGTGATCGCCGCGGCGCAGCGGGAGTTCGGCAGGCGCGGGTACTTCAACACCAGCCTCGATCTGATCGCCGAGACGGCCGGGGTGCCGCGGGACAAGCTGGACCTGCTGTACTCCAGCAAGATCGACATCATCGAGAAGGCACTGCGCTCCCGGATCGACGCCCTCACCGTCACCGTCGACGACGCCGTCGCCTTCGGCGAGCCCGTCCGCGTGACCATCGAGCGCTTCCTCACCGGCTGCGCCCAGCTGGTGGCGGACGAGACGGTGTTCATGGACGCCCTGCTGCTCGCCGTCGCGCACGACACCTACGGCGAGTCCGAGCGGATGCGCTCGGTCAAGGAGAAGCTGCACCTGCCGCGGATCATCACCGAGGTGGTCCGGACCGGTCAGCGCTCGGGCGAGCTGACCGATGCCTGGTCCGCGGAGGACCTCGCCGCCTGGATGACCAACACCGTGCTGATGCGCTGCTTCACCCGGCGCACGGAGTCCGCCGAGGTCAACGCGCGTTTTGCCGCCGCGATGGCCTTGGACGGGCTCAGCGGGACCGGCGCCTGAACGCCGGTCCCGCACCGCTCACCCGGTCCGGAGCCGCGCCGCGAACTCCTCGGCGCCGAGCTCGTTCCAGCGGTCGGCCCGGTCGGCCGCCTCCCCGAACACCGCGCGATCGAGATCCAGCCGGTACCTGCCGGATTCGAGCTCGGCGCCGCAGACCAGCATCCGGGCCGCGAAGGCGCCGAAGGCCCCCGCCGCCACCGCCGCCGTGCCGAGTTGCGGCCAGGTGGGCAGCGTGCGCCCGACCTCGCTCAGCGAGAAGCGCGTCCGCGGCGTGACGTCGGTGCCGACGATCGCGGTGGCGAGCGCCGCGCGGGTGCGCGGCTCGCGCAGATCGGCCTCGGTGAAGCGGCCGAGATCGCCCGCCCTGCCGTGGAACAGCGGGTAGCGCCGGTCCAGGTCGAACCGCTCGACGTCGAGGATGACGTTGTCGCCGTTGTCGGTCACCATCAGTACCGGGATCCCGCGCTCCCTTGCCTGCAGCCGGATGGCGACCTTCATCGGCAGGTCGTCCATCTCCTCGAACAGCACCGAGAGCGAATCCGCGCCCGCGCCGAGGAATTCGGCCGCGAGTTCGGGCCGGTACCCGGCGTCGAAGCGCGCGGTCTCGGCGTAGGGGTCGAGCTCGAGCACGCGCCGCTCGGCCAGTTCGGTCTTGGCGGCGCCGAGGTCGCAGACCGACGCGGTGAGCCGGTTCAGGTTGCTCAGCGCGAGGGTGTCCGGGTCGGTCAGGCGGAAGCGGCGCGCGCCGGTGAGCGCGCACGCCGTCAGCACCGAGCCGCCGACGCTGAGCCCGGCGATCCCGATCCGGGCGGTCCGCCAGCGGCGCTGCTCACCGGCGTCGATCAGGTGCCGGTTCCTGGTGGTGCGCACCCGGTGGAACAGCCCGGAGTCCGGCAGCCGGACCAGGGTGCGCCGCCACGGGAAGAGGACGTAGCGGCTGGCCCGTTCGACCGAGGCGGGGTCGTCCGGGTGGAACGCGCCGCCCGCGGGGCCGCGGAGGGCCGGATCGGCGTCGATGCCGATCCAGCCGTCCACGTAGCGCACCCCGGAACCGGGCGCGCGCAGTGCGGCGATGCGCTCGGCATCGACGCGGGGGTGCAGGATTTCGACGGTCATGCGGCGGCCCTCCGGCTGCGGTGCTTGATCGGGCCGCCGTACCCGTCGGCGGCGAAGTGGTCCAGCGCGACCTCGGGCTCGGCCGCCGCGCCGTAGGTGCGGTGCAATTCGCGATATTCGCTGCTGACCCGGCGCAGGCTGTCGACGACCACCTGCCCGACCAGCTCGGCGAGCCCGGGGCCGGGGGCGATGCCGCGGCGCAGCTGCACCCGGAGCCGCAGCTCCGAACGGAAACGCTCGTCGTCGACGCGGTCGAGCAGGAACTTTCCGGTCAGCGTCGGGGTCAGCCGCGGATCGGCGAGCGCGGCGCGGAGCGCCTCGTCCGGGATCTTGACCGAGTAGAACGTCGCCGCGACGCCGCTGCGGCCGTGCAGCACCACATAGCGCGCGCCGCGCACCGACGGCCGCAGCTCGTCCGGGCACCCGGCTCGGCGCAGCGAAGCGCGCAACTGCCCCGGGCTCAGCACGGCGCCCTGGTCCCCGATCCGATAGCGGATGAGGGGCGTGCCGGGCGCCGCGGTAAAGAGCAGCTGCCCCTCCGCATCGGTCTCGACGTATCGGTAGGCCGGATCCACCTCGACCAGGGTCGGCATGGCCGCCGCGCCACCGAGGATCTCCGGGTGCTCGATGGTGTACCTGCGCACCGCGATCGTAGACGCCGTCTCGTGCCCGACCATTCCCAGGTCCGCGGTGCCGTAGATCAGGCACGACGCGTCGAACCGGCCCGGCTTGCCCGCCAGCTCGAGCACGTTGTCCCGCCACGGCTCGCTGATGTTCTCGCCCGCCATCAGCAGCCGCAGGTCGACGCCGCCGAGCTCCAGGTCGTCGGTGTCGAGCACGTCGCGCAGGAACGGCGGGTACCCGGCGACGACCACCGTGGTGTAGTGCGGGCCGAGCCTCCGGATCGCGTCGCGGATCGCAGGCACATCCGCGCCCGGGGTGATCACCGACACCGGGACACCGCGCCCGTGCAGGCCCGTGATCGCCTGGTAGGTGTAGGTGCCGCCGATCCAGTTGCCCATCGCGAACCCCACCACCACCAGCACCGAGCCGCTGTCGGCGTCGATGGCGCGCAGGATCCGCCGGTGCAGCTCGATCGACTGCTTCAGCGCGACCGTGCCGCGGGCCCAGTAGGTCGGGCGCCCCGAGCTCCCCGAGCTGGCGGACCAGGTCTCGGCGCCGCTGATCCGGCCGAGCGGCAGCAGCTCGTGCGGGGGGTAGGCGTTGATGTAGTTGTCCTTGGTGACCGGCGGCAGCTCGGCGAAGTCGCGCGCCGTGCGGATGTCGTCCGGATCGATGTTGTGCCTGCGCAGGAAATCCCGGTAGGCGGGGACGTACTCCGCCGTATCCCGGAAAGTTCGCAGCGCGCCGGTGAAGCCCGGCGGCGTGTGGCGCTGTGGCATATCGCCACATCTCCCTTCGTGTCGAGCGGCGCCGGGGTCGGTGCCGCACAACATCCCCACCGATTCCCCGAAGCTCGCCATGCGGGTCGGCCGCTCGGCGGACAGACACCCGGTGGCGCGGCTGGCAGAGTCGGACCGGTGTCGACCGGGCCGGAAGATCGCAGGGAGCGCGCCGAGTATCTGTTCGACGCGGCGCTCGGCGCCGCGGAGTCCGGCGATCAGCGCGGCGCGGTGATCGCCGCGACCACGGCCTTCGAGCTGCTGCGGGCGGATGGCCCCACCGAGCTCGCCGCGGTCTGTGCCCTGCTGGCGGCCGAATCCTGCTACGCGCTCGACGATTCGAGCGGCGCGAGAGGCTGGCTGCGGCGGGCGAGCGAGGTGAACCGGAGCATCGGCAGGCTGCCGGAGGCCGCGGCGTGCGAGTTCGACCTGGCCGCCGCCCTGGCGGCGGACGAGGAGTGGACACCGGCCGCGGCGGCCTTCGCGACGGCCGCCGAGCTTTTCGGGCAGGCCGATGAGCACGAGGACGCCGCCGACGCGCACTGGGCGGGGGCCGAGATCGCACTCCAATTCGACGACAAGGCGCGCGCGCGAACGCTGTTCATCGCCGCGAGCGGGCACTACCGGCTCGCCGGGCGGATCGAGGAGCAGGCTCGCTGCGAATTCCTGGCCGCGATGGCCGATGTGGAGCTGGAACGGAAGGCCGAGGCACTCGGCCGGTTCCGGGTGGCGCGCGAGCTCTTCGAATCCAGCGGGCACCCCGGGGAACTCCCGGAGTGCGACGAACAGATCGGCGACCTGCTCGACGCGGCCGGGCAGCGCGCCGCCGCCGCCGACGCCCTGCTCCGCGCCGGTGCCGGGTACACCGCACTGAACAGGCACGGGGACGCGGGCGGCTGCTGGTTCCGCGCGGGCACAGCGCTGCTGGCGAGCGCGCGCATCGATGCGGCGATGCGCGCCATGGAGCAGGCGGAGGGCGCCTTCGCCGCGGCCGGACGCCCCGATCTCGGCTTCGGCATCCGCGAGGTGCGGGCGGTCGCCCTGGAGGATCTCGGCCGCTACCCCGAGGCGCGCACGCTGTACTCGGAGATCCGCGCCCACCACCTCGGCACCGGCGAGCGCGCCGAAACCGCCTGGTGTGACACGAATATCGCGACCACGTACATGGCGGAGGGCGACTACGGCACCGCGGAGGCGCTGCTCGTCGGCGCGGCGCCGACGCTGCGCCGGGCCGACCCGGCCCGCTACGCGAAGAACCAGATGTTCCTCGGCGTGCTGCGGATGCAGCAGTCCAGGCACGCGGAGGCCGCGGCCCCGATCGAGACCGCGCTCGCGTACGCCGAACGCGGGAACGACCGGGAGCTGATCGGCGACTGCCTGTTCCAGCGCGCCTCGGTGTCTTTCTACAACGGTGCGGTGACCGCCGTCAGCGACGATCTCGACCGCGCGGAGGAGCTGTTCACCGTCGCCGGGATGCCTGCCAAGATCGCGCTCTGCACCCAGTGGCGCGCCGTCGCCGCCTACGGTGCGGGCCGGTTCGCCGAGGCGGCGCGGCTGCTCCTGCAGTGCCGCGCGGTGCTCGCGGCGCACGGCAACCTCAGGCACGTTGCCGTCTGCGACAACCTGCTCGGCCTCGTCCACACCGAATCCGGCGACCTGGCGGCGGCCGAGCCCGCCTTCGAGCGCGCCCTGCGGGCGGCGCACACCCTGGGGCTGACCGCCCTGCGCGCGGGTATCGAATCCAATCTCGGCGGGCTGCTGCTGCGGCGCACCGAGTACGCCGAGGCGGAGCGGCACTTCCACGCCGCCGAGACCGCGCTCGTCCCGCTCGGCGATTCGTTCGCGGTCGCGAACTGCCGGGCCAACCGCGGTGGCGTCCTCGTTCTGCTCGGCAGGCAGCGGGAGGCGATCGCGCTCCTGGAGGCGGCGAGCGCCTACTTCCGCGCGCACCCCGAGTTCCACCGGCACAGCGCGGCGTGTGCGCGCAATATCGCAGTCGCCGAGCTGGTGGCGGGCGACGACGCCACCGGGCTCCGGCACCTGGCCACCGCCCGTGCTGCCGCACTCGCCGCGGGCACCACGCTGGAGGTCGCCCGGTGCGACATCCTCGCCGCGGGGCTGCTCGCCGGGGACCCGGACGCCGACCTGGGTCCGGCACTCGACCTGGCCCTGCCCGCCGTCCTCTACCTGCAGCGGCAGCGCCACCAGTTCACCAGGGCGGCGAGCCGCGCCGCGTGGGCGACGGCGAACGAGGAGTTCCGGCTGCAGATCGTGCGCTGGATCGACCGCACCGCCGACGCCGGGCTGATGGCCGAGTTCATCGAGGACGCCATCAACTCGTCGGCCTTCAGCACCGGCACCGAGCTGCCGCCGGACGGCCCCGGCGCCGCCCTGGCCGCGGAGATCTCCGCCGCCGCGCTGGAAGTGGACGACACCGCCAGGCACGTGGTGCCCGTGATCCGGCCGATCCCCGCCAACGGCGCGCTGATCGCGGGCGCCGAGCTCCCGGTGCGCCCGCCGCCGCTGCTGCGCACCCCGGACGGCCGGATCGTGCTCGACGCCTACCTGCGCAGCGCCGCCGACCGCTACGGCCCGATCGAGCGCGATGTGCTGGTCGGCGCCTGGTGACCGTCGGATCTCGGCGCGATCGACCAGCCGTCCCGTACCACAGCGAACAGGAGAGCCCGTGCCGCGAGATCACATCGCCGACGCGCTGGTGGACGAGGCACGGGCCCTCGCGAACCACGGTCGGCTCGAGCCCGCACTCGCCACCTACCAGAAGGCGCGCGACCGCTGGGCCGCAGCAGGCGACGACAGCGAAAGCGCCTGGTGCGACACCCTGATCGCGACCGTGCACACCATGCGGGGTGCCATCGACACCGCGGAGGCGCTGTTCGAGCGGGCCGCGCCGATCCTGGAAGGCACCGATCGGAGCCGCTACGCGCTGTGCCTCTCCAGCCTCGGCGGGCTGCAGTTCGGCCGCTCCCGATTCGCCGATGGCGCGAGAAACCTGGACCTGGCGCTCGCCATCACCGAGAGCGGAACGGATCGCCTCGCACTCGCGGACTGCCTGACGTATCGGGCGGTCACCTATCTGAACGCGGGAAACCCCGCAGGCGTCGACGGCTGGTTGCGCACCGCGGAGCAGATCTACCTCGAGCTGAACCAGACCGCGAACCTGAGCCGCTGCAGGCAGGCCCAGGCCATGGCGCGCATGCGCAGCGGCCGGTATCAGGACGCCGAGAAGGCGATGCTCGAAGCCCGCGCCACGTTGGCCGCCGAGGGAAACGTCGGTGACGTCGCAGTCATCGACAATCAACTCGGCGTGCTCTACCAGACCGTCGACCGCGTCGATGACGCCGTCGCCGCGTTCGAGCGAGCGCTCGGGGCGCTCCGCCCCGGCGAGACGAACGACCTGGCGGGGGCGCTGCACGGCAATCTCGGGGGGCTGCACGCCCGGCGCGGACGGCTGACCGAGGCACTCGCGGAATTCGCCGCCGCGGAGGCGATCTTCACCAGGCTGGGCGATCACGCCAGGAGCATGGTGTGCCGGGGGAACCGCGGTAGCGCGTTGATGCGGGTGGGGCGAATCCGCGAAGCGCTGCCCCTCCTGGAGAGCGCGTACGGCTACCTCCGACAGCATCCGGAACTCGAACCGGATGCCACGCTCTTCAAACGGAACATCGCCCACATCAACGGCATGCTCGGCAACGAGGGGGCGACGCTGCACCATCTGGCGGAGGCCAGGAAGGCAGCCGAGCGGGCCGGGAACACGCTCGAGATGGCCCGCTGCGACCTGCTCGCCGGTGTGGCGCTCGGCCCGCGCTCCGACGACGACATCACCCCGGTGCTCGATCTCGCCGGTCCGGCGATTCTGTTCTTCTACCGGCAGCGGCAGCAGTTCAGCGCGGCGCCGGACCGCGCCGCGTGGTCCGCCGGGCAGGGCAAGGTGCTGGAATTCCTCTTCGAATGGCTGGTGCGGATCGCCGACCCGGGACTCATGGCGGAGCTGATCGAGGTCTGCCTGAACTCCGGCGCCTTCACCACACCCGACCCGGACACCTCCGAGACCGCGACCGCCCTGGCGACGCGGATCGCGGCGGTGGCGGGCAACGACCACCCGACCGTCCCCGGCCTGACTCCCGCGGCCAACGGCGCGTTGATCGCCGGCGCCGAACTGCCGGTCCAGCCGCCGCCGCTGATCCGCTTTCCCGGCGGCGGGATCGCGCTCGGCGGCCTGCTGGAGAGCGCCGTGCACCGCTACGGCCTGGTCGAGCGGGCGATCGAGGTCGACGCCTGGTGAACCTGCCCGGTGCGCGCGACGAAGGCACCCGATAACATCCCCGCCGATTCCCCTACTCGGATCGTCCGGCACGTTCCTGCCGGTGAAGGGATGGTCATTCACCGTGGCCACGGTTACTTTCGAACACGCCACCCGGCTCTACCCGGGCAACCCCACCCCCGCCGTCGACCGCCTCGACCTGGAGATCGCGGACGGGGAGTTCCTCGTCCTGGTCGGCCCGTCGGGCTGCGGCAAGTCCACCTCGCTGCGCATGCTGGCCGGGCTGGAGGAGGTGAGCGACGGGCGCATCCTGATCGGCGCGGACGACGTCACGCACGCCGAGCCCAAGGACCGCGACATCGCGATGGTGTTCCAGAACTACGCGCTCTACCCGCACATGACGGTCGCGGAGAACATGGGGTTCGCGCTCAAACTCGCCAAGGTCGCCAAGGACGAGACGCGGGCGCGGGTGCTGGAGGCGGCCAAGCTGCTCGACCTGGAGCCGTACCTGGAGCGCAAGCCGAAGGCGCTCTCCGGCGGGCAGCGGCAGCGCGTCGCCATGGGCCGGGCGATCGTGCGGCAGCCGCAGGTGTTCCTGATGGACGAGCCGCTCTCCAACCTGGACGCCAAGCTGCGCGTGCAGACCCGCACCCAGATCGCGCAGCTGCAGCGGCGGCTCGGCACCACCACGGTCTACGTCACGCACGACCAGGTCGAGGCGATGACCATGGGCGACCGGGTCGCGGTGCTCAAGGACGGCAGGCTGCAGCAGTGCGCGACCCCGCGCGACCTCTACGGCGACCCGGCCAACGTCTTCGTCGCCGGCTTCATGGGCTCACCGGCGATGAACCTCTTCACCCTCCCGGTCAGCGACGGCGCGGTGCACCTCGGCGGCTGCCCGATCCCGGTGCCGCGCTCGGTGACCGACGCCTGCTCCGGCGCGCTCACCGTCGGCATCCGGCCGGAGCACTTCGAGCTCGGCAGCGATTCCGGCATCGCCATGGAGGTGGACGTCGTCGAGGAGCTCGGCTCCGACGCCTACCTCTACGGGCGCACGCTCGGTGATTCGCCGACTGGGGCGGCCGACGAGACGGTCGTCGCCAGGGCGGATTGGCGGAATCCGCCGCCGAAGGGGGCGAAGTTGCAGCTCGGGGTCGCCGCGGAGCACGTGTACTTCTTCGACGCGGCGAACGGGAGCCGGCTCAACTGAGGTGCCGGGGCGCGGTCGTCGGGCCGCGCCCCCGCAGTCCGACCCCTCAGAACCCGATCTGGCCTGGGCGAGTTCTGTTCACAGTCAGTTGAGCCGGATGCCGACAGCCGCGACTTCCAGGAATCGCGCCCGGGCAGTCATGAGCGCTACGCGGACCTCGCGCGGCTCCGGCTTGGCGCACCGGAACCAGTGGGCGAGTGCGGAATTGTAGTCCTGCCAGGCCACTTCGTACTCCGCCAGAATCCGCTGGGGCGGGAGTTCGCTCCGCGGCTCCGTCGTGCTTGTAGGGGTGGTCGAAGGTGGCATACGTGAGCTGCTTCCGGTCATCATTGTCGTTGGGCCAGAACGCGAGTCCGAGGAGAGTCAGCACGCCGGGAACGAGGAGGGCGAGAGTCCAGAGCGTCATGCGGCAGCGCTCCCGGCCGCAGGCAACTGCGGGCCGCCAACGATGAGCGCTTCCCCGGCCGCGTTGAGGTTGGGGCCGCTCTGCGCTTCTCCGGCGGTGTGCCGCTCCGGATACCTCACAGCAGGTACAACCTTTCGTTCGGGAGCCGCCGGAGGTCGGCGCTCGGATTGCCGCTCAACGCTGCGCACATATCGGTGCGGCCGGTCAGCTCGCGCAGGAACGCCGTCGCGGCGGTGAGGCAGGCGCGGTATCGGAATTCGACCTTCTCCGGACCGATGCCGACCAGCACTGAGACCCGCACGTCCGGCTGATCGGGGGCCGGGGACTGCTCGGCCGTCATCGCGCCATCTCCAACGCTTCGCGCAGCGAAACGGGTGGTTTCACCCCGGACGCAGGACGCGGCACCGCGCCCGGGGTGGTTTCGGGATTGCCTGCCCATTCGCGGAGCGCCGCGGCGAAGTGGACAAGCAGGGGAAGCGGCAGCGTCCGGCACTCGCCGATTCGCCGCGGGAACGGCATTCGTTGCGGCAGCGCGCTGGACATATGACTTCCTCACAGGTCTGGTTCTTCCCCACCGCCACCGGCTGATCGCCGTAGCGGTGCCGATTCAGTACAACCCAGATCGGTGGCGAATAGACTGCTCGCAGAGGATGTTCCAGCGAATTGGTTGGACGTCCATTCAGGGGCGGTCCACTAAAAGTGGGTCCGCCGCGAGGCGGTCCACTACGACCCGGCCCGCGGTGGACCTACTCTGTAGGGAGGGAAGACAGATGACAGGCTCAACACTGCCGCGGCGGGCACTCGGCCGGATCCTGCGAGATTTGCGCGACGGATCAGGGAAGAGCCAGCTCGCAGCGGGTTTGTGTATCGAGGTGTCCAAGCAGACGATCGGCAGGGTCGAGGATGGGAAACCGGCGCGGATCAGCACCGCTCAGTACCGCGACCTGCTCGACTTCTACGGTGCGAGCACCGATGTCCGCGACGAGTTCTTCGGGCTGTTGCAGGAACTCAGGGCGACCAAGGGCGATCCAGCCAATGGCTGGTGGCGGGCGTACGCGGATGTGGTCAACCCCTATTTCGACCACTTCGCCAGCTTGGAGCAAGCGTGCGTCCGGCTGAACAGCTACCAGATGACGCTGCTGCCCGGTCTCTTGCAGACGCGGGACTACCGCCGATGGATCGCGACCACCACCGACCCGGCTATGTCGCTTGTGGACATAGAGCGGCGACTGGAACTCCTCGCGAGTCGGCAGCAGCGAATCTCCGAGGCGGACAATTTTCAGCTCTCGGTGCTGCTCGCCGAACCTGTCCTGCGACATCGAGTCGGAAGCGTCAGCATCATGGCCGAACAGCTTCGACACATCGCGGATATCAGCAAGGCGCCCAACGTCTCCATTCGTGTCGTTCCGTTCACGGCCGAACCGCACACGGGACTCATTACCCAGAGTTTCACCCTCTTCGAGTTTCCGGCGCTGCCCGCGCGGCGAGAAGTGGAGCCACCGATTGTTTTCGTGGAGGGCTTTACCGGCGCGCTCTTCCTCGAGGAAGAGGAGTCGATAGCACGCCATCGGGCGGCCCTGAAGTCCATCCAGTCGACAGCGCTGGACGAGGAGAACACGAGGCAACTCGTGGAACAAATCGCAGAGGAGTACGAATTGTGAGCGCTGACCTGACCGGGGCACGCTGGTTCAAGAGCACGTTCAGCCAAGCGGGCGGGGACTGTGTGGAGATTGCTCACCTGGACGGTGGACGTACTGCTGTACGTGACTCCAAGAATCCCGCCGGCCCCGTCTTGGACTTCACCCCGTCCGAGTGGACAGCATTCGTCGCCGGGGTCAAGGCCGGGGAGTTCGGCCAGGCATAGCCTCAAGCATTTCCGCAGCCGAGTGAGCGGCCGTCGCGCAACGGCGGCCGCTCACTCGGAAAGGACGGCGAGCGCATGCCCCTGCCCCGACCGGAGACCTGGCGGTCGAGCCCGGAGCACACGTCACCAACCCCGCGAATTCACGAGGCTAGGGTGGCGCGGGTGAACACAGCATCGAGTTCGGAAGCGGGCACGAATGGGGTGCTGCCGGTGCAGCAGTACGTGGCCGGGTTGGCACGCAAGCGGATGGCTGCGGGAATGTTGTTCCGCGACGAGCTCAGCCGGGTAATCCTCGTGGAAACGACCTACAAACCGAATTGGGAAATACCGGGCGGTGCTGTCGAAGCCGACGAGTCGCCGTGGGAGGCGGTGCGCCGTGAGCTACGCGAGGAGATCGGCTGGGACCGGCCAGTGGGCCGGCTGCTGATGGTGGACTACGTTCGCCCGCAGGACAATCGGCCTGAGGGGGTGGTGTTTGTCTTCGACGGCGGCGTGCTCACCGACACCGACGTTGCCGACATGGTCACGCACCCCGGAGAGATCCGCTCGGTCGGGTTCTACACCCTCGCCGAAGCCGCGGCACGGGTGAAACCGCTGTTGGCCGATCGGCTGGCGATGGCGCTCGAGGCGGTGCACGAGGGAGCAACGGTGCTCTGCGAGCAGGGGCGACGTATCGGTTGACCGGTTCGTCGCCCCCGGGCGGTGTGATCAGGCCGAGAGCGGCGACCGCTGCGATGCGGGTTGTCGACTCGACGTCACGGTATCGGCGTGCGCGATGTGCTGTCTGCCCGCGGCACGGTAGAGGCTGTCGTGGATACCGTCGGCGTAGATCAGCCCGCCGAGATCGCGCCGGATCTTGATCAAGGGACTGTCGGCGCGAAACCCGGCCGCACCGACCAGCGGCATCAGGTCGGCGGCGACCCGGTTCGCCAGATCGGTGCCGTTGGCCTTCGTCCCCGCCGACCATCGCTCGGCACGGGGGTGACCGGATTCGGCGAGAGCGGCGGCGGCTGCCGCACCGAGCAGGGCACTGGTCAGTTGGGCGTGGGCTCGTCCGACCGGCAGCAACGCGGTGTCGCGCAGCCGTGCCACACCACCGGTGGCATGCCGGTCGGCCAAGGCCGCGGTGACCGAGTCGAACAGTGCGGCCGCGCCGCCGACCGCCGTCGCGGTCACCAGCGGCCGGTACCCCGCGAAATGGCGGCGCAGCAGCGTCATCCCCTTCCCACGCAATACGTCGTCGGGCCGTACCGGAACGCTGTCGAGGTCCAGGATTCCCCAGTCCCAGCCCGCGAGCCCGGCCGGTGCGATGAGCCGACGGTGCAGACCCGGTTCCCCGGCGTCGACCGCAGCGGCCGCCAAACCGCCGTCGGGGTCGCGGAGGAACACCACGAACACCGCGGCCTCGCTCAACCGGCTGATCCAGTTCTTACTGCCGGTCACGTGCCAGGTGCCGTCCGGTGTGCTGACCGCACGGGTCCTGGTGGCGGCCGGATTCGATCCGCCGGTGGCTTCGGTGATCGCGATCCCCGCCAGTTCACCGGCGAGCAGACGCGGAATCCAATGCCTGCGCAGCGCCGAACCGCCGTAGCGCGCGACGAGCGCACCATGGCCGAGACCGGTGCAGTCGCGGAGGTCGATATCCCGGTATCCGCATACGAATTGGGCCAGCACGGCGAACAGTGCTGGCTGCCCATCGGTGTCGAGCAGGCCGTGATTTGCCAATTCGATCCGGATCGCGCGCAACTGCTCACCGGGCCGACGACCGATCTCGGCGGCGATCGGATAGGTCTCGGCGGCCCCATCGATGGCGGCGGCGAGTGCGGCCAGCCGCGGCCAGTCGAGACGGCTCGCGGGATCGATCAGGGGCCGCAGGGGCTCCAGCCATGTGCCGATGGCGTCGCTCGAGCTGATCGCGGTCATCGGCTCGCCCGCCCGTGTATGCGGGCGGGGTGACCGTAAGCCAGCGCACCGGGCGGGATATCGCGGGTGACCAGCGATCCCGCGCCGACCAACGCTCGCGCGCCGATCGTGACACCACCGAGGATCACCGATCCGGTGCCGACCTTGGCGGCGGTCTCGAAACGCGGCGCGACCAGAATTGGTTCACGGTGCGGGTCACGCCAGGTCAGAGTCTTGTCATTGATCGTGCGCACCCCCGCGCCGAGGAACACCCCGTCGGCCAGGTGCGTGGAACTGGTGATGTGCGAGCCCGGCGAGCACCGCACCCCGCGCCCGATCCAGGTGCCGCGCTCCACACACAGGTGATGGCCGAGCAGGGTTTCCGCGCCGACCCGAACACCGGTGCGCAACACCGACTGATGCCCGACCACCGTCGACGCGTCCACCTCGACATCGGCGTAGACGACGGCACCGGAACGGATCACGCTGCCGGCACCGAGCAGGGTCGCCGCACCCATGCCGGGATGAATTCGGCCGACCGCGTACCCGTGCTCGGGTTTGCCGATCACCGCATGCTCCTCGATCAGGGTGTATTCGGCGAGTGCGACACCGCCGTGCACTATCGCGAACGGGGAGATCACCGCCGCCCGACCCACCACGATCGGGCGCAGCACACCAAGGTGGTCGGCAGGCATGAATACCGCGAACCTGCTGATCCGAGCGGTGGGTTCGGCGTGCAGCAGACCGGCACGGTCGAGCTCGGTCACGGTCATCTCCGAGCTGGCCATCGGGGCGTATGGGATCGGCAATCCCGAGGCGGTGTGGCTGGTCATGGTCCCTCCTGCGCCGCGGCGGGACGGGTGGGCTGCCACGGCAACTATCAGGAGACGACGAATCCCTGCTCGGCGACCACGGGCTTTGCGGCACCGGGAAAGCTGTTGCGAGATCCGCAAAGCCGCTGGCGCAGTGCGTGGTGTGGTCGATATCGTCGAAGCCCGGTCCGAGTAAGGAAACACGGCGATGGACCCTGACCGCGCGATCTGGGATACCCACGCGGTGCGTGCTGCCGTGGCCCGCGGCGACTCCGGCGCGGTCGTGCGAGCGGTTCGCCGCGCCAGCAACCTCACCCTTGCCGAGCTGGCCGCCCGCAGCAACTACTCCATCTCGACACTGTCCCGGCTCGAACGCGGCAAACAGTCGATGCGCGACACGCGTGTGCTGCGCAGCCTCGCCGCAGCCCTGCGTATTCCGCCGGAACTACTCGGAGTGGCCGACCCGCCGATACTTCCCACGCGTCCCCTTCGGCCCACGGCTATCGTCGGGCTCACCCCAGGCCCGGACGAGGAGACCGAACCCATGCGCCGTCGTACGCTGCTGACCGGCCTGGCCGGCACCGTCACCACCCTCGGCGTCACGCCCTCCTCTCGCGCAGCACAGCCGACCGACCCACTGCACGAGCTCGAACGCGCGCTCCTTGCTGTGCCCGCCGTCGGCGTCCCCGTTCAGCTCCGGCGGCTGGAACAGCAGGTCACGGCCGCCAAGTCGCTGTTCGACCAGGGCCGCTACACCGCACTCGCCACTGGTCTGCCCCGATTGCTGTCCACCGCGACCGCGACCTGCGCGAGCGGCGCCACCACCGACGACATCGCCGTAGCGAGCGCTCTCCTCGCTCGCGCCTATGTGCTCACTGCCAAACTCAGCGTCGAATTCAGCCACGACCAACTCGCCTGGACCGCCGCCGACCGCGCGATGCAGGCTGCCCATACGGTCGATGACCCCCTCATCCGAGCCCAGGCTCGTCGATCGTGGGCGATCGTGCTGCGCCGCACCGGACACAGCAACGCCGCCGCACAACTGATTGTCGACACCGCGGCGTCGCTCCAGCCGCAACCACACCGAGACGCCGATGAACTCGCCATGTTCGCGGCGCTACTGTCGACCGCCGCCTACACCGCCGCCACCGAGGGCGACCGCGACGGCGCGCGGACGCTCATCGGCGAAGCGGCGCATGCCGCCACCCGGAACAAGCACGACCACCCCGGCCAGGCCGTCGGATTCGGGACCGACTCCGTCGCGCTCTATCAGGTCAGCATCGCCAGAGTCCTCGGCGACGCCGGAACCGCCATCGACACCGCACGGCGAATCGACCCCGCTTCGATTCGGTCGGCCGAAACTCGCGCCCGCTACTGGTCCGACATTGCGCGTGCTTTCCACCAATGGGGCAAATTCGAGCAGTGCTACCACGCGCTGCGCGCCGCCGAACAAGCCGCTCCCGACGAAGTTCACTACCGCAAACCGATCCAGAGAATTACCTCCGACCTCCTCCACAAACCGCACATCGCAGCTCTGCCCGGCCTGCGATCCTTCGCCGAGCGCACCGGCACCCGCGCGCTGTGAGAGACCGCTAGCGGCGCTTCCGGACGAACTCCTCGTTCAACCGGACGCCCAGCCCCTCCAACCCGACCTCGGCCCCGGACTCACTCCGCACTTCGACCCGCACCGCCTCCCCGGTCGCCTCCTCGACCAGCAGCAACGGTGCGGGCCCATCCTGCAGATACCTGTCCCCCCACTGCATGAGCGCGAGCACGACGGGCAGCAGATCCCGCCCCATCGGGGTGAGCACGTACTCGTGCCTGGTGCGCTGCCCCTCCTCCCGGTACGGCTCCTTGGCGAGCAACCCGGCGGCGGTCAGTTTGCGCAGCTGCGCGGCTGCGGCGGCGTCGGTGATGCCGACCCGCGCGGCGAACCCGTCGAAGCGGGTGGTGCCGTAGTACGCCTCGCGCATGATCAGGATCGCCGAGCGGGTGCCGACGAGCTCGAGTGCCTTGGCGATCGAGCACTCGGTCGGCCGCCAGGCGGCGAGATCGGCGAGGGGTCCTTCCATCACGGCTGCCATGGCGCACATCATACCCTCGCTGACTTGACTCGACTAATGCCAGAGCGGAGACTTGGCTATGTCGAGGTAGAGCCAGACGGCTCCCCGGACGGAAGGAAGCACGATGCGAGACGCAGTCATCGTCGAAGCGGTCCGCACTCCGATCGGCAAGGGCAAGCCGACGGGCGCGCTGCACGGGGTACACCCGGTCGATCTGCTCGCCCACTCGCTGCGCGAGGTAGTGCACCGGGCCGGGATCGATCCGGCCCTGGTGGACGACGTCATCGGCGGCGTGGTGACGCAGTCCGGCGAGCAGAGCGTGAACCTCACCCGCAGGGCGGTGCTCGCGGCAGGCTTCCCGGAGTCGGTGCCTGCCACCACCGTCGACCGGCAGTGCGGCAGCAGCCAGCAGGCGGTGCACTTCGCGGCGCAGGGCGTGATCTCCGGCGCCTACGACGTGGTGATCGCGGCCGGGGTGGAGTCCATGAGCCGGGTGCCGATGGGGTCGAGCGTGCTCGGCGCCGCCGACATCCTCGGCACCGGCTTCGCCGAGCGCTACCCGGAGGGGCTGGTCGGGCAGGGCATCAGCGCCGAGCTGATCGCCGCGCGCTGGGGGCTGAGCCGGACCCGGCTGGACGAGTTCGCGCTGGCCAGCCACGAGAAGGCGGCGCTCGCCACCAAGAACGGCGCCTTCGCGGCCGAGCTCGCGCCGCTCGCCGGGCTCGCCACCGACGAGGGCATCCGCACCGGGAGCAGCCTGGAGCTGCTCGGCGGGCTGCGCCCGGCCTACTACGACGAGGCGATCGCGGCCCGCTTCCCGGAGATCGGCTGGAACATCACCGCGGCCAACGCCAGCCAGATCAACGACGGCAGCGCGGCGGTGCTCATCATGAGCGGCGCGAAGGCCGCCGAGCTCGGGCTCACCCCGCTGGCCCGGCTGCACAGCTTCGCCGTCGTCGGCGACGATCCGCTGCTGATGCTCACCGCCGTCATCCCGGCCACCCGCAAGGTGCTGAGCCGGGCCGGGCTGGAGCTGGCCGACATCGACCTGGTCGAGATCAACGAGGCGTTCGCCGCGGTCGCGCTGGCCTGGGCCGACGACACCGGGGCCGATCTGGCCAAGGTGAACGTCAACGGCGGCGCCATCGCGCTCGGGCACCCGCTCGGCGCGTCGGGCGCCCGGCTCACCACCACGCTGGTGCACGCACTGCGCGAGCGCGGCGGGCGGTACGGGCTGCAGACCATGTGCGAGGCGGGCGGGCTCGCCAACGCCATGATCATCGAAACCCTGTAGTAATCACCGCAGTTCGCTGAGGGCGAGTGCGAATACCAGGCCGAGCAGCCAGGCCTCGACGATCACCGGGACGGCGACCGCGGGGCCCCAGCCGATCGGCCTGCCGTACCGCACTCGCTCCCACACGTGGGACACCGCGACAACCGCCCCGAACACCAGCCCGCCCCAGGCGATCAGCGCGGCGGGCCACACCTCGCCGAGGCCGTCCCCGCGCTCGTCGGCGAAGAGCCCGTAGAGCGGGACCAGCGCGACGGCGAGCCCGGCGACCAGCAGCGCGAACAGCGCGCCCGCGACCGTGCGCAGCAGGTCGAGCGGCGAGGCGGGGCGAGGGTCGCGCCACTCCGGGCGCCGGGAGGCGAAATCGAACCACCGAGCCATGTCTCCCCCTTCACCACCTCCAGCGTGCCGCCGGAATGCCCGCCGCGCAGCCGGATCAGCTCAGCCCGCCGGAAACGATGGCGATCCCGATGCCGAAACCGGCAACGACGAGCGCCAGCGAGAGCACACCCCAGACCCACATGGGCCAGCGCTGCCAGGCGGCGATCGGGAGCATCACGGCGCCGACCAGGACGCCGAGCCCGGCGCCGCCCCAGGAGACGATCATGCCGGTGCCGATGTAATCGCAGTCCCGGCCGAGGGTGCACGCGTCGGCGGCGAAGGCGAAGAAGAAGGTGGCGAAGACCGAGCAGACCGCGAGGAGGAAGGCGAGGGCGTAGAGCACGATGGCGATCGCGGTGTCGGCCGCGTTCAACGGGCGCCGGCCCGGCGGGGGCGGCGGGGGCGGCTGGCCGTAGTCGAACCGCGGTTCGTGCGGAGCTGGGTAGGCGGTGGTCATGGGAAGATCCTCGCAGGTGAGGGTGCTCGAGGGGAGATAAGCGACGTGCCGGGTCACGCCGAGATCCCCGCCGAGACGATGCTGTAGCCGATGAGGAAACCGCCGATGACGAGGATCAGCGGGACGACGCCCCAGATCCAGAGCGGCCAGCGGCGCCAGGCGGCGATCGGGAGCATGACCGCGCCGGTGACGACCGCGAGCGCGGCGCCGCCCCAGGAGGCACCCATCCCCGAGCCGACGTAGTCGCAGCTCTTGCCGCCGTAGCTGCAGGAATCGGCGGCGAAGGCGAAGAAGACGGTCGCGTAGGCGGAGCACGCCGCCAGCACGAGCGCGACGGAGTACAGCACGATGCCGAGCGTCACGTCGAGCGGGTTCAGCTCCTTCTTCGCGGGCGGCGGGGGCGGACCGGGCGGCGGGGGCGGCATGGCGCCGTACCGCGGGTCGGGGTAGGCGGTCGTCATGCATCGATATTCGGCGCGGACCGGGCTGCCGGGTACCGGGAAACTACTCGAGTGCGTCCGGGGGTTTCCGGCGCTGCGGCAGAATTCCGGCATGCTGGTTTACGCGATCCCGCTGCGCACCCGCTTCCGCGGCATCACCGTGCGCGAGGGCGTACTGCTGGAGGGCCCGTGCGGCTGGGGCGAGTTCTGCCCGTTCCCGGAGTACGACGACCGCGAGGCGGCGAACTGGCTGGCCACCGCGCTGGAGCAGGCGAACGGCTGGTGGCCCGAGCCGGTGCGCACGCGGATTGCGGTGAACTGCATCGTGCCCGCCGTCGACCCGGAGCGGGCGCGCCGCATCGTCGCCGAATCCGGCTGCGGCACCGCCAAGGTGAAGGTCGCCGACCACCCGGACTCGCTCGCGGAGGACATCGCCCGGGTCGAGGCGGTGCGGGACGCGCTCGGGCCGGGCGGCGCGGTGCGGATCGACGCGAACGCGGTGTGGGACGTCGACACCGCGGTCACCCGGATCCGGGCGCTGGACCGGGCCGCGGGCGGGCTGGAGTACGCGGAGCAGCCGTGCCGCACGATCGAGGAGCTGGCCGCGGTGCGCCGCCGGGTCGGGGTGCCGATCGCGGCCGACGAATCCATCCGGCGCGCGGAGGATCCGCTGCGGGTCGCGGTGGCGGGGGCCGCCGATATCGCGGTGATCAAGTGCACGCCGCTGGGCGGGGTGCACCGGGCGCTGCGGGTGGCCGCGGCGGCCGGGCTGCCGTGCGTGGTGTCCTCGGCGCTGGAGACCGGAGTCGGGCTCGGCGCGCAGCTGGCGCTGGCCGGGGCGCTGCCGGAGCTGACGCACGCCTGCGGGCTCGGCACCGGGGCGCTCTTCACCGGCGACGTGCTTGCCGAGCCGGTGCTGCCGGTGGACGGGTTCCTCGCGGTGCCCACCGCGCCGCCGGTGCCGGATCCGGAGCTGCTGGAGCGCTACCGGCACCCGGACCCGGAGCGCACCCGGTGGTGGCTGGAACGGGTGGAGCGGGTGCGCGCGCTGGTCAAGGGGTAGGCCGATCCGGCGGATACCGGACAGTTACGGACAGATCGGTCACCGGCTCCGGCCGAGCCGGGCGCTGTCCCGCCGGACCGCGCGAATCCGGCTGGGCCGAGCAGCGCGGGGAGGCTCGCTCACCCGATCCTGGCGCCGGTGCCCAGCAGCGCCGAGCGCAGCAGCAGCGCCGCCTCGGGCCCGACGACGCCGTCGAGCAGCGCCAGATAGCGGGCGCAGAAGGCGGGGCCGTGCGCGGGCTCGGCGGAGTCCGGCGCCAGGTGGTGCGCCAGCTCGTGCAGCACCACCAGTTCGCGCAGTGCCCACACCCGCCCCACCGGCACCGCGAGCACCGCGCCATCGGGTTCGTAGTGCGCCGCGCCTGCCCCGCGCCTGGCCCGCACCCGCACCGGGACGGCCGCCCGCGGCCACTCCGCGCGCACCCAGTTCAACGCCAGCACCCGCTCGACGTACCCGGCCACCGACTCCACCGACCCGAACCGCCGCTCCACCGGCAGCGTGAGCCGCGACCCGAAGACCTCGACGGTGCGATTGCCGAATTCGTCGGCCCGCTCGAACGCTCCCCGCACGAGCTGCTCCGCGTCGTAGACGGCGGCGCGCTGGCTGTCGCGCGGGGTCACGGCGCGGGCAGCTCGCCGCGCGGGGCGCCCAGCTCGGGTGCGGTGCCGAGCCGCGCCGCCCGGCCCGCGCGGTCACCGGCCCGGCGCGCGTCCGCGGACGGGGTGAGCGAGGCCGCCGCACCGCGCCAGGTGCCCCGCGCCTCGGAGGTCATGCGGTAGAAGTCGGTGAGCTCGAGTTCCTTCTCGCGCAGTGCGATCGCGGTGCCGGGCGCGCCCGCCTCGGCAGGCGCATCGGCCTCCCGCAGCACCTCGGCCTTGACCTCGGCGAGCCGCTTGCCGACCCGGGCCGCGAACGCCGCCTGGAAGTTCAGCCGGGCGGTGACCGGGGCGACCGGCGCGGCGACCCGGCGGCGCACGGTGCGCCCGAACCGCCGCTCCACCACCACCTTCTCGACGGTGGCCGAGCGGTAGCCGCCGGACTTGATGTACTGGTCGCTCGCCCGCACCATCTGCACCAGCAGGCTGCTGTAGAGCGCCTCGCAGACGTCGATGTCACCGGCGAAGCCGTAGGCGTAGACCTGGGTGGATGTCCGCGCGACATCGCAGCGCACATCGTTGGCCGCGGCGATCGCGACGAACAGTTGAACGTACGTGCGCAGACCTTTCCGGCCCGGCTCGCCGATCGGAATCACCCGCTGGATCGGCGCGGCGCGGCGCTGCCTGCCCGCCACGTGCGCCCGCGCCACCGCAAGGTCGATCGCCGAGCGGGTGGCCAGCCGCTGCGCGGCGGCCAGGAACGCCTCGGCCTCGTGCTCGTTGTCGGTGGACTCGGCCTGGCGCAGCAGCCCGCCGATCCGGGTGAGCATCCGGTCCGGGACCGCGTTCGGCGAAGTCATCCCGGCCAGCCTAGCGAGTGGGCCGAAGGGGGAACGCGCTCCAGCGCTTCCGATGAACACCATGTATCTTGCCTTGTGCGTCGGCTGATGTGCCGCCGCTCACGTCTCGACCCGGGAGTGTTCGTGATGGCTTTGCCGCAGGTGTCGTCCCTCCGTTCGTCGCTGGTGCCGCGGGCGTCGCTGGCGATCGCCGCCGCGGCGCTGCTCACGGCGACCTTCGCGTCGGCCTGCTCCAGTGGTGACGGTGGCAACCCGACGTCGGAGAATCTCGACGGCCGCGGCCCGATCACCTACGTGGAGGGCAAGGACACCACCGAGACCGGGGTGGTGAAGCAGATCATCGAGCGCTGGAACGCCACCCACCCGAACGAGCAGGTGACGTTCAAGGAGCAGTCCAACGACGCCAACCAGCAGTACGACGACCTGGTCGAGCACATGCGCTCGAAGCAGTCCGGGTACGACGTCGTCGCGCTCGACGTCCCGTGGACCGCGGAGTTCGCGGCCAAGGGCTGGATCCAGCCGCTGAAGGACACCTTCGCGATCGACACCGCCGCGCTGCTCTCGCCGACGGTCGCGAGCGCCACCTACAACGGCACGCTCTACGCGGCGCCGCGGAACACCAACGGCGGCCTGCTCTTCTACCGCAAGGACCTGGTGCCGACCCCGCCGCGCACCTGGACCGAGATGCTCGCCCAGTGCCAGGTGGCGCGGGACAACAACATCGGCTGCTACGCGGGCCAGCTGGCCCCCTACGAGGGCCTCACGGTGAACACCGCCGAGGTGATCAACGCCTACGGCGGCACCTTCGTCGGCCCGGACGGCAAGACCCCGACGGTGGACAGCCCGCAGGCCCGCACCGGCCTGAACACGCTGGTCGACGCCTACAAGAAGGGCGACATCCCGCGCGAGGCGATCACCTTCAAGGAGCCGGAGAGCGGCAACGCCTTCGCCAACGGCAACCTGCTCTTCCTGCGCAACTGGCCGTACTTCTTCGGTGAGGCGGGCGGCGACGCGTCGCAGGTCAAGGAGAAGTTCGGGGTGGCCCCGCTGCCCGGCGAGAACGGCGTCGGCGCCTCCACGCTCGGCGGCTACAACGCCGCGATCAGCGCCTTCTCCAAGAACAAGGCGACCTCGCTCGACTTCCTCCGCTTCCTGATCTCGGAGGAGGCGCAGCAGATCGTCGCCTCCGGCGCGCTGCCCTCGGTGCGCGCGTCGATGTACGACGACCCGGCCCTGATCGCGCAGATGCCGTACCTGCCCGCGCTCAAGGAGTCGATCGCGAGCGCGGTGCCGCGCCCGGTCACCCCGTTCTACTCCGCCGTGTCGAAGGCCGTGCAGGACAACGCCTACGCCGCGCTGAACGGCACCAAGTCGGTGGACGACGCGATCATCGGCATGCAGAAGGGCATCGAGACCGCCGGTAACTGACCGGCTCGAGCACGCCCGGCGTAGAGACCACCCGTAGGAGAGAGAACGTGTCGGATCCTTCGGGAACGGCCACCCTGGTCGAGGAAAAGCCATCCGGGGAACGCGAACCCGGCTTCGGCGCGGCGCTGGCCACCGAGTGGCGCAAGTCCCGCCGGGCCTGGCTGTTCGTGCTCCCGGTGCTGACCGCGCTCACGGTGGTCATCGGCTACCCGGTGTTCCGGGCGCTCTGGATGTCCTTCCAGAAGGACCCGGGGCTGGACAAGGCCACCGGCATGTTCGTCGAGGGCGGCGGCGCCGGCTTCACGAACTACACGCACTGGCTGCTGCAGCAGTGCCAGGCCGCGGGCGGGCTGGTGCCGTGCCCGACCGGAACGCTCGGCTCGCAGTTCTGGATGGCGGTCGGCGTCACGCTCTTCTTCACCGTGGTCACCGTCTCGCTGGAGGTGGTGCTCGGCCTGGCGATGGCCGTGGTGATGGGCAAGACCTTCCGCGGCCGGGCGCTGCTGCGCGCCGCGGTGCTCATCCCGTGGGCCATCCCGACCGCCGTCACCGCGCGGCTCTGGGAGTTCATGTTCCAGTACGACGGCGTGGTGAACCGGCTCCTCGGCACCGAGATCCTCTGGACCTCGGACGCCTGGCCCGCCCGCTTCGCGGTGATCGCGGCCGACGTCTGGAAGACAACGCCGTTCATGGCGCTGCTGCTGCTCGCCGGGCTGCAGGTGATCCCGGCCGACGTGTACGAGGCGGCCAAGGTGGACGGCGCATCGGCCTGGCAGCGCTTCGTGCACATCACGCTGCCGCTGCTCAAGCCCGCACTGCTGGTCGCGGTGCTCTTCCGCACCATGGACGCGCTGCGGATGTTCGACCTGCCCGCGATCATGACGCTGGGCAACCCGGCCACCAAGACCCTCTCGATCCTGGTGGTCGAGCAGGTGCGGCAGGGGCCGAACAGCGCGGCCGCGCTCTCGACGATCACCTTCCTGATGATCTTCGCGGTAGCCTTCGTGCTGGTGAAGGTCCTCGGCGCGAACGCGGTCCGCACGCAGGAGGAGCAGCGCAAGGCATGAGCACCGCCATCGACACCGGAAAGCCCGAAGCCACCCGCACCACGGTGCCGAACAAGCAGCCGTGGTCCAAACGGCTCGGCACCGTCCGGCTCTACCTCGGCGCGCTGATCGTGCTGCTCTGGGGGCTCGCGCCGTTCTACTGGATGACGGTGACCGCCTTCCGCGATCCCGCCTACCAGTTCGAGAACACCCCGTGGCCGACGCACGTGACGCTGGAGAACTTCCGCAACGCGTTCGACACCACCCGCGGCAACGACTTCGGCAAGGCGCTGCTGAACAGCGTCATCATCGGGTTCGCGACGACGGTGGTGGCGCTGGTCATCGGCATCCTGGCGGCGTACGCGCTGGCCCGGATCCAGTTCCGGGGCAAGTACATCGTCTCCGGGCTGATCCTGAGCGCCTCCATGTTCCCGGTGGTCGTGCTGGTGACCCCGCTGTTCCAGCTGTTCAGCGACATCGGCTGGATCGGGCAGTACCAGGCGCTGATCATCCCGAACATCTCGTTCGTGCTGCCGATGACGGTGTACATCCTCGCCTCGTTCTTCGCCGAGCTGCCCTGGGAGCTGGAGGAGGCCGCGCGGATCGACGGCGCCAGCAAGCTGCAGGCCTTCCGGCTGGTGATGCTGCCGCTGGCGGCGCCCGCGGTCTTCACCACCGCGATCCTCGCCTTCATCGCGGCGGTCAACGAGTACCTGCTGGCCCGGCTGCTCTCCAACAGCGCCACCGAGCCGGTGACCGTCGCCATCGCGCGCTTCTCCGGCAACGACCCGCTGGTGCAGCCGTACGCGGCGATCATGGCGGCGGGCACCATCGTCACGGTGCCGCTGGTGATCATGGTGCTGCTGTTCCAGCGCCGGATCATCTCCGGACTCACCGCGGGCGGCGTCAAGAGCTGATCCGGCCGTCGCCACCGGGTAAAGTCGGGGGACGTCACCGCGGGTTCGCGGGAAGCCGCACCGGGAGTTCGCCGCCGCTTTCGGAAGGAGAGGCTCGTGAGCTCGTCCGAAGAGCCCCCCGCACCCCGGAGAACGCCGCAGCCCGTCTACGACGAGACCGCGCACTGGAAGCCGCTGCCCGGCGCCGCGCTTCGCGGGAGCACACCGCCCGGCGCGCCGGTCCGGCCGCGGCGCACCCGCGGCCAGCGGCTGCGCAGGCTGCTGCTGGCGCTCACCGTCGTCTTCGTCGCGGTGCCCGCGCTGCTCTTCGTGCTGGTCTACTGGAGCGCCGAGATCCCGAGCCCGGAGAACGCGCAGGGCGCCCGGATCGCCACCGTGCTCGCCGCCGACGGCAGCACCGTGCTCACCACCGTGGTGCCGCCGAACGGCAACCGCACGCCGACGCCGCTCGCCGACGTCCCGGTGCCGGTGCGCCAGGCCGTGCTCGCCGCCGAGGACCGCGACTTCTACAGCAACCCCGGCTACTCGACCAGCGGCTTCCTGCGCGCCGTCCGGGACAACCTGCTCGGCCACGACAACGCGGGCGGCGGCTCCACCATCACCCAGCAGTACGTGAAGAACGCCTTCCTCGGCCACGACCGCACCGTCACCAGGAAGCTGCGGGAGCTGGTGATCGCCGCCAAGATGGCGCGGCAGTGGAGCAAGGACGACATCCTCGCCGCCTACCTGAACACCATCTACTACGGCCGCGGCGCGTACGGGATCGCGGCCGCCGCCACCAACTACTTCGGCAAGCCGGTGCCCGAGCTGACCACGGCCGAGGGCGCGGTGCTCGCCGCCGTCATCCGCTCGCCATCGATCCTGACCCCGGAGACGCACCTGCCGCAGCTGCGCGACCGCTGGCGCTACGTGCTCGACGGCATGGTCGAGCTCGGCACGCTCACCGCCGCCGAGCGCGACGCCACCACCTTCCCGAACATCATCCCGGTCACCGACATCCCGGACACGAGCACCGCGCTCGGCCCCGAGGGGCTGCTGCGCACCCAGGTGCTGCGCGAACTCGCCGACTCCGGCATCGACGAGCAGCAGCTGAACACCGGCGCGCTACAGATCACCACCACCATCGACGCTCGCGCGCAGCAGGCCGCGCTGGACGCCGTCACGAGCAGGCTCGGCCCGCAGCCGCCGCAGCTGCGCGGCGCCGTCGTCTCCGTCGACCCGCGCTCCGGCGCGGTGCGCGCGTACTACGGCGGCGCCGACGGCACCGGCTACGACTTCGCCGCCGCCCCGCTGCAGACCGGCTCGGCCTTCAAGGTCTTCGCCGCCATCGCCGCGCAGCAGCAGGCGATCCCGCTCACCCGGACCTTCGACAGCGGCCCGGTCACCGACCGGGACGTCACCATCACCAACGTCGGCGGCGAGAGCTGCGGCAAGTGCAGCCTCGCCGAGGCGCTGAAGCGTTCGCTCAACACCGTCTACTACCGGCTCACCATGTCCATGTCGGACGGGCCCGGCTCGATCGCCGACGCCGCACACCTGGCAGGCATCCCGGCGGAGCTGCCCGGCGTCGGGAAGACGCTCACCGAGAACGGCGCCGCGCCCTACAACGGCATCGTGCTCGGCCAGTACCTGGTGCGCCCGATCGACATGGCCTCCGCCTACGCCACCCTCGCCGCGGGCGGCGTCTACCACCCGCCCTACTTCGTGCAGCGGGTGGTGACCGGCGGCGGCGAGGTCCTGCTCGACCGCGGCGACCCCGGCCGCGGCGAACAGCGCATCTCCCGCGCCATCGCCGACAACACCGTCCGCGCCATGCTCCCGGTCGCCGGCTACTCCAACAACCACGGGCTCGCAGGCAGCAGGCCGTCCGCCGCCAAGACCGGCACCACCCAGCTCGGCGAGACCGCGGCCAACAAGGACGCCTGGATGATCGGATTCACCCCCGCGCTCGCCACCGCCGTCTGGATCGGCACCGACCTGCCGCAGCCGCTGCGCACCGTCCGCGGCGGCGACATCTACGGCTCCGGGCTGCCCGCCGACATCTGGAAGGACACCATGGACGGCGCGCTCGACGGCACCCCCGTCGACCAGTTCCCCGCCGCCGCCGCACCACCGCAACCCACCGCCCCCGGCGGCGGATTCGGCATCTTCGGGCCGGAGACCGGCACCGCGCCGAGCCCGGCGCCCGCGGAACCCTTCATCGTGATCCCGCCCGCCACCTCCGGCCCGGCCCGGCCCGGCGAGCTCTTCCCCGGTCTCAGCGGCCGCTGAACGTGTTGCTGCCAAGATCACGGTTACGCCTACCCGGTCCCCGCGGAACCACGGACGTGGCAGCATCGTTGGCCAGAGTGAGAGCTAACCGGAGTGAGAGCGACGCATGGGCCGGACCTCGGTGGTCCCGGCCGGTCGGCACCGCGCCGACCTGCGACGAAACCGCACGAAGGGCTCGAGCCGCGAACGACGCGCCGGGCGCGGGGCCGACAGCGTCGCCGGGCGGGCGATGCGGGAGGATAGCGCTCGAGCGACGACGAAAGACGAGACATAGGGGCTACGCCGGTGGATTTCAATGTCGTTGACCGTCCCGAGACGCTGGTGGCGGGAACAGTACTTCGCAGCCCGGCGCTCGCGGTCGAGGGACCGCGGCGGGCGAAGGTCGAAGAGGCGTGGAAGCGCAACCTCGCCCGCAGGCTGCCCGGGCCGCCGACCACGGCCTACGTCGACCACGCCCCGGAGATCAACTCGTACCTCACGCACATCGTCGGCTACCGCTGCCGTGGACTGGACGACCTGCAGGCCGGTGACGTGCTCGCCCGAGTGCCCGCCGGACGCTTCGCCCGCTTCACCGCGAGCGGCGACAACCTCGGCGACACCATCGTCTCCATCTGGCGCACGGTGTGGGACGCCGAGGCCGCGGGCAAACTGGTGCGCTCCTACACCGGCGATGTCGAGCAGTACCCCGACGCCCGCACCGTCGAGGTGTTCGTGGCGCTGGCCGACGAACACGGGAACAGGTAGGACATGGCTGTGGACTTCGAACTCGTCACCCTGGACGAAATCCTGGTCGCGGGGTTGACGGTGCCGCTGACCGGACGGGAGGTCGCTGCCCGCGACCTCGACCTGGTGAACTTCACGTGGGATCGGTATCTGGCGCGGGAGAAGACCGTGAGCCGGGCCGCCGCCTACATCGGGCAGAACGATCACGCGGTCGCGGTGCTCGGATACGAGGTGTCGGGGCTGGACGATCTCGACCCCGGCGACGTGCTGACGCGGATTCCGCAGGGGCGCTACGCGCGCTTCGTCGTCTCGGACAAGCCGTACGACCTGCTGCGAACCGCGTGGGCGCAGGTGGCGAAAGCCGAGGCGGCCGGAACCATCACGCGCTCGCACACCGCGGAGCTGGAGCGATACACGGGACCGACCTCGGTCGAGGTGTACGTGTCGCTGGACTGAAGACTCGCGCCGTGCGTGGCCGGTCGGCCGCGCACGGCGCGTTGTCTCCGCGGGTGTGCCTGGTTACTCGGCCCCGATGATGAAGGCTTCCAGCTGGGTGCGGGCGATATCGTCCGCGAGCTGCTTCGGGGGGGACTTCATGAGGTAGGCGCTGGCCGGGATGACCGGACCGCCGATGCCGCGGTCCTTCGCGATCTTGGCGGCGCGGACGGCGTCGATGATGATGCCCGCCGAGTTCGGCGAGTCCCAGACCTCGAGCTTGTACTCCAGGCTCAGCGGGACGTCGCCGAAGGCGCGCCCCTCGAGGCGGACGTAGGCCCACTTGCGGTCGTCGAGCCAGCCGACGTGGTCGGACGGGCCGATGTGCACGTCGTTGGCGCCGAGCTCCTTCTTCAGGTTGCTGGTGACGGCCTGGGTCTTGGAGATCTTCTTCGACTCCAGCCGCTCCCGCTCCAGCATGTTCTTGAAGTCCATGTTGCCGCCGACGTTCAGCTGCATGGTGCGGTCCAGCTGCACACCGCGATCCTCGAAGAGCTTCGCCATGACGCGGTGCGTGATGGTGGCGCCGACCTGGCTCTTGATGTCGTCACCGACGATCGGGACGCCCGCGTCGACGAACTTCTGCGCCCACACCGGGTCGGAGGCGATGAAGACCGGCAGCGCGTTGACGAAGGCGACGCCCGCGTCGATCGCGCACTGCGCGTAGAACTTGTCCGCCTCCTCCGACCCCACCGGCAGGTAGGAGACGAGCACGTCGGCCTTCGAGTCCTTCAGCGCCTTGACGACGTCCACCGGCTCGCTCTCGGAGAGCTCGATGGTCTCGGCGTAGTACTTGCCGATGCCGTCCAGGGTCGGGCCGCGCTGCACCGTGATGTCGGTCGGCGGCACATCGGAGATCTTGATCGTGTTGTTCTCGCTGGCGAAGATCGCCTCGGCCAGGTCGAACCCGACCTTCTTGGCGTCCACGTCGAACGCGGCGACGAACTTGACGTCGCGCACGTGGTAGGGACCGAACCTGACGTGCATCAGCCCGGGCACGGTCGCGTTCTCGTCCGCGTCCTGGTAGTACCGCACGCCCTGGACCAGCGACGAGGCGCAGTTGCCCACACCCACGATGGCGACGCGTACTTCGGTGGCGTTGTCAGCCTTGTCGATGTCACTCATGGCCGATATTTCCCTCTTTCTGTGGTGCCGCCTTCGTCGATTGCTCTGCGGCAATCAACTCGTTGAGCCAGCGCACTTCACGCTCGCTCGATTCCAGTCCGAGCTGATGGAGCTGCCGGGTGTAGCGATCGAGTGAGCCGCTCGCCTTCTTGATGGCCTCCCGGAGTCCTTCTCGGCGCTCCTCGACCTGGCGCCGCCTGCCCTCCAGAATCCGCATCCGCGCCGCGGCGGGGGTGCGGCTGAAGAAGGCGAGGTGCACGCCGAAGCCGTCATCGGTGTAGTTCTGCGGCCCCGTGTCGGCGAGCAGTTCGGTGAACCGTTCCCGCCCGTCCGGAGTCAGGTGGTAGACGCGCCGCGCCCGCCGCATCGTCGCGCCGGTGACGCTCTCCTCCGCGATCAACCCGTCCGTCTGCATTCGCCGCAGGGTGGGATAGAGCGACCCGTAGGAGAACGCGCGGAACGGCCCGAGCAGGCCGGTGAGCCGCTTGCGCAGCTCGTAGCCGTGCATGGGTGCGTCCAGGAGCAGCCCGAGGATTGCCAACTCGAGCATCGGGCCTCACCCCCTGACTTGTCGACAGATCTAACCGATGGATGCGACTTACCACTATATCGGGCCGATATAACATCGCACGCGGAAGGGCTACGTTGTCGGTAGAATCACAGGTCAGGAGGGTTTGCTGATCACCAGCGGCTCGCCGCCGAGCGTGGTCTCCAGGTAGCCGGCGCGGTTGTCCGCGCCGCGCACGTAGATCCGGACGATCGGGGGGTCCTCGTCGCGCGCACCCGCCTCGCGCTGGACGATGATGTGGCTGACCGTGCCGTCCGGCAGCCCGAGCGTCCGCGGCGCGCCCGCAAGCAACCCGGCCAGCTTCGGCAGGTCGAGCTCGGCGAGGTCGAGGGTCGGCTCGTCCGGCTTGCGGCCGTCGCTCGCGGTGTACCGGCCGAAGCCGCCGTCGTAGTGGTAGTCGGCGGTGCTCTGCGGGCTGCCCGGCAGCACCCGGTCCACCAGCACGTACTCCGGGTAGAAGGTGGCCTCGTCGACCACGGTCTCGCCGAACTCGGCGCGGTACTCGGCGAGGAAGTAGCCGATGCCAGGCCCGCTGGTGAGGATCGGCACCTGCTCCGCCGGGCCGCCCGGGCCGTCGCAGCTGCTCAGCAACCCGGCCAGCAAACCGAGTGCGGCGGCGCAGGCCAGCACCGCGACCGGCGCCTGCCAGCGGCGCGGGGTGCGCCGGTCGACCCGGACGATCGGGGCGTCCACCAGGTTCGCCGGGATCTGCAGGTCGGCCACCAGCGCGTCCAGCTGGTCGAAGGATTTCGCGCGCATGGCCGTCGCGGTCCGCGCGGCGTGCTCGGCGGTGCTGAGCTGGCCGTCGGCCAGCGCGGCGTCCAGCACCGAGCAGGCATCCACCCGGTCGCGGTCCCGCGCCCGTACGCCGTCGGTTCGCTGCGCCATCCGCTCGCTCCTGTTCAATTCTTGAAGGGCCAGACGTTGGCGACCCGCCCCGTCTGATCCAGCAGCAACCGGCCGGACTCGGAGAACTCGTTGGTCACCGAGAGGTCGACCCCGGTCACGCCGTGCGGCAGGCCGTACCTGGCGTAGGAGTCGGTGTTGACCGGCTCGACGCTCAGATGCGAGACCGTGCCGTCGCGCACGTTCGCGGCGGCGGGGGCGGCGGCAAGCGCGGCGCCGATGCCCTTCGCGTCGAGCACGCCGAGATCGACCACCGGGGTCTCCACCTTGCGCGTCGTGACGTCCCGGTCCTGCTCGAAGCCGCCGCGATAGGTGTAGTGCACCAGGCGATTCGGCTGCCCGGGGAGGGCGCGCGCGATGCTCGCGTGCTCCGGGAAGAGGTCGACCTCGTCGGCCTGCAGGTCGCCGAACTTCTCCCGGTAGCGGCGCAGGAATTCGGTGAGCCCCTCCGCGGTGACGAGCGAAGGCGTCGCGATCACGACGGGCTCGACCGCGCCGAGTTCGGCGACTCCCGGGTAGGCCACCGGCGGTACCGCGACCTCGTCGCGGTGCGTTATCAGGAACCCGCCCACGGTGGCGGCCAGCGCGAGCACGGTCACCAGCGCGATCCGCAGCCTGCCGCGGTAGCTGGGCGGCTGCCGCGGCGCAGGCCCGGTGCCGGTGACCCGCTGCAGGTCGGCGACGAGTTCGGCGAGGTCGTCCAGCGAGCGGGCGGCGGCGAGCAGCTCGATCCGCTCGGCATGCTCGGCGTCGGCGAGCTGGCCCTCGCCGTGCGCGGTGTCGAGCACGGCGCGGGTGCGCTCGCGGTCGTCGTTCCGCGCGCGGGTGCGGCCGGGGTAGTGGCCTGCGCCGCCCTGCAGCGGGCGCCACGCGGTACCCGCCCGCACCCCATCGGTGGCCGCCCTGACCCTGGCCGCGGGCAGCTGCAGATCGTCGACCAGCGCGCGCAGCTCGCCGATCGTCTTCGCGGCGGCGACCTGCGCGGCCCGGTCGTGGTACTCGTCGCCGCCGAGCTGCCCCTCCGCGTAGGCGGCATCCAGGAGCCCGGATGCGTTCACGCGATCGAGGTCACGCGCTCGCATGCGGCCGGATGCGGCGGTTGACACAGCAGAATCCTAGAATGCCGCGGCCGGAAACGCGCCTGTTGGCGGTGGATTGCCGCCCGGGGCACCGCGCCCGCGCCGGGGCGGGGGCTTCCCCGCACCGCTACTCTGGGTGGCGTGCGAATTCAGCGGCAGGTGGTCGACTACGCCCTCCGGCGTAAGTCGCTGCTCGCCGACGTCTACGCGGGGCGGGTCGCCGTCGCCGAGGTCTGCGACGCCAATCCGTACCTCCTGCGGGCCGCGAAGTTCCACGGCCGGGGGAGCGAGGTCACCTGCCCCATCTGCCGGAAAGAGCAGCTGACGCTCGTATCCTGGGTCTACGGTGACGGGCTCGGGCAGACGGCGGGGTCGGCCAGAACGCCAGAGGAGCTGGCCAGGCTGGCCGACACCAAGGAGGAGTTCTCGGTGCACGTGGTCGAGGTCTGCCGCTCGTGCCACTGGAACCACCTGGTGCAGTCGTACGTCCTCGGCACGGATCCGGCGCCGCGGCGCGGCCGGTCCGGCGGGAATCGCGAGAACCGGCCCGGCTCCGGCCGGCGCAGCGCGGCCGAATGAGCCGCGCACCGGCTCTCCCGCGCAGGCAGCGGAGGAGCCGTGACACCGCCGAGCGGTGAACCCGACGCCATGAGCGTGCACAGATACGAGCAACGGAGATTTTGTCAGTGAATTCGCCCTACGAGCGTTCCCCCTACGGCGAAGAACCGCACGGCGGCCGTACGCAGCGCGCTTCACAGCAAGATTTCCAGTCGAGGCCGCAGCCGCAGCGCCCCGGCGGCCCGCCGCCCGGCGCGGGCCGCCCGCTGCCGCAGGACGGCAGGCCGATGCCGCCGCGCCAGGGCGCGCCCGGCCAGCGCCCGCCGCAGCGGCAGGG